>CAZAME010000046.1:0-11317 GCA_964486445.1 uncultured Bacteroides sp. | reverse complement strand
CCGATGGCAAGGATGGTAAAGACGGCCAGAACGGCGCCGATGGTAAAGATGGAGCTGACGGCAAAGATGGCATCACCCCAAAACTGAAGATTGAAGACGGGCATTGGTTTATCTCTGTTGATAATGGAGCATCGTGGACCGATCTCGGCCCCGCCGTGGGTGCTGATGGCAAAGACGGTGCCGATGGCAAGGATGGTAAAGACGGCCAGAACGGCGCCGATGGTAAAGATGGAGCCGATGGTAAGGATGGCAAAGACGGCGACTCATTCTTTATTTCTGTAACCCAGGATGATGACTCGGTTTACTTTACTTTGGCCGATGGCTCAGTCATAACCATTCAGAAATCCACAGGCGGCGCACTGAAAGTGAAGTTGTCGCAGTACGTCAATATCCCTGTATGGCTTGACAAGACCGTTACGGTTGATTACACCGTGACTGGTAACAATAATAAACCGGTACATGTAGTAGTAGCACATGCAACCGGGTTCACCGTGAATGTTAAATCAAAAACGGCTAATACCGGCACAATAGAGATAACAGCAGGCACAACAATCTCAGATAATCCGGCAATTACGTTGTTATTCTATGCAGATGGATATGAGCCAGTGCAAACAACACTGATAATGAAGTATGACTACAGCCAAAACGATAATGCTATAATATATTCTAACATACATAATGAAATTATTACATTAGACAATTCACAATTAGACAATTCATATTTCGATGCAGAAATCAAGAGCCATGAATTTGTAAATAATAAGGGATACATTGTATTCAAGACCCCGTTGACTAATATAGAGAAACAATTGTTTTGGTATCAAAAAACGTCAGGCGGTGGATATTTTATAGACGTTCAACTTACCAGCATTATTCTACCAAATAGTTTAAAAAAATTGAAGGAAAGATTGTTTTATTCTCAACCTCGTCTTACTGAATTCGAAATTCCAAGTGGAGTTACTGAAATTGGTGAATATGCTTTTAATTATTGTGTATCCATTCATTCAATCGAAATACCCAAACAGGTAAAAACAATAGGTAAGTATGCATTTTATCATTGTGACTCATTGTCTACCATAATATTACCTGATGGACTTTCAGAAATTGGAGCGAATGCCTTCAGCCACACCGGATTAGAAAATATTGCAATACCGTCGACAATAACGGCCTTACCATCACAAGTTTTTATTAGTTGTAATAAGTTGAAAAATATATATCTGCCTCCTATGTTAGCAGAAATTGGTGAATATGCCTTTTCTGGTTGTACATCGTTATCTCCCATATCTCTAGCTAACATAAAGAAGATAGGAGATGGGGCTTTTAAATCTACTAATTGGGAAAGTGTAACAATCCCAGAGACTATAACGGTACTGCCGAAAAATATTTTTGAACAATGTGATAAATTAAAGGATGTTAAATTGCCGAGTACGTTAACAGAAATTGAAGGTAATGCCTTTAACCATTGTACATCATTGGCATCTATATCACTACCTGAAGGGCTTGAAAAGATAGGAAGGTACGCGTTTTCATCGACTGGTTTGATTGAATTAATAATTCCAGAAACAGTAACTGATATAGGTTATTCTGCTTTTGATTACTGCAGTAAGTTAGAAAAAGTTTCGTTCTCATCAAATGTAAAGTCTATTGCGTCCTCAGCATTTTTTAATTGTAAAAATTTGAAAACCATTTATTCTAAGTCTCCAAATCCTCCGACTTTTAGTTCTCTTAGTTCTGCTTCAATTCCGGCGGATGCAACAATATATATACCAAAAGGAAGCCTTGAGGCATATAAATCGAAATGGGGCAGTAGTAGAACTTATATTGAGACGGATTTCTAAAAACTTCTCGATTCAACAAATATAGAATATAAAAATCATCATGGATAAGTTTCTAAGCGCTATTTACAGCATATATCTTGGAAGGAAGAAGCTGAAGACGGCCAATCAGTATTGCCCTCATAAGGGATTTAAGGCTATGCCCGGAGGAGCCGAATTTGAGCGTGATTTCCCAAAACTGCTGATCGAGGGAGATTTTAGCCGATTGCAAGCGGAGATACTGAAGATGAGAAGCAACCTTGGCTCGCTCTCGCGGAGTTATAAAACTTACGTGTCGGCTTTTCTGGATTATCTTGATAAGCTGATCGTTGATTGCCGGAATGGCAAAAAGACTGCTGTGGACGAAGTGAAGAGCATCATCAAGGCTTATCACATCGACGGTGTAGAGTCGTTGATCAAGGATTTGGGTGGCGAAAAAGCTTTTATACGCAAGGCTATTGCTGCTTCATATTTCTTCACGGCTGATGTGGTGAAAAGTCGGTTTAATGAAATAGAGGGCTTATATAAGAGCAACGATCCTATCCCGGCAAGATATCAGGGTCAAAGAGTGAAGGGTGTCACGTGCGTCGCCCAATGCGGCTACAGCAAGTGCCTGATAGACAATAATGGCAATGCCAAGGTGCGCGAAGTGATCCGCGAGAAGACCGGTTATGACGTAAGTGCCGGGCAATCAGTGGTATTCATTAATTATAAGATATCACATATCTGGGGCAATGCTCAAAATCCGCGCTACTTCACCAATCTGTGGAATGTAGTACTGGTGCCGGCGTGGGCTAACGATCTGTTGGAGAAGACTACTGCCGCCTCGGCCAGCGTGGCCTCTAAATTTCTGAGCACAGTTCAGGAAATCTGCCTTAACCAGTATGCCATGCACACTCTTGGCTGGGCAAATATCAACATGACGTTGCCTGGTGTTGCCAATCCGGCCGACGTGCAGCATGGAGTATATGACATCAACGTGATCGGAGCAGCAACGTCTCCCTTCCTCGGCCCGATAACCACGGTGAACGTCAAGATCTAACACCCGATCAATCGGCTTACATAAAAACAAGAGTTGAGCAGACCGCTTGCAAGGCTGCTCAACTCTTGTTCTGTTTCCATGATTAGCGGCCGGAGGTTGCTGTAATAAACAATATTTTGTATCTTTGCCGTGATAACCCACTTGTCGGCAAATCATGAATATTCCTGAAAATATTAATAGCAAGAAGATAGGTAGAACCATGACCGGTTTCTATCAAAAGCATCCGATAATCAGTCATTTACTGCTTGTAATAGTCACCGGTGTTTTTCTGGTGCTTCTCACGCAGGTTTTTCTTGACATCTGGACAGAGCACGGCAAAACGGCAGTAGTGCCCGATATCAAGGGGGTATCTTACAACACTGCCGCCGGTCTGTTGGCTGAAAACGGTCTTGGCATAGAGGTGACAGACTCGGTGTATGATTCAGCCTCAAAACCGGGCACGGTGACCGAGTCATGGCCACGACCGCATACTACGGTAAAACCCGGGCGCACTGTCTATGTAACCATCAATGCTCTGTCGCCCCGCAAAGTGCAGATTGCTACTCCGCTGAAAGATGTGTCTTCGCGGCAGGCTGTAGCATATCTTCAGGGGCTTGGTCTGAAAGACGTGACGGTTGACTATGTGCCGGGCACGTTTGATGATCTTGTGCAAGGTGTTTATTACAATCAATCGCGCATCGACATGGGGTCGGTAATACCGGTCACTGCCAAAGTGCGTGTGGTGGTTACAAAAGCTGTGTCGACGGAGGCAGAGTCGCAAGCTGACTCGCTCTCAACTGATCAAAACGAGATAGACGGGTGATGAAGGAGGAAGAGAGCCGGCAGGCTTACACTATCAAGGTCTTGCCCTCAGATGCGTCGGAGATGGATGAGGCTGAAGAATCGGCCGACGGCCTTTATGAGCACTTCCGCTTCGTGGCCGACAAAGGGCAGGCGTTGTTGCGCGTCGACAAGTTTCTTGTAGAGCGCTTGCAGAAATCATCGCGCAACAGGGTGCAGCAGGCTGCCGAGGCGGGGTGTATTCTTGTCAACGGCAAGCCGGTGAAGAGCAACTATCGCGTGAAGCCGCTCGATGTGGTGAGCGTGGTGATGGATCGCCCGCGATATGAGTTTGAGATTCTTGCAGAAGACATACCGCTCGATATTGTGTATGAAGACAACGATGTGCTGGTTGTGAATAAGCCTGCGGGGCTTGTGGTGCATCCGGGCCATGGCAATTATCACGGCACTCTTGTCAATGCACTTGCATATCACTTCAAGGATAATCCCGACTACGATGTCAATGACCCGCGCATGGGGCTCGTGCACCGCATAGATAAAGA
Source organism: uncultured Bacteroides sp. (assembly GCA_964486445.1). Classification (GTDB taxonomy): domain Bacteria; phylum Bacteroidota; class Bacteroidia; order Bacteroidales; family Muribaculaceae; genus CAG-873. The sequence continues at coordinate 7,139 of CAZAME010000046.1, read as the reverse complement.
TACCTCCGGGCTACTCGTGGTTGCCAAGACTCCTGATGCAAAGACTCATCTGGGTAAGCAGTTTTTCAACAAAACCACCAAGCGCGAGTATGTGGCTGTGGTGTGGGGTGTGCCATCGCCCGAACAGGGCCGCATTGAGGGCAATATAGGCCGATCGCTGCGCGACAGGCTGCAGATGGCCGTTTACCCGCCAGACAGCGAGATTGGCAAGCATGCCGTCACACATTATACGGTCATGGAGAATCTCGGTCATGTGTCGGTGGTGAAATGTGTGCTTGAAACAGGTCGCACACACCAGATACGTGTGCACATGCGTCATATCGGTCATCCCTTGTTTAATGATGCCCGATATGGTGGCGATGAAATATTGCGCGGCAATACGTCGGCTAATTACAAGCGGTTTATAGCCAATTGCATGGAGGTTTGCCCCAGGCAGGCATTGCATGCCCGCACTCTCGGATTCGTGCATCCGCGCACCGGCGAAGAAATGTTTTTTACGGCACCGCTTCCCGAGGATATGTCACAGCTTATCGAGAAGTGGCATCGACTCGATTCAGCAAAATAATGTGATTGTGCCATAAATGGCAATTCCGGTGGCGGTGGCTACCACGATGGCGGGTATAAATAGGCACACGCGTCGGTAGGTTGCTGTGTTGCAGAACTGTCGTTTAGGAGTGCTGAAGAATGACAGATACTTCACGCAGGCGCTCATTACGCCAAACATCAGGCATCCGTAGAGCGCACCGATGCAACCGCCCACGAGCAGATCGCCGGGGTAATGCACTCCAAGATATATGCGTGAGTAGCAGTTGAAGATCGCCCATAGCACCACGGTCATGCTGACCCAACGGTTGCGGAAAACAAGAGCAATGAATGTGGCGAAGGCAAAAGTATTTGCCGCGTGGCATGAGGGGAAGCCATATTTGCCTCCGCGATAGTCGTTGACGATGTGCACGAGCGCACTGATGGGATTGTCGGGATTAGCCGGGCGCAACCGCTTGACAATAGGGCGTATGTATGACGCACATGTCTGATCGCTCAGGGCAACTGCCGTGGCAGCGCATAATATCACAAATATGCCGTTGCGCCATCCGAAAAGGCGAATAATGACGGCGGCAATAACCATATATGTCGGCACCCACACCCATCGTGAAGAGAAGACGTACATGAAAGCATCGAAAAATGCCGCGTGCAGAGAGTTGAGGGCGAGAAATATGTTGGTGTCGATGTTAATGAGGGTGTCAAGCATGGGGAGTAGTATAGGGTTGTGATAACGTTTATCGTTGCGACAGATCGTCGTATATGTTCTGGAGGAAAGCGCGAGCAAAGTCGGCATTGGCGCCTGGTTTACCCATTATTACTTCGTCGGCTTTGCGGGTTGACACCACAACCGTATCTGCGGATGTGACTATGCCGGCGAAATCAGGCTCACTGAAGAAGGCATATTGCGGCACAGCAGCATCGAGAAAATCGTGGCTGAGAGGAAATGCCTTGGCCGAGATGCAAAGCTGTCCGAGCAATGTCGCGGCAATATCACTCTGCGCTGCAGGCATAGCCAATGTCATCGGAGCAGATGACGCCACAGCTCCGCCGGTGAGCACAAGTGGTATTCTGTGGCGCTCCACCGGGTCGGTGAGGTCGCGCGGATATGCCCCATAGTGGTCGGGCACAATCACTATCAGCGCGTTATCCCATTTTGGACTCTTGCGGAAGCTACGCATGAAGTCGCCGAGGCACTTGTCGGTGTAGGCAAAGGCCACGGCGCGTTGGTCGCTGAACTGTGGTGCCTCAAAGGGCACTTCAAAAGGCTCATGTGAGCTTGATGTCTGCAACACACGCATAACCGGTTTTGAGTTGGCTATGGTGTCGGCCTCAATGTCGGCCATCATGCGGGCAAAGACATATTCGTCGTGTGCGCCCCATTTGCTGAGTCGTCGTGAGATAGGGAAGTCTTTATCGCTCACGATGGTTTCAAAACCTGAGCTGACGAGATAGGCTTTCTGATTGACAAAGTGAATATCGCCTCCATAGTAGTAGGCTGTGCGATAATTGAGAGAGTCGCGCAGTGTTCGGGCTATAGACGGCAGATTGTCGGTGCGCTCCACAAACTTCATTATTGAGGTGCTCGGTTGAGCCGGATAGCCGCTTAGTATGGCCGGTAAGGCTCGGTCGGTGCGGAAGCTTGATGCATAGAAGTTGGTGAAAGTTATACCGTCGCGGGCAATCCAGTCGAGATTCACCGCTACGGGCTGGCCTCCGAGCAGGGGCATGAGGTGAGTTGAAAAGCTCTCGAGGATAATGATATAGACGTCGGGGCGCTCTACATCGAGCAGACGCAGACGTGTGGAGTCTGACGACTCGGTGACCGGCTTGCGTGTAGCCAGTATGCGGTCTTTCTCCTCCTGAGAGAAGAACCGGAATTCTTTGGCGAAGTTATTCTGATGGGTTGCTGAGTACAGCAGTGAGAACATTGGATTGACGGCTGCATGATTGAGCTCCTGACGGGTGCTGAAGTATGCAGCAGAAGGATTCATTGTCGACACGGTGAAGCCGCCTCTAATCGGTATAAACAGTGCGGCTGTCGCAATGGTGCATATTATTGCTGTTGTTATGCGTTGCTTTTTGTTATCGGGGTATGTGGGCTTTATGGAATTCCAGAGCAGACCGTACAGGCGCCCAAGTCCGAAACTCAGTGCAGCGGCTCCCGCTATGCCCACCCATATTACCCATGAGTCAACCGAAGCCATTGCAGCAGACGGCGATGTGAGAAAATAAAAAATCGGGGTGGTGTCGAGCTTGAAGTGCCAATAGCCATAGAGCACAGCATCTGTCATAACTGTCAGCACAATAAGCGTTGCTGCAGTGTATCTCCATACCGTGAGGGTTGTTTCGGGCCAGCGGCTACGGGTGAGCGCACTTGCCACAATCATGAAGCCGGGGATTATTGTGAGATACGCTGCCATTGAGCAATCCATGCGCAGTCCGGGCAAGAGCACTGACCACCATTCGGCGGATGTAAAAGCCGAATATGTGTCGCCGTTGCACAGCATGAATATTGGTTTAGCCAGTTGGAAAACGGCTATAAAACCTATATATATGAGCAGTAGCCTGAGTAATCTTTGCTTCATCGTATTGTCGGTGGATTGGGCAGAGGGGTTTGCTGCCGCGATAGCGCAAAGATAGCATTTTTGCCTGACATGAGAAAGCACCATGCCCGGCTGTAACAAAAAACAAAGAGGCGTGCCATTGTTGGCACGCCTCTTGTGTATGTAGATTCTTAATCAGGCTATATATAACCTTATTTTGAAGCGGTTGCGCTTTCGATATAGTTGCGGACTGCTTCGTTTTCAGGATCAAGCTCAAGCATGAGCGAGAAGTACTTCACTGCATTGTCCTTGTCTTTGATGCCGTCGTAGTAGAGACCGAGCATCTGGTAGGCGTTTTTGTAATATGCAATGTCGTTGTTGCTGTTTGCAGGGTTCTTGCCGTCGGGGTTGAGGTCGAGGAGTTCAAGCAGGCGCAGATACTGATTGGCTGCGTCAAGATTCATTTCCTTGCCGTTACCAACCATGATCAGCTGAGCTTTGCGGCGGACAAGGCTGGGGTTATTGGGCTGCTGCTCAAGAGCTTTATCAATATAAGCTATACCCTTTGAAGCGGCTTCAGCAGCTTCAGGAACAGAATCGGTTGAAGCAGCGTAAGTGAGGTAGCGGCCACCGGCAGCAAAGTAGTCAGCTACGGTGATATCTTCCTTTGCAGCTTTGGTGTTGATGTATCTGTCGAATGCAGTGGCAGCGTCGCCGTAGCGCTTTGCATTGAGATAGGTCTCTGAGAGTTTCTGCTGCATGGGGAGGTTGTCAGAGAGATCGTTGGCACCTCTTTCGATGATAGCGACACCTGCATCGGGATCACCGAGAGCGGTGAGGACATCGGCGTATGTTACATAGTCGTTGCCGGTGAAATAGCCTTTCAGAGAGAAGAACTTCTCGGCTGCGGCCTTGGCTTCTTCATTGTTGCCGAGAGCTGCAAGGTTGAGCATCTTCATGCGGTTCATCAGGAAGTCATTGGCATCATTTGCCAGATAAGACTCGGCGATTTCGAGAGAAGGCTGATAGCTCTTGTTGTAGTAGAGCAGCACAGAGTAGCGCGAGCGGTCTTCGGGGAAGTGGTTGGGGTTCTGGATATACTTGCCGTAGGTATCCGAAGCCTTGCGCCACTGGCTGTTTTCATAATATTTCTCTGCGAGTTCGCGCTGAGCAAGGGCCGATGTGGGCTGCTTGGCGTTGAGCTCTTCGAGCTTCTGAATTGCGTATTCGGGGTTAACCTGGAAGTAAGCGTTGGCATACTTCACATAGCCTTCTGAATTGCTGTCTTCGTAATAGATAGCATTCTCATAGCGGGCAGCTGCATCACCCACCTGCTTCTGGTCCATGAGCACGTCGCCCTCAAAGATGTAAATTGAAGGTTCGGTGTTCTTTGAGTACTTGCGGGCGTTATCAATATTCTTTGTAATTTCTTTAGCGTATTTCTCCGGGCCGGCGCTATAATATGCGCGGGCGATGAGCACACACACTGCAGCGTCTTTTTTGTTGAAAGACAGGGCTTTCTTGAAGTAGTCTTCAGCAGCCTTCACATCATTGTTGAGCAGGGCGAGCTGACCGAGACCAACATAGTTGTATGAGCATGAAGGGTTTGCCGATACACCTTTGTCGAAGTTTGCCTTAGCTTCGGCCTTCTTGCCGTCACGCAGGTCGATAGCGCCGAGGTAGTAGTAACTCAGAGCCTTGTCGGTGTCGGAGTTGTTGATGTTGCGCAGCAGGATGTCTTTGGCGTTTTCAAACTGGTCGGCTTTGAAGTATTCAATGCCGTCTTTGTAGCCGTTTGCCGAAGAAATCAGCGACGCACCCATGAAGAGGGATAGAAGAAGTTTTGATTTCATTTCTGTCTGTGTTATTTCGGTTTTTTGAGATTTGATTCTTTAATTGGTCAATTGTAGATATATAATATGTATACGTTGATTATGCTTTATATATTGTGTAGATGGGGTGAGATTATTCTCGTTCGAGCGACACGACCTGGGGAGATATAACAGCCGGGCAAATGCCGGTGCGCAGGATAATTTTCTGTCCGATCTTGCCGGTAACGAAGGAATAGAAGCCATGATTGAGACCTCCGTTTGCTCCAACGGTAATCATATATATCTGGCGGAACAGAGGATATGAGCCGTCGTAGATATACTGCTGATAGGGTTGATATGCATGTATGTCGTCGTCGCGGCGCACCTTGAGCACCTTTATGTCGCCGGTGAATTCCTGCACTTGTGTTGGTTCGTCGCTCTCGAGCTGACGCACATTGTCTTCAATCGGTAGTTCGGCTCCGTCCATATTGGTCGACAGCCAGCTTACACCAACAATGCCAACGGCACCTTTAGTCTTGCTAACTGCATCGAAAACACCTTTAATAGAATCCTGAGCATATACATTTGGGCCGAATGGACGGTTATCCATCAGAGAGTCGCGCATATATTGCAGTGTGCTCGAGAGATTGTTGTCAAACACAACACTGATTGGACCGGCGTCGCTCGGTTCTATCTGATTCCAATCGGTGACTTTGCCTGTGAGAATATCGGTGATTTCGCTCTTGGAGAGGATGCTGACCGAGTTTTTAGGATTGACAATGAGAGCAACGGCATCAACAGCTATCTTTTTTGATTTAGCGATCAGGCGGTTGTTCTTCAGCGCTTTCACTTCCTCTTTCGTAAGATCGCGAGATAATACCACCGTTTTGGTCTTGAGTTGCATGAGCGAATCAAGAGCAGCCTTCTCGGGGATGTATCGTGCCAAAATATGTGCTTCGGGATACTGGAACTCGAACACCTCTATTTCCTGCTCCATGATGTTTTCAAACGAGTTGTCACACATAATGGTCATGGTGCCGGAAGTAGCGGTGTCGCTATTGGGCTTCTGATACTTCATACACGACGTAGTTGCCGAAACCATTAAGGCCACGGCAACAGATAAGAGGATATTTGCGCGCATATTATTCTTCATCAATATATTCATAACTTACACCTTTCCATAGTCGGTAACCACGGAAGAAGCCATATATGATAAGCACTACAGCCACCACATATCTTACCCAAGCTACGCTCGATGCCATGCCTTCAAAAAGAATATTGAAGACGGGGGTGAATAACAGTACACCAAGTGCTACATAAAACAGCACCATAAAGATGCCAAATGTGAGCCTGAGCCATACATTGGTCTGGCTCTTACTGCGGCGGTATGCCTCGGTTGCGGAGTTGCGTTTGTAGTCGTTCTCAGTCATAATCACTTTTTTTAAGGGTCGGTTTTATGCATTTAATGTGTAGAAATCGCTCAAGCTGATGAGCAAATCTTTCACTAATCAACGCCCGGCGAACTCTAAAGGTTCTCGCAAATGTTCGTATCAGCGATTTTTTTCGGAATGCCGACGCCTTCTGCCGATGATTTTTCTGATTTCAAAGTTAAAAATTTTGCTTCATACTTGCTTAAATTTCATACTCTAATTAAAGACTATTAACACACGGATATGCTTTTTGCCATTTTCCGCACATGCTGTGACTGAGATTAATGAATAAATTAGTAACTTTGCAGCTTGAAATGACAAGGTCTGCAGGCAATATTTGTGCCGTCAAGTCAGGCCGATAAGACATAAAACTCTATTTATCTCCTATGCAGAAGATTAGGAACGTAGCTATTATCGCTCACGTCGACCACGGCAAAACTACTTTGGTAGACAAGATGTTGTTGGCCGGCCATCTTTTTCGCGACAACCAGACCGCCGGCGAGCTCATTCTCGACAATAATGACCTTGAAAGAGAGCGTGGTATTACAATTCTCTCTAAGAACGTGTCAATCAACTATAAAGATTATAAAATAAACATCATCGACACTCCCGGACACGCTGACTTCGGCGGCGAAGTTGAGCGCGTGCTCAATATGGCCGACGGCTGCTTGCTTCTTGTCGATGCATTTGAAGGCCCTATGCCTCAGACTCGTTTTGTGTTGCAGAAGGCAATACAGATGGGGTTGAAGCCGGTTGTAGTTATTAATAAGGTTGACAAGCCCAACTGTCGCCCCGATGAGGTGCAGGAAATG
>CAZAME010000045.1:0-13867 GCA_964486445.1 uncultured Bacteroides sp. | reverse complement strand
CAAATGTCTCAAGCACTTCGGGGGCATAGCGGTCGGGGTAATGAGTGCCGGCGCTACCGAGTAGGGTAACGCCGGGCATTTCCTGTGATGTACGGGGCATGATGATGTGTCGGGTTATTTGCCGAATGTGGGTTGTGTTACCTTGAGGCGAGGACCGGCGTCGCGCACGACGTTGCGGAAGTACTGCTCGTCGTAACCTCCGAATACGGGCGATACGCACATTCCTTCGGGAGTACGGGCAAATTTGCCGGGTTCGGTCTCTTTCTTGATATTGCCGTCGATATACTTGACAAGCAGGTAGTCGCCGAGCTTCTTGAACTCGCGGGTCGAGTGGTTGGCCCAGTAGTCGCTGAGCGCCGCCAGCTCATGACGCTGCTGCGGTTCGGGAAGCGATGCCACGCGGGCCTCGGTCTCGGCCACTGCCACGGCTATCGAGTCCTCGAGGCCGTTCTGCACGCGGCGTATGTCGGGAATCATCTGCGAGTAGCGGTTGTAGGCCTGGTTGGCTACGTAGTTGTGTACCCAGAAGGCGGCGTCCCACGACAGGGTGAGCATATCGCCGTTGCCCGGTGCGTAGCAGTAGGGCACTTCGGTGACGCAGCAGTAGATGGGGACATAGACGCAGGTGTTGGCGTCGTCGACACCAAACCACAGCACACCCTTCATGGCATCAGGGCGATCGTCTCGCATCTGTGAGACAAAAGAGAATCCGGTCTGCTGGGTTGCAATCGCACGCTCGTGCACATATTCATTGCCGTCGACGGTGTAGTTCATCGGGCGCCAGCGATAGGGCACGGTGAACGGGCCTGCACCAACGTCTTTTGTCATATCCATGGGGGTGTCTTCGAAGTGGTCGCGCATCATCCATTTGAGGTCGTCGACACTCACGGGCTTGGCGGGCTTAACCCACAGAGGCAGAGGCTCGCCCTCGCCGCGCATTACCCAGCCAATGTATTCATCAACACCACCGCCGGTCATTTTGTTGAAGTAGCTCCACACACGTGCGACGCAGCCGCGCAGGGCGCCGAAATCGGTTATCGCATACGCCCGTGAGAAGTCAAAATCTTCATCTTTGCCTGAGAAATAACCTTTTGAGCGGGCGAAGTCTATGACGTCGGGGCTGTAGAGTGTCTCGGGGTCATTGAGCGGAAATTTGTGTATGCGGGCGTGATTGGCGTGGCCGCTGATATAGCCGTCGGGCACGCGACGTGCCACCCACACGGCTCCCTTGTTGCCGGGGCCTTTGCCTATCATCTCCATTACCCATGCCTCATTGGGGTCAGCGATAGAGAATGATTCGCCTTCGCTGGCGTAGCCATAGTCGCGCACGAGCGAGGTCATGATCTCAATGGCTTCGCGGGCTGTGCGTGCACGTTGCAATGTAATGTATATCAGTGAACCGTAGTCTACTATGCCTTCAGGGTTATACAGTTCCTCACGACCACCCCATGTGCTCTCGCTTATGGTGAGGCCATGCTCGTTCATGTTGCCTATTGTGGCATAGGTGTGTGCTACCTCAGGAATCTCACCGAGCAGACGGCCTGAATCCCAGTCAACAACCTTGCGCATAGATCCGGGGGCATGGTCGGCGGCCGGTTGATTGTAGAGCTCACCGTAGAGTGTATGACTGTCGGCGGCGTATGTGATCATTGTTGAGCCGTCGGCGGTGGCACCCTTGGTGGCTATGAGGCTTGTGCATGCCCAGGCGGCTGAGCCGGCTGCCGCGAGCGCTGAGAAAGCCAGGAGGGCGATAGGTCGTTGCAAATTCATTGTCAGGAGTGTGATTATTGTTGTTGAGTGATTGATTAAAGAGCTTTATAGGTGAAATAACGTGTCTTGCGGTGGTTTTATTGTGTCAGTCGGTGACCTCCAGGATGTCGCCCGAAAGCAGATACCACAACCATGCACGCACCTGGGAATATCCCATGGCCTTGAGCAGGCGCAGATAACCGCGCACCTGTGTGATGTGGTCGTCGTGGCGGCGCGATGTAAACTTGTAGTCAACTATGTCAACAGATCCGTCGGAGTGGCATACTACGCGGTCGGGGCGCAGTGTCATTTCGCGTTCAGGAAGATATACGGGGCGCTCGTTGAGTGTGTGACTGAAGTCTACAAACCATCTGTCGATAAGAGGATTATCGGTCGCAAAGGCTTGTCGCAGAATCGCCGCGTATTCGCGCCGGCGCTCGCGGTCAAGACGTCGTGAATAGGCCACGCGCTCAAATGCATGTTCAAGATCAGAGCGATCATGCACGAGGCTGAGCACGCGGTGGAGTATGTCGCCGCGTTCGCGTTCCTCACTTGCCACGAAAGTGTCGCTCACTGCGGCCATATAGTCGGTGGTGTCGTCGTAGTCGGCGGCATCGTCGGCCGGTATGCAGGTAAACTGCTGGAGATCGGAGCGGAATGTTGACTCAAACTTTGCTGCTGAAAGAATGTCGCGCCGACGTTGTTCGTCTTTTGCCTGCCGGTCGGCATCGGCTGATTTTTTTGTAGGTGAGCCTATCAGAAGAACTTCAACTTCTGTGTCTCCGGGATTCAGCTCCGGCGTGTCCGGAGTAATTGTCTCGCGCGTAACCTGAGCAAATGACTCGAAGTCGGCTAAGTCAGCAGTACCTGCGGAGAGCCACGGCGACACACTGCCGCTGCGGTTACCTCCGCCGATGACAGTGAGTTCCGACACGGCGCGAGTGAAGGCTACGTAGGCCAGGTTGAGGGCATCGAGCGTATTGGCATCCCTGAAAATCTTAGCCTGTGTGCAGAAAGGTGAGTCTTCGGCGCTGAGTATATCGGATGCTTTGAGCGACATTATCGGTGGTATGACGTCGGGGGCTATGCCCGGGAGGGATACTGCCGAATACCAGTCGCTCTGGAACGACGACACGATATCGGTGATGAAGCTTGGCAGTATCACGCATTGATATTGCAGACCTTTTGACTTGTGCACCGTGAGGACCTTCACGGCGTCGGTATCCTCGGCCGACGGTATGGCAAGTTTGCTGCTGCTTACCCGCCACCAGCGCAAGAAGGAATGTAGATCGGCTGTATGTGTGGCGCAGTAGTCTGCAACATAGTCGTTGAAAGCGATGATGAATGCCTTGTCGCGCTCGCGCACAGCCGGCTCAACCAAGGTTGCCTCGATATACTCTACCAGCGACATGAGCGTGCTGCTGCGGTGTTCGTTGATACTGTCAATGCGGCGGCTCACGCTCTCTGTGCCTTCATTGACTATGATGTCTATGGCTTCGGTGAGATTCTTACCCGTACTCAGCAGAAATTGCAGGCGCTGAATTATCAGAGCGACCTCTCGGCGACCTGCATAGCCGTGTGAGTCGGTTGCCGGCTCTTTATGCCGCGAGGCTTCAACAAGTTGCAGCACGCTCACAATCAACCTGACGGTGGAGTTGGAGTTCACGAGCAGAGCCTCGTCTGAAGTCACCTTGATATCAGGATGATTGGCGACCAGATAGTTGACAATGGCTTCACCGTCGCGACGGCGATCGACGAGAATAGCTATGTCAGACGCCCTGTAGCCCGCGGCGAGAAAACGGTGTATTTCTGATGCCGTATAAGCGTGGGCAAAAGCGTTGAATGCCTGCTTGTTGGGTGCTGGACATGTGATTAATTTCACCAGGCCGCCAGTGCCTGTCTTTGAAGGAGTCTGCACAACGTTGCCGTAGGTGTCAACTCCGAGCGACGTTGCCAGACGACTGAAGAATGCATTGTTGAAGCGCACGATGTTTTCGCGGCTGCGGTAGTTGGTGTTCTCGCCCGGATCATTGCCGCGCAGCTTGTGGCTGTGTGGGAAGTCAGCCGCCACGCGACTGTGCAGCAATCCGGCGTCGGCGTTGCGGAATCGGTAGATGCTCTGCTTCTCGTCGCCGATGATGAGATTATCGTGGTCCGAAGCCTCGCTGTTGCTCAGGAGCGGGCGCAGATTGTGCCACTGCATGCGCGACGTGTCCTGAAACTCGTCGATGAGAAAGTGGTGCAGCTGCACGCCGAGACGCTCGTATATAAAAGGCGTGTCGGAGGTAGATATTATCGACCCGAGCAGGTCGTTTGTGTCGGAGAGCAATATGAGGTTGTTATCGCGGCGGAAACGGTCGATGTAGGTCATTGCGTGGCCCATCAGCCCCAGATAGTAGATGCCGTCGAGCACAAGCGGATAAATGCGCATGATAGTGCGCGATGAGGTGTAGGTGACCACAGCCTTTGTAGCCAGTTCTTCCAGACCGCTCAGCACGGCTTTCTTGCCGTTTTTGTAGTCGGCTGTAAGCACCGATTTTGAGCCGTTGGCTACTCCGGCGATGGTTGATGTGGAGTCGGTCCAGTCGATGTTTCCGGCAGCCCAGTCATAGAGGCGGCTCACAATGGTTTTGTTGAGCATCTTCTCGGTCGTGAGGTCTATGCCGTTTGTCGAGCATAATGCAAGCACCTTGCCGGCGGCAGCCTGAGTCTCGGCAATGATGCGCCGCATTTCAGTGAGCATCTGCCGGCGGAAATTGTCTATGCGCCCCGGGTCTTCAAGATATTGCATCACCTCGGTGGCATGCTCTTTGAAGTCCTCATTGTTCATTTTGCTTAAGAACGATACCATGGCATAGTGCACACCTTTATCGCCGCTGTCGGTGTTGAAGACATCAAATCTGTCGCCGGCTTCGAGCTTGTCTTCCATCAGCCGGCGAATCCATGCCCCCACCGGGGTGGCGTATGGGCGCTCGGTTGTGTCGAGTTCGCGCAGCATCATTGCGGCAGCCATCGACATTGCGAAGTAGTCATTGAGCTCGATGTCAAAGTTGCCCGGTTTGTCGACTTCGCGCGCGAAAGTGCGCAAGACAAGTTGGAAAAACGAGTCGATGGTGCTGACGTTGAAGAAGTTGAAGTCAAACAGCACCTGCTCAAGGGCAAGAGACGCCGAAGCGGCCAAAGTCTCATAGTCGCAGTGCAGGAAAGGAGCGAGAATACGTGCGTAATCCGAGGGTTCGCACCCCGGGCGATATGCGGCTATATCGCTTAGTTCCTTGATAATGCGGGTCTTCATTTCCTCGGTAGCCTTGTTGGTGAAGGTTATCGCGAGGATATGGCGGTGGCGATTGCGCTCGCGGCGCAAATCGGCGGGCTTATATGACCCGTCGGGCTGCTTTGCGCCCAAAAGAGCCTTGATATATTCGAGGGCGAGTGTGAAAGTCTTGCCTGAGCCGGCCGACGCTTTATAGATGGTGAGCATGGCCTCGGGCTTATATTATCCGTGCCTTGTATCCCTTGGCAGTCAGAGCTTTCAGTGCAGCCTCGCGCCGGTCTCCCTGCAGGAGTATCTCGCCGCCGCGGCATGAGCCGCCGCAGCCCATTGAGCGTTTCATTTCAGCCGCCAGAGCTGCAATTATTTCATCGGGTGTTTCTGTGTCGAAGCCGGTGATGATGGTGGCGGGTTTCCCAGCCCGGCCTTTGCGCTCGTAGATTATATCGAGGCGGGCAGCCGGAGTCTTTTGGCTGGTCTGATCTTCTGTGGTGTCGGCTGTGTCGCCGGCAGGCAAATCAGGGTTTGAGGCGAGAAATGCCTGCAGAGAGTCTTGCCAGGATGTTGACGAGGGCTTGCTCATGGATGTGTGAATGTGGTGATACAGAGTTGAGTGGGGGGGGAGAATCAGTGGCAGACCGCGGCATCGTCGTAGATGCCGGTTTCGGTGCCGGTGGAGTCTACCGGTTCCACAGCATTGAGGTCAACCGGGGTGTCGGCCACGGCGTTGAGCGATGACAGCACCTCAAAAGCGGCCGCGTCGTCGAGAGTGAGACTGCGGCGGAAGACTATTACAGAGTCAGCACTGCGGCTGAATGCCATCTTGTAGATGCGCAGTGCCGTGGCGGTGTTGACGTCTTCGTTTGTTAGTGCGTTGTCGGCGAGTTTCTTGTATATAAGCGCCAGTCGGCACAGCTGCGAAGGCGACAGTGCCGACAACATGTCGGTCTCGGCGAGCACGAGGCTGTCGGCGCATCGTTGTGCTGCCGAGTGCTCACCGCGGGCCATGGCGTGCTCCGCCCGGTCGATGACATCAGCGCCCACTGTGCGAGAGCCGCATGACACGGCTATGGATGCGCAGAAAAATATCAATATTATTGTCAGGGATTTTTTCATCGTTGCTTCGTTAAGGAGGGTTAGAAATACAAAATTAACAAAATTCCCTTACCTCTGTTGGCACACTACGATAAAAAAACGTTAATCTGCCGACATTGGGTCTTCCGACAGAAATTCGATTTCCTGTTGAAGTTGCCGACGGAGGGCGCCCAGCGAGTCTGGAGCCGCACAAGCAAGTGCCCGAGCTGTGTCGAGCGATTTAGGCAACAGATTAAGCGCCAGACGCATGGTGAGGTATGTTGCTCCTTGCTCTTTGACAAGATCGTCGAGCAGCATTAATGCTCCAGGCAGGCGGCGTAGCAACTTGTGGCACAGTATGTCGGTCTCCTCGTTTCCGCAGGCATCTGCCGCCCATTCTTTGGCAAGCTGCATGGGCATCTGGGCCGGCGGGTAGAGCATTGGAGCTGCGAGCCGGCTCTCGCGTGTGGTGCGGTTTTCCCAGAGCTGTGCGGCAAGAGCGGTGTCGCCATAGTGGTCGCGGGCTATCTCGGCAATCTGAGGCAGATTGAGCCCGAAAATTATGCGGTGGCTGTCGCCGGCGCGTCGCATTGTGTCGGCGATCACGCCGTTGCGCATTGCAAAGAAGCGACGCTTTATGCTCTGGAGGGTATTGAAAGTGGTGGATGACATTCTCTGGTTTATAAAAGATGATTCTCTCAGGGAGCGGTGACGGCTATGCGGCGGGCTGCCGATGTGCGGCCGCCGTCGGCTGTGCGTAGTTCGGCCCGGTAGAGATAAATGCCTCTCTGCACCCTGCGGCCGGCGTAGTCGTTGAGATCCCACGTCAGCGGGGCCGACAGAGTCATGTCGGAGGTCGCGGTGACCGATTTGCTCCACACAGCTCTGCCCGCAAGGTCATAGACGGTGACAGTGAGCTCCATGCGACTGTCGGGGCGGTCATGGCGCACATAGAAGTTTGCTGCGGTGCTTGCCGGATTGGCATCGGAGAATACCTCGAGAATACCAGGAGCAAGACCTTCGGCCACATTGAATGCTATAGTGCGGGTGGCATGGTTGCCCGATGTGTCCCACACTCGCAGACGCAGCGTGTGTTCGCCCGGGGTGAGGCCATCAAGCGGATAAGCGATAGATCCTGCCGGTGATCCGTCGGGAGCAGGGGTGAAGTATTGGGCAACGTCGCTATACATCTTCACGCCGTCGAGTGTGAGGCTCATGTTGTGCCCCACGCCGGCGGTAGAGAGGTTGAGGGCTACGTTGTCGCTCACCGATGCCAGCAGCATCGGCGATGGGTTCACGGCATCGCCCTCGGAGAAACCCGAGTGATTGAGCACGCAGGTGTTTATCACCGGGGCTTCGGTGTCGGCCGGTGCTGAGTCGTCGTAGCCGTAAACATAGAAGTCGCGGCTAACACCGGCGGCCTCGCGCACATTATCGGCATCGTCGGTGTAGGCATACATCGACAGAGCTGCCGGGCGGAAGTTGTCGGCTATGTCCGACGGCATGGAGACTTTGATGTCGAAACGGCCGTTTTCAACCTTTGCGGCGCCGGAGAAGAGTCGGCCTCCCTGTTTGTCAAAGGAATACTTCACAGGGTCTTTGTCGTTGTTACCGTTGGTTATGAGGCTCTGCTCGGCGTCGTATAGGTCAGCGAGCACTACGCCGTTGAAGTCTTCAAGCAGGTTGCCGCTGGCATCGGTGATGCGGCCCGAGAAGGTGGCATTGCTGTGTGCACCGACAATTGCCTGTGCCTCAGGGTCGGCCAGCGCTACACCGTCGACTGCGTCGAGCACGGCTGTGTAGTCAGGCACCGCCAGACGCATAGCCGGGTCACCCATCAGCACGAAGCGCCGGTGGTTATTGGCCATAGTCACAAGATTAGACACACGGTTCTTAGCGCGCCGGTAGACCTCGCCTATGGTGAGCATGCGGCCGTCGGTGTCACGTGTGCCTATTGTGGCGCCGAGTGCTTCGGTGAAATTGCCGTTGGGGGTAATATATACGGGGCGTGTGGCTGAAATTGCACCTATGATGCCGCCATTGGGTTCGTTAAACAGTATCTCGCCGCCGCAGGTGATGTCGGCATCCCATTTCAAGAACAGGCAGGTGGCCGAGTAGAGCATTGGCGGGTGCTTGAGATACATGGTGTTTATATCGTTGAGATTTAGCAGGTTCTCTGATGTCCACGACGTTGTGTTGGCATGTCCGACATAGTTCCACCACACCACGCCCTCGTCAAGCGACCGATACATATCGGCTCTTGCGCCGGGATATTCACCACCGGTGAACTCGTAGGCGTCAATATAGATCTTGTCGATTATATAGGGCTGTGTTTCGGTTGACTGGAGCGCATTTGCCATGCGGTCAATGTCTTTGGCGTGAATAGCCCCGTTGCCGTCGTCGGCCACAAGGAGCACACGGTTTTTCCACGCTGTGCGCTTGTTGTCTGAGGCATAGCGTATTATTTTGTCGACGGCAGCAGTGGCGTCGGCTGTGCTGCGTGCCGGTATTCGGCCCACGGCCACACGCAGGCGGTCGCCATTGATGTCGTTTCCGGCATTGTCGTCGAGCATGGCCAGCAGGTCGTCGGTGCCATAGCCTGTCTCGGCTGCGAGCTGTGATGAGGCCAGACCGGGGTAATATGCCGGCAGAGTGGGGAAGTTTGAGGCGGCCTCGATGTGGCGGTTGTCGTAGGTTGGAGCCGCCATAAGCAGCACATATCGCAGCTGAGAGTTGCGTGTGTAGTCGCCCGACAAAACTCCGTCGATGAGTCCGCGGTCATAGACCATTTTGCAGAATTTGCGCAGAGCGCCCACGTCGCTGCATCCCGAGCCAAATTCATTATATATCTGTGCATCAGTCACCACCTCCACTTTCAGCGGGTCGGAGGCCGAGTGGCGGTGAAAGTCGGCCAGACGCTCGGCTTGGGCACGCCATTGGCGCGGGGTGATTATGAGCATGTCGGGTGTCTCGGTCTGGGCGTGGAGGTTTTGGTTGGCGACATGTTCTACAAAAACAGGGCGGGGCAGCGCGGTGCCCGATGTCCAGGCGGCGTAACTGCGCATATTGTTGTCTGAGGCAGTCCAGCTTGCTTTCCCGTCGGCAATCGTGGTGTTCACGACTTGCACGTCGGCAGGGTCAGTGATGTCCCATACCACGGTCTTGTCGCCGGCATTGTCAAGGGTTACGCTACCGCGGTCTGTACTGAAGATCAGTGGAGCATCAGTGCGCAGGCGCAATTTGCGGGTGTAGTTGACTGTGATATAATTGAGATTTGCGCGCAGTATGCTGCCCGTGACGCTGAGCGCGATGCCTATGTTGAGGCGCTCGCCCTCGATATTGAATGTGCGTCGCGACAGGCCTTCGCGACCGTCGACTTCGTTTACGTCGCCAATACCGCTTATGCGGTCGGCGGCGCTTTGTGGCAGCGTGGTGCCGTTGGCGGTGAAGCTTAAAACGCCGCTTGACGGAGAGGCTGTCTTGAGCACAAACGACGTCTGCATCCACACTTCGGTGCCCTCTACTCGGTCGGGGAGGTGCAGGGTGAAGTTGCGGGTTGGGGTGAAGCGGAAGTCTTCGCCAACCATCAGCCAGCCGTTGTTGCTTGCCGACACCAGATTTTGCTCGTGATAAACCACTGCGGTGCAGCTTGTGGCAGCATTGTCGTCCGCGCCCGCTATGCCGGTTGCCGGCATGTCGGCAACAAAATCGTCGGCCGGCGCACAGTCGCTCAGGAAGTAGTATCCGCGGGTGTCATAGATGTTATGTGTCTGCACGAAGTGTCCGCGCACGGGCTCGGTGTACTGCTCGGGGCCCTGTGCATAAAATATTATGCCTGAGGCGTCGCGCTGCACTCTCACCGGCGGCAGATCGTCGGTGTAGCTTGATACCGACAACTCAGCCGGCAGCTGCGCACCGCCGTAACCATATACATATACCTTCGATGGATCTTTGAATCCATAACCACGCAGGTCGGAGGTCGTTATGCGGTATATGCCCGAGGCGGGCACGGCAATCTTGACCCACTTGCCTGAGGCCAGGCGCGAGTCGGTGGCGTAGAGTGAGGTGTCGAAAGCCGCCATACGGCCTGCCGACATCATTATCATGACAAGGAGAAGGGAGATTATGCGGAACATTCTTATAAGACTGCTACTTATTCATTAGTTGGAGATTACCTATTATAACGGCAATCCACGCCGATTATTGTGTCAGCGGCAGAATAGCACTACTGTCAGCAGTGCCAGAGCATAGACGAGCAGCCCCACGGCGGTGGCGCCGAGCAGGGGGGTGAGGGCTGCCCCGGAGCGCACTTTCAGTTGTCGGTAGATGGCGATGGTGGCGCACCAGCTGATGAGACTTACGCATATTGCTCCGCGGAGGATGCATATTGAGTTGACGCCCACGGCAACGCAGAAGAAAGGCGCCGCTATGCCGAGCATCAGATACAGCGCTGCGGTTGCGCGTCGACCAAGTGCTACTGCCAGGGTATACTTGCCCACTGATGCATCATCGTCGCGGTCACGGTAGTTGTTGACAATTAGCACGTTGGCTCCAAGTAATCCGCAGCCTGTTCCGACCATGGCAGCATAAATGCTCAGGCTGCCGCTCATGAGATATGCAGTGAGAGTGACGGGTACAAGGCCGTAGAACAGCACAACCGCAACTTCGCCCAGTGCGTGATGCGACAGAGGGTAGGGCCCCGTGCTGTATGCGGCCACGCCCAAGGCTATGAATATTCCGGCCGGCACGAGCCACCAGCTGCCCCACACAAGCAGAGTGCAGCCTACGGCGCAGGCCAGCCCAAGGGTTGCGTAGGTGGCGGTGAGCATGGCCCGAGGAGTTATATCGCCCTCGGTGACGCCACGTCGCGGACCCTCGCGCCCGGGGCGGTCGAGCCCGTTGCGGAAGTCATAGTATTCGTTAGCGAAATTCGATGCTATCTGTGCAAGCACGGCAAAGAACAGGCATAGTATTCCGGGGAGCACGCGCACCGTCGGGTTATAGGCGAGCGCGCAGGCTGCGCCCATGAGCACTCCGGCCACCGACACAGGCAGTGTGCGCAGGCGCATGGCTTCAATCCAGGGTTTGATTTTCATTGTCAATCAGTTGTATTTGCGATTGTGTCTCTTTTGTAGAGATAAGTCCGCCCATGTCGCTCTCCGACAGACCGAAGTCGGCCCGCACAGCGCGTCGTATTCTCTCGGCAGCCTCTCCGCCTCGGCGCAGTATCTCTATCACAGCACCGGGGTAGCCCTCGCGGTTGCCGTGCACACCACACAATGAGGCCACATTGCTCGAGCTTATCATTGATTTGCGGTTGTATACCCTCAGCACCGAGTGATAGTCTTTTTCCTGCACATATCGGTGGAAGTCGCGGCAGAAGTTGTCATATAAGCCCCGCGGATTGATTTTGTCGACAAGGTCATGCATGTGCTCCTCGAGCGAGGCGATGTTGTTGAAGCGCCCGTCGATGCGGTATTCCATAGTGCGCTTCACTCTATGGCGGGTGTGCAGTAGCGCCTGGGCCTTCAGTTCGCCGGCAAAAGAGGCGATGACGGCCTTGCTCACTTTCTGAAACACGCGGTTTTCATCGCGCCCATGGCAGGCGGCCACCGTGCGCACCACTTCCTCGAGCATGAGTATGTTTTCTATCTCTGCTACGGCAGGCACAAGTATGCGGCGCCCGCGCAGATAGGCCACCTCTGAGTCGTCGCGGCGGTCACGGTCTACGATGCCGTAGCTGTCAAGGTGGTGAAACGATTCGAGCCCGTTGAACGACCGCACGGCCTCGATGACCTTGTTGCAACTGCCCAGAGCCTTGACTGTGTATGCCGGGAAAACGAGCGGGTAGAGTTTTGAGTCTATCGAGTGGGTGTCGTCGCCCTCGATGAAGAGCACCGGCCGGCGCGAGCCTATGATGTCGAGATACACCTCGTCGGGGAGACCGGAGTGTGGCGGCAGTATGCTGTAGTGCCATGTCGATGCTGCGGCGTCGTAGTCGCGCACCCATATCACCTCGGCGTTGCTGCGCGACGAGGCAAAGTCGAGATCATGCGTCGTATAAACAAAAGTGCAATCGGGCCGCATAGCTTCCAGGCTGTCCCACAAGCGGGTGCTCACCGACGGGTGCAGCAAGGCTGTGGGGCTGTCAACAAACACGGCGGCCCCCTTCATGGCGCACATGACCGCGCCGATGTAGTAGAGCACTGCTCGCTCGCCGTCGCTTAGTCGCAGCGGTGAGTATACGTCGCCCTCTGATTCGCGCGAGAACAGCATCTTGCCGCTCTGCACCAGTATCTTGTTGCCGGGGAAGAGTTCCTGCCACAGCGATATCACTTTGTCAAGACGTGTGGCGGGCGGCTGTGGCCTGCGCCCTTTGCGGTGCTCCGACAGGGCTACCTTATATGTGAGCAATGCGGCAATCTCTTCCTGCATGAGCACGGCCATGAGGCGCTCGAAACCTGTGGCTGCGCCGCCTTGAAACATCATTGAGCCGGCTGCATGCTCATATAGCGAGTCGATACTGTCGGGTATGCCGTCGGGTTGCGCCGAGGTCACGAATAAAGCTCTGATAGCTGATATCTTTACCGACATGCCGGGCAGAGACTTCATCATCATTGATGTGAAGCGCGATTTGCCGGCTCCGTTGGCGCCTATGACAATGAGCGATCGTGCATCGCTCTCCAGGGGCAGGCTCTGATGTGCGTGATTAGGAGGCAGGATGAGTTTCATAGCCGTAAAGTTAAGCATTTTTTTGTTTGCCGGCTTGAAAAAAAGTGAGTATATTTGCCTAAAACCATAGCAATACGCAATCCGATGCTCAGTGCCCGCAACATAGCAATCGCCCTTGTATTCCTCACGGCCTTGGCCATAGTGGGTGTGATGCTTCATGGTGTGCTGCGGCCGCGGGCTGCGCATATTGATGTCTCCAGAGACCTCTATCCGGTCAAAGGCATTGACATCTCGGCCCATAACGGGGCGGGTATTGACTTCGATGCTGTAGCTGCCGACACCGTGGATTTTGTGTATATAAAGGCCTCTGAGGGCGAGTCATTCCGCGATTCGCTATTTTATGCCAATTATACCGGAGTCTGTAAGGCGGGCCTTATGGTGGGGGCTTACCATTACTTCCGTTTTGACCGCGAGGGCTGGCGTCAGGGGCGCAACTTGCTTGATGCGGTGCGCAATCTGCGGTTTGATCTTCCTCTGGCAATTGATGTGGAGGAGTGGGGTAATGCCAGCACCTACGACACCGATTATGTCGCCAGGCAGTTGCGCGACATGATTGAGTATCTTGGCGAATATGGGCGCAAGGTCATAATTTACACCAATCGCGACGGCTATAACCGGTTTATCCGATTTCGCTTTCAGGATGTGCCTGTGTGGATTTCTTCGTTTACGCCCAAGCCCCTCGATGCTCCCTGGGTTCTTTGGCAGCATAGCCATAGGGGCAACGTGCAGGGCATTCACGGCATCACCGACATAAATACATTCAATGGCTCGCGAAGTGAGTGGATAGAGTGGCTTAGAGGGTATCGCAGGGATTAAGAGCTGGTGAAAAATTCCACTAAATCATGCCGCGATTGGTCAAATGGTAGAAAAATACATTTTTTTTGAAAATAATTACAGAAAAGCTTGCGCGAATCAGGAATGTGATATAACTTTGCACTCGCAAAAGCAACGAAGCTAATGCCTCTCCGCTGCGAAGCACTAAAGAGTTGGTGTGGTAGTTCAGCTGGTTAGAATACCTGCCTGTCACGCAGGGGGTCGCGG
>CAZAME010000044.1:0-13915 GCA_964486445.1 uncultured Bacteroides sp. | reverse complement strand
AAGCAGGCTCAAGAACAGAGCCACGCCGACAAGAGCATCGCGCCCATAGTGTAGTTCGGGATAGATGACACCACCGTTGCCTTCGCCGCCGATAACTGCGCCGGTTTCCTTCATCTTAGCTGTGACGTTGACCTCACCCACCGCTGACGCAGAATAATTGCATCCTCGGGCGTTGGTGACGTCGCGCAGCGCACGCGATGAACTGAGGTTGCTCACGGTTGCACCGGGAGTATGCGACAGCACATAATCGGCCACAGCAACAAGGGTGTATTCCTCAACAAACATTTCGCCGCCATCCATGACGATAGCCAGACGGTCTACATCGGGGTCAACCACAAAGCCAACATCGGCTTTTGAAGTTTTCATCAAATCGGCGATCTGTGTGAGATTCTCGGGGAGAGGCTCAGGGGTGTGCGCAAACTTGCCGGTAGGCTCACAGTTGAGTTCTATGATATTCTTCACGCCGAGAGCACGGAGCAGAGCAGGAATCACCACGCCTCCGACAGAGTTGACGGCATCGACTGCAACTGTGAAGTTTGCAGCCTCGATAGCAGCCTTATCAACCAAAGGAAGTGCCAACACAGAATCTATGTGCTTGGCATCGTAAGTATTATTTACGTAAACCTTGCCGAGCTTGTCAACAGGCGCAAACTCAAAGTCCTCGGCCTCGGCGATAGCAAGCACGCGCTTGCCGAGAGTGTCGTCGAAAAATTCACCATTCTGGTTTAGAAGCTTCAGGGCGTTCCACTGAGCAGGATTATGGCTGGCAGTGAGAATGATGCCGCCACAAGCTTTTTCCATAGTCACAGCCATTTCGGTCGTCGGTGTCGAAGCCAGACCTATGTTGACAACATCGAAACCCATGGCGCAAAGTGTTGAGACAACGAGTCCTTCAACCATTTCACCCGATATGCGGGCGTCGCGGCCAACAACGATGACCTTGCGCTCGCGGTCGGTGGTTTCTGCTATAATCTTGGCGTAAGCAGCCGTGAATTTCACTACATCTACAGGACTGAGGCCCTCGCCGGTGCGCCCGCCAATTGTGCCGCGGATGCCCGAAATAGATTTGATCAATGACATATCTGTTGATTTAGTATGTTTCTTTTTTATGACAGGCGTTTATAATAGCGGATGTTGTAGAGGAAAGGTATAACGCTGGCAACCTCATTGCTCATGCCGAACTGCGATTTAACAATAAGATTGACCTCGCAGTCAATAGGCAGATAATAGAGGGGCTGCTGAAGACCCGATCCCCACTGCGCCGAGCTTTGTATCTGGAAGTTCTCGAAACGGAAGAAATAGTTACCGGCAGCAACATCTATGGCATTACCGTCGCCCGAGATGAGCTCTCCATCGGTGTAATAATGCAGATTATAGCGCGTGGTGCGGAAGTATATCTCCTGGTCCTTGACCGCGCGGTTGCCGGGTACGTCTGTGCCGGCATTGAGCACCTGCATATAGAAGTTTCCGGCATCATCGAGGCGGTAATAGGGAGCATTCTCTCCTACCTCGAAAATCGTATCTTCGGGAATCGAGTTTATCACAGTCTGGTCTGCCAGAAAACGGTTTATCGAGTGCGACTCGTCGGTGAGCAACTCGGCATAACTTTTTCCGTCGTTGCATGCGTTGACACCGGCAAAAGCACAAGCACCAAGCACAAACATTGATGCGATGCGGTTAATGAGTTTCATTTATCGTGATTGTTGTGTGATTGTTCAATATATTTCATATTCTCAGGCAGAAGGCTCACAAAAAGAGCGGCACATTCATCAATGCCACCAATTTTATATTCGCCGCCGGCAGCATTAAGATGTCCCCCACCCCCGAAATGCTCTTTGCACAATTGGTTGACCGGGAAGTCGCCCACACTGCGCATCGACACTTTCACATAGTCTTCCTCGTCGCGCAGATAGCAACTGTAAACCACGCCGGGGATGCTCAGCGGCACATTCACCAGGCCTTCGGTGTCGCCTTTCTTATATCTGAATCGGTTAGCCTCCTCACGCGTGATGGTGATAAGCGCCGCATGATATTCGGGAAAAACCTGCATCTTCTCATATAGCGCATAGCTTTTGAGCCTGATTGAATCCTCAGAATGCACGTTCATCGCCTTGCGGTAAAGTTCATCTTTATCGATGCCACACTCCAACAAACGCGCAATTATCAGGTACAATGTAGGATCACCCGAGTTATAGCTGAAATTGCCGGTGTCGGTCATCATGCCGGTGTATATGCACTCTGCAGCTTCCTTACCAATTTTATTGGCATAACCTGCAGCTTCAAGCACAAGATAAAGCAGACTGCAGGTCGACGAAGCCTCGGGATGCGAGAAAACGATGTCAAGGCCAGCAGTGTCGGGATGCAGATGATGGTCAATCATCACTTTTTTTGCACCGGATGAAGCTATGCATGGCGCAAGGCGGTCGACACGCTTGAGTTCGTTATAATCAAGACAGAAAATAACATCAGCCTTGTTCATAAGATTGCGAACGAAGGACTCATAGCGCGAGAAGACAACCACGTCTTTCACCCCAGGCAAAAACGAAAGCGACTGCGGAGGCGTATCAGGAGTGACAACCTTGCAGCGAAGCCCGACTGCAGAGAGTGTGTGCAGTAATCCCAGCGACGAACCGAGAGCGTCGCCGTCGGGCGACAGATGGCAAGTGATGACAATATCGCGCGCATCGGCCAAGAGAGCAGCCAACGCCGCGGCATTGTTTATATCTGTTTGAGTTAGTTGCATTGTGCCTTGTTTGAATCTGCAAAATTAATGATTTTTCTCACTCAGGCCAACACCCACCCAAGCAACAAATGTTAAAAATCAATTTCAAAAGAAACAGACAATACTTTACAGCAGATCGCGGAGGGCGGGGATGATGCGGTTGAGGGCTTGCTGGAGGACACTGTGCGGGCAGGCGAAGTTGATGCGGATATAACCCTCGCCGGCGGTTCCATACTTTGTGCCGGCATTTATGCGCACGCCGGCTTTGTCATGCAAATAGTCGGCAATCTCTTGTGATGTACGACCAAACGCGCTCACATCAATCCATGCAAGGTAAGTAGACTCAAGCGGCATTACTCGTGCCTCGGGAAGATTCTCAGCAAAACTATCGGCAAGCAAGATAGAATTCGCGTGAAGATATTCGACAAGTGAGTCAAGCCAGGGGCCGCCTTGTGTATAGGCCGCTATAAGTCCGGCAACACCAAACGGATTCACATCACATACCTCGTTGTCGTTTATGGCGCGGTCAATCTTTGAATATACTTCCTTATCCGGTGCAATGATTAGTGCGATCTGCAGTCCGGCGGTGTTAAAAGCCTTCGAGGGAGCGACGCACCGCACTGTGCGCGCGGCAATATGTGCGTCGATAGTTGTCACAGGGGTATATTTATATGGTGGATATACAAATTCGCAATGAATATCATCGCTCAATATCATCACATCGTGAGCAACACACATCATGCCGATGCGGCGTAGTTCTTCCTCAGTCCAAACTCGACCTCCCGGATTATGAGGATTGCAGAGAATGAAGATCTTTACCTCCGGGCGACTAAGAACCGAGTCAAGACTATCATAATCAACCATATACTTGCCATTATCACCAACTATCATCGGGCACTCTGCGATAGTGCAGCCATTATTGCGAATACTGGAGAAGAAGCAATCGTAAGCAGGTGTGAGCAGAGCCACGGAATCACCTGGACTCGTAAGTGCCTTGATAATTGCTGATACAGCGGGAACTACCCCGGATGTATAGATCACCATGTCACGCTTGATTGGTTCGCCATGTCGTTGTTCAAACCACTGTGAAGCTGCAGTATAAAACTCACCGGGCACATAGGTATATCCAAATATACCTCGCTCCACTACTCGCTCGAGTGCTTCGATTATGCATGGAGCTGTGCGGAAGTCCATGTCGGCCACCCACATGGGTTGCACACCTTGGCTTTCCGGAGTATCCCACTTATATGAATTGGTATTTCGTCGGTTGACGGGCGTGTCAAAATCGTATTTCATAGTTCAAAATCGTTAATAGGTTGTTCGAGTTGAGTGATTTCCTGCTGCGTGAGATTCGTTGCTTTCACTATCCATTTACCTCTCAACAGACGTATGAGGAAAATCAGTCCGCGGAAGCATAATTCAATACACATAGCGAGCCACACCCCCTTGAGCCCCATTGATACCGCAAGCCACGCAGCCAGGGGTATGCGCACACCCCAGATGCTCACGAGATTCATTATACTCGGAACAAGCGTATCTCCTGCGCCGACAAATATGCCATAAATTACTATCGCGGCTGCATACATAGGTTCAGCAAATGCCTCTATGCGCAACGATTGCACACCAAGCACACGCACTTGCTCTACAGGAGTAAACAGCTCCATGAGAAAAGGAGCGAAAACATACATCAGTATGCCCATTACTGACATCACTCCAACGCCCATTGCCAGTGATATATGGGCGAAACGTCGGGTCAATATCGGGCGACCGGCACCAACACATTGTCCTACAAGAGTCGTTGCGGCGTCGGCTATACCAAAGCCAGGAGTATAACACAGACTCTCGGCCGTGATGGCAAAAGCGTTAGCCGCAATTGCAACGGTGCCAAGCGGAGCAACAATAATTGTCAGGAAAATCTGCGCGCTACACATTATCACATGCTCGGTGCCCATAGGCAAACTTATACGCAATGCCTTGCGAAGGACCTCGCGTTTGGGAAGAAAGCTTATGTAGCCTTTGCGCATATTAAGATGCCTTGATTTAACAAGCAAATACCAGAGCATAATGCACATCACCACCGACTCGGCGAGCACAGTGCCTAAAGCCGCACCCTCAACACCAAGTCCTGCACCGGGCAAGTGCATAGTGAAGACTCCGACATGAAGTTCTCGCGATGGAAAAATCAGCAGGCAGTTAAACACCACATCGAGCAGACACATGAACACATTAAGTACTCCGGGAACAATCGTATTCCCGCTCCATCGAAGCAGACTACCGGCCAAAAAGTTGATAAACAGCACCGGCAGCCCCCATGAGAATATTCGGAAATAAGCTGATGCATCGGCTTGGATGGCCGGCTCACCGCCAAGCCATCCGGGTAAATTACCAGAAATTGCCCAACCCGTCAAAGCAAGCATCACAGCCACTGAAAACACTGCTGTCATAGCCTGCCCGACAAGTTGTCTGGCATGATTATCCTTGTCGGCACCTATCAGATGGGCCACCTGTACTGCAAAACCTGACACTATTGCTGAGCCTATACCCCAGAATAGCCATGTAGTGGTCGACACAATACCTATTGACGCTGACGCATCGGCACCGAGCGAGCCAACCATAGACGCATCTATATACTCCATCACAATGGTGGAGAGCTGCGCCATTATAGACGGCATACTCAGTTTAAGGGTCAAACGCAACTGCTTCGCAAGGGTGTCAGCACCACCCTCACGAAGCACTTCGGCAATATCACGCTTACGCGGTTTCATGCCGCTGTCATCGGTCGACGAGCTCATTTAATTTTTTCGAGTTTGCAGTCGGCAGGCTGTTTAATATTTTTATCTATGATGATTTTGCCGTATCCGAGAGCTTTTACTACACCAGAGCGCGGATTATGCACACTTGTGATAACGCTCTTGACAGTTGCATTGAGGATAGAGTCTTCGAAAGCTCGGTCACAATCGGCATCAAATGTGCAATTTTCGAGCACAAGATCAGTGCAATAGCACAGAGGTTGCGTACCGGAAATATGGCAATTTACAAGCTTAAGCTTCTTGGAATGCCATCCGAGATACTCGCCATGCAGTTCTGAGTCATATATTGTGACATTTTCAGTCTCCCAAAACGCATCTTTAGAGTCGATATATGCATTATGTATTTCCACATTGCGGCAATATTGGAATGAATAGTTACCCTGCTGACGCCATTTCTTCAGTTTGATATTGGCGCTGTGCATAAAAAGGTAATCAGCCTTTGAGACTTCTACATCTGTAGCCTTGACATTTCTCACATGCCACAAGGTTTCCTCAGCATCGGGGATGGTGACATTTTCGAGAACCAAACCGTCGACCTCACGAAACATCTTCGGTGCATCAACACGGCAATCACGCATTGTAATCTTGTTGCTATACCACAATGCAGCACGTGCTCCAGGCTCAAACACGCTATTCTCAACGACAAAATTGTCGGTATGCCACAAAGGATATTTTCCCTGAAAACGACAGTTGTCGATTTCAAGATTGCGACAGCATTTGAGAGCTGATTCACCAGGAGTGAAAACTACATTTTCCAGACGGATGTCATGAGCAGCAAATAATGGGCGCTCTCCGCCAAATTCAGTATCTTTGATAAGTTCTAAAGCCATTTCTTATTATATCTAATGCAGATGAATTGATTTTTATTGATTAACAATCAACCGAGGAATAATGTTTGGGGAATCAATCGTTGTTTTGCGACGCAAGATAATCAGCGACAACAAAAGTGCTTCCCCCGACAAACACAGTGCAACCTGGCTTACTCTCTGCAACTGCAAGTGACACTGCTTCGGCGACATTGCCGATAGCCCTACCCTTAATGCCGGATTCACAAGCTAATGCAGCCAATTCATCAGCAGGGAGTGCCCTGCGCACAGAAGCTTGCGTGAAAATATAACGTGCATGGCGTGGAAGCATAGACATTATCGATGAGACATCTTTGTCATTTACAAAACCCAGAATCATAGTTAAATTGGAAATACTACCAAGTGCTTCCGACAAATATAACCATCCTCCGCTGTTGTGGCCAGTGTCGCAAATGACTTTAACACCATTAAGTTCTGTCTGCATCCACCGCCCGGCAAGACCTGTAAGTTCCGACACATGTGCAAAACCATTTGCCACATCATCGGCTGTGATATGCAGGCCGGCCTTGCACAACTCATCAATAGCACACAGAATCGTCGCCGTATTTTTTTTCTGACACTCACCAGTAAGCTGCCCCTTTATGTCGCCGTATGCAGTTGAGTGGTAAAGAAGATGACCTTCCTGGAAATCAACCTCGGCAAAGCGCGGAGCATCATCTGCATAAATAATCGCTGCCCCGCACTCTGCAGCTTTGTCTGCAAACACCTTGCGCACCTCAGGATGCATGGCGCTCTCACCGATTACCACAGGTATGCCCGGCTTTATGATTCCAGCCTTCTCTATTGCTATCTTTTCAAGAGTATCTCCAAGCAGATTCACATGGTCAAACGATATGTTAGTTATGACGCTCAACAAGGGCATAACGACATTAGTTGCGTCAAGGCGCCCACCCAAACCAGTCTCTATCACGGCAATATCAACTTTCGATTCAGCAAAGTACTCAAACGCCATAGCCGTAGTAAATTCAAAGAAAGACGGTCGCCATCCGTCAGGAGTAGAGACGTCGGCGTTACGCTCCACGAATTCCACGACCTTATTCCGCGGTATCATTCTGCCATTGACCCTTATGCGTTCACGAAAGTCTACAAGATGCGGGGATGTAAACAGTCCTGTGCAGTAGCCTGCCGATTGCAACACAGCAGCTAAAGTATGCGCTGTAGACCCCTTGCCATTTGTTCCGGCCACATGAATTACCGGGTAATCATTCTGAGGATTTCCGAGTATCCCGAGGAGCTGAGTAATATGATCAAGTCCGGGCTTATATGCTCCAGCACCGATGTTCTGAAACATCGGGAAACTGTTGAATAAAAAATCGAGTGTCTGCTGATAATCGCGCATCGTTCTCGGCTATTACGGTCAATAGATAATCAGACCGGCAACACCGGCCATGCAGATTACAAGGATCGGATGAATCTTAATAAAGTAAACACAACAGAATGCTCCTGCACAAATGGCAATGCCTGTGCACACCTGATATGTAGATTCACCGAAGTTTGCACTATTCATCAACAACATTGCTGCAGACGCAATAAGGCCGACTACGACAGGGCGCAAACCGGCAAATACGCCTTTAACAAATGCCGAATCGCGATACTTAGTAATAAGATGCGATGTTTTTATGACAAGGAAATACGACGGAAGAACAACCGCGAGTGTGCATACCAATGAGCCAAGAATACCCCAAAACGGAGAAGCAAAAGTTGCAGAATAATGCATCGGCGCAACATAGCCGATATAAGTGGCGGAGTTAATGCCGATTGGTCCGGGGGTCATTTGCGAAACTGCCACAATGTCGGTGAACATCTGTTCGGTAATCCATCCGTTGCCAACAATTTCATTCTCAATGAGAGCAAGCATAGCGTATCCGCCACCGAAACCAAACAGACCGATTTTTAGATAGCTCCATATAAGTCTAAGAAAAATCATTTCTCACCTCCTTTCTCTTTAACTGCAGATGCATTGCGGAGACTACGCTGCATAAAATACCAACCACCAGCCGCACCAAGAGCTATATAAAGAATAGGGTTTGACACCCAGGGTAATTTCGACCAAATGAGCACAGCCACTATAACAGGGATAGCAGCAGTCTTCCAGTTAAGTTTAGCAGTCTTGGCTGCTGAAATCACCGGAGCAATGATGAGCGCTACTACCGCAGGGCGAATTCCCATGAAAATCTTCGACACGACCGGATTATTTTTAATGATATCAGGTGTCAGGAAAATCGCGATTGCGAGAATTATAAGGAAAGACGGCAATATCGTGCCTAAAGCAGCACAAACGCTGCCACGCGTACCTCTCAGTCTGTCGCCTACTACAGCAGATATATTAACAGCGAGGATACCTGGCAATGACTGCGCTACAGCCAACAGATCAAGAAACTCATCGCGGCGTAGCCATCCGTTTTTATCCACAATCTCTTTCTCAATAATTGAAATCATTGCCCATCCACCACCGAAGGTAAAGGCTCCTATCTTGAAAAACGACAGAAACAGTCGCGGTAACAATCCTTTCATTTTTTCTTAAATCAATTATTTATTGTTTAGGCTGATTTTATTCATAAATAAAGAAATAGCCTCCAGCTTGAGTGCTACAGCGGGATTGTCCGACATGGGATTACGTCGGAAACTGTCGCACCACGTCTGAGCATACGCGCGTGCATTATCTGTTTCACCTATGGCCAGCAAAGACTTAACAAACAACATGGACATATCGTGCGTGAAGGCAGCACGCAACGAAGGATTATCCTCGCCTGATTTGACCAATTCACACAGCTCTTCATATCTCCCAGCATTATAAAGCAACTGCATAAGCATTTCCCACCCCTCAGTCAGCTCGATATGCTTGATCGCCTCAAGAAGTACATCGGCGCCCTCTGAGGGCATTGAAGTTCCTACAAACAAAGCCAGGCGGGTCCACTCCTCTTCTTCATGCTCAGATGCTTCAGCAAAATCCGCTATCGCCTGTTTACACTTATCTGGATTCAGTTGCATGAAAGTCCCGGCCACCCATACATCTCCGGGCTGCTTTGGCTGCATCTTGTCAAGCAAAACTCCGAGTTTCTCATCTTGCTCAAGCGCCAGATAGCACATTGCCAGTGGATGAGTATAGCTCTCGCGATCCGGATCCTGCTTAACCAGAGGCTCAAGAATATCCACTGCCTTAAGAATGTTTGATTTATCTCCGCTCCGGAACAGAGCCTCTGCCTTTACGAGCATAGCTATCTCATCGGCAGGATTGATGGCTAAAGCATAGTCTATTGAAGACAATGTCTGCTCTATGTTGCCGAGCTCAAGCGATGTAGCAGCATGCAACCGCCAGAATTCACCGTTAAAAGGCTCAAGCATCGTAAGCTCGTCAAGCACTACAAGACACACATCATAGCGTTTCTGACTCTCAAACACAACATCTATTTCATAGAGCAAAGTCTGCGGATATGATGTCTTTGTTTTGAGCATAGGCAAATTCTCTATCAACCAGTCGGAAACTCCAAGCGCCGAGGCAGTATCAACAAGCTGAATGACTTCTTCGTCTTCAAGATCATCGGCACCGGCAACAAGATTTGCGAGATGTTCTTTTGCCTGCTCAGGAGCAGGTTGCACCGATATGAGTCTGAGTAAAGATGAAATAAAAGTAACAAGTTCGGGATGATCTACAAGATAATCATCGCGCATGGTATCGCTATAAGTATGATATAGGATAGCACGACGATCTGCCAAAGGGAGACTATCAGGATAATGCTTTGCCCCATAAAACAATGCCTCCATCCTCACATACTCATCATTGAAGTCACCGGCAGTATCAAAAATGTCGATAATATCGTCTTCGTCAAAGTACTCACCACTGCGATTACTCAGCCATGACTTAAATCGGCGATATATCGTTTCGTTCTCGTTGAATTGCTCCATAACTATATTATCATCCCGCCACATTGGCGATCAATGTGGCGGGAGTGTGTTGTGCTTCATGAATAATGACTGCAGTAGCCTGTTAGCACCAACAGTCCTACTCAAAAAAATTATTTTTTCTGCTCCTTTTCCCAGCTATCTTTCAATGCAATAGTGCGATTGAAAATCAGATGATCTGGAGTAGAGTCATAGTCCGGCGTGAAATAGCCTATACGCTGAAATTGGAAATTCTTGCCACGCTGAGCATTTTCGGCAATGAATGGCTCGAGCTTTACACCCTCAACGATCTTAAGCGAATCAGGATTGAGCATTTCGCGGAAGTCGCGGTCGGGCTCGGCTGCAGGATTCTCAACGTTAAAGAGACGATCATACATGCGCACCGTAGCATCAACAGCGTGCTCAGCCGACACCCAGTGAAGTGTGCCCTTAACCTTACGCGAAGCTCCGGGCATACCGCTTCGACTTTCAGGGTCGTATGTGCAACGAAGCTCTGTAATATTACCATCGGCATCTTTCACAACCTCCTCACACTTGATTATGTATGCGCCTTTAAGGCGTACCTCTCCACCAGGGAAAAGACGGAAGAACTTCTTGGGAGGATTCTCCATGAAATCATCGCGCTCTATGTAAATCTCACGTGAGAACGGCATTGTGTGGGTACCGGCCTCAGGATCCTCAGGATTATTGTCCATCTCCACGGTCTCAACCTGTCCCTCAGGATAATTTGTTATGACAAGCTTCACAGGATTGATGACTGCCATAGCACGTGTGGCGTGGGAATTAAGGTCCTCGCGCACAGCATGCTCAAGAAGCGAAACACTATTAAGTGCCTCATATTTTGTGTAACCGATTCGCTCGATAAAGTTGCGGATACCGGCAGGAGTGAAACCCCGGCGGCGCATACCCGATATAGTCGGCATACGCGGATCATCCCAACCTGCCACAAGACCTTCTTTAACAAGCTGCAGAAGCTTGCGCTTGCTCATAACTGTATATGTGAGATTGAGACGGTTGAACTCAATCTGACGCGGGCAATATTTTTCGTCGGCAAGTTCCTTGACAAAATAATCATATAGCGGGCGGTGAGGAACAAACTCCAATGTGCATATTGAGTGTGTCACACCCTCGAAGTAGTCGCTCTGCCCATGCGCAAAGTCATACATAGGATAGACCTTCCACTTTGTGCCGGTGCGATGGTGAGGATGCTTGATAATGCGATACATGATAGGATCGCGGAAATGCATATTAGAGTTAGCCATATCTATCTTGGCACGCAACACACGCGAGCCTTCCTCAAACTCGCCGGCATTCATGCGCTCAAAAAGGTCGAGATTCTCCTCAACACTGCGGTCGCGGTATGGACTATTTTCACCGGGTGTGGTAGGAGTACCCTTCTGGCGCGCAATTTCCTCAGACGACTGATCGTCTACATAAGCCTTGCCCTCCTTAATCAGGCGGATTGCCAAATCATAGAGCTGAGGGAAATAATCACTCGCATAATACTCACGGTCACCCCAGTCGAATCCAAGCCAATGAATATCTTCACGGATAGCATCGACATATTCCACATCTTCCTTCACCGGATTGGTGTCGTCGAAGCGCAGATTGCAAGTGCCGCCAAATTTCTCAGCCACACCAAAGTCCATGCATATAGCCTTGGCGTGACCTATGTGCAGATAACCATTGGGCTCGGGCGGAAAACGGGTATTAAGTCGACCGCCGTTCTTGCCTTCGCGCAGGTCATCGGCTACTATCTGCTCAACAAAGTTGAGTCCTTTTTTTTCTTCTGAGGATTCCTGATTGATGATTTCTTCTGCCATAACTATGGATGCGAAAATTTTATTGCCGACAAAGTTAGCGATTTTTTATTAATTTTGCACTTCTTTTAATTCGCTATAGTACATTCTCACCCATTTTTCTTGCAATGCGAGCACTCACACTAATCTGTGCAACAGTCTTGAGCCTCTCGGCTGCGGCACTTGAACCCAAGGAATACGTACCGGAAATCCACGGTACTTTCCGCGGACACTATGAATATGCCACCGAAGCCGGGGAAGGTCGCTTTGAAGTCCGCAATGCCCGCGTAGTCTTGAGCGGCCGCATTGCCGAACCTATCGGCTATTTTTTTCAAGTTGATCTTTGCGACAGAGGCAAATTTAAAGTTTTTGATGCTTATGGCTGGCTCAATGTTGTGCCATCAGTGAAATTGAGCATGGGACAGCTGCGCATACCATTCTCGGTCGAAGCTTCGCGCGCGCCACACCTATTATACTTCGCAAACCGCTCATTTATCGGTCGTACTCTCGGCAACTACAGAGGTGTGGGGGCCACGGTTGGCTGGCACCCGACACAATTGCCACTACTTATAGAAGGTGGAATATTCAACAGCACAGCCATAGGCGATCACAACTCATGGCAGAAGACCATGAATTACGGAGCCAAGATACGATACACATATAAGAATATTACAGCAGAAGCCGGCATAGAATCAATGAAACCGGGCGACGTGCGATTTAACAGCTATGACGCATCGATAAGCTGGAGTTGTGGGCGTTGGCTGCTTGAAGGCGAATATCTCCATCGACAGTATACCCACTCAAGCTATACCTCTACAAAGGCATTTAATGTTTTCGGCAATTACAGTTTGCCGGTTAAAGTCGGTATATTCAACGGCCTCTCGATGCAGGCACGCTTTGACGGAGCGACATCGGCGAGCATAGGCACCCGCAACGAAGCAGGAGACCTCGTAGAAAGCGAACCTTCTCGCCGACGTGCCACTGTTGGAGCTACGTTATCTTATACCGAGCGCAAAGTACGCGCCGACGTGCGCATAAATTTCGAAAAATACTTCTATCGCACCGGTCAAATTGCTCCGATTCACGATTGCGACCGCATCATTGCCGAACTCACAGTGCGTTTCTAAAAGCGCATAAACACATATTTCACCGGATTTTCACATTTTTTTATTAGAGCAATGCATAATTGCTCTAATTTTTTTTGTAACTTTGGATAAAGAATCATAATAAGAAACCGAATTATACTATTATAGAAATGCAAAACAACGATTTTCGCAACTACGCCGTAAAGCACCTCGGCATGAACGGTCTCGCTCTTGACAACTACACTTCAGCGACCAACCGCCAGATAATCACCTCTCTCTCAGATGTCAGAGACAGCTATATATCCCCCACCATCATTGAGGAGCGCCAGCTCAATGTGGCGCAGATGGATGTGTTCTCACGCCTTATGATGGACCGCATCATCTTCCTCGGCACCGATGTCAACGACTACACTGCCAATGTCATCCAAGCACAGTTACTATATCTCGATTCAGCTGACCCCGGCAAAGACGTCTCGATCTACATCAACTCGCCCGGCGGCTCGGTATACGCTGGCCTCGGCATATACGATACGATGCAATATATCTCGTCAGACGTAGCCACCATCTGCACAGGCATGGCAGCCTCAATGGCCGCAGTATTACTTGTGTCAGGCGCCAAAGGCAAGCGTTTTGCCCTCAAGCACAGCCGTGTGATGATTCACCAGCCAATGGGAGGTGCTCAAGGTCAGGCCTCTGATATTGAAATAACCGCTCGTGAGATACAGAAACT
>CAZAME010000043.1:0-14333 GCA_964486445.1 uncultured Bacteroides sp. | reverse complement strand
AAAAATCAATATCTACATTTGAGAGGTGCAAGAAGTCTTGATAGGAAAATTAGAGCAATCCGTTTCAGAATTTTTATGTTGCTATAGATTGTAGATTATGAGAAGACGCCTTCGTGAGGAGGCGCCTTCTTTTGGTATGAGGCCAAAAAAGAATAGAAGCACCCCCGGCAACATGCCGAGGGCGCTTTTAATGAATATGTCCTATTTCAGAAACTGCTACAGATCATCACGCTCGATTATATTTTTGAAGTCAGACCATACGGGAGCTGCAGCATATTTATCTCGAGAGCCTTTCGGTACATATAGCTGGGGAATATTGTATAAATCCAGATCTTCAATTGACGGCGGATCTACGGCATAACATACTATACTTTTGCTTTTTAGAAAACCAAAGGCACCTGAACCTATCTCAGAAAGCGTCGAGGGCAATACAATCTCATCAATATAGTAGTTACGGAAATTAGGATTCCGGTTGAAACATGATTCTTGCAATTTTGTTACGCCTTCAGGAATCACAAGATTGCCGGCTTCAAGCATATTGCCACCAAAGCACATCTTCGAAATTTCGGATATCTTTTTTGGTAACACTACGCTCCGCAACATGACAGACGCAAATGCTTCCTCTCCTATGGATGAAACTTCTGCAGGAAGCACTAAGTTAAATATGGGTAAAGAATAACCTCCAATGTCATTATAACCGAGCTTTTCAGAATACGAAAATGCACATTGTGGAATTGTATTGTTTTCAAAACTGGCTTCAGACAAGTCAAGGTTGATGAGGTAGTGCTCGCATGCCATAGCCACGATAGCGCGGCAGTCGTCTCTATCCATCGGTCCTGACACTATTAATGCATCAGTATTGTTTTGTGCGTTTTTTGCCAGGACTGTCTTTAAAGAGCCCGGAGCAGTAAGGGTTATCTCCAATGGGTACTCAGGCTTTTGTTGCGCCAGCGACAAAAACATGTCTATGGTTTTATCATCAATTTCAATAAAGTCTCCTTCCCACGCACAATAATATTGGGTAGTCGGTACGATTTTTGGTAGCTCATTGGAGTCTGAGTCAGAATCGCATCCTGCCATAACAGAGGTGGCACATACCATAAATGCGATC
Source organism: uncultured Bacteroides sp. (assembly GCA_964486445.1). Classification (GTDB taxonomy): domain Bacteria; phylum Bacteroidota; class Bacteroidia; order Bacteroidales; family Muribaculaceae; genus CAG-873. Next base: position 13,222 of record CAZAME010000043.1, on the reverse strand, counting down.
ATCATGAAATTAAAAATAGGTTTCATAGTTATATTATCGTTTAATTAGTTTATGAGTACTAAGAGTTTCACCGTTGAGTGTGCATATCAGTACATATATGCCAGCTCTGTATGAGCTACAATCAATTGTTAAGATCTGTTCATTTGCACCTAAATCACGTGAGAATACTACACTGCCATCTAAAACTGAAGCAATCGTAATATTATATCCATCGATCTCGGTCGGTAAAAGATTTATTTTTAGTTCGCTGACAATATATCCTTCAGGAGATAATGAGGCAATTCCAAATTGTGGGAATACGCTAATCTCAGAAGTAGAGAGTTCTCCTTCTGATGAGATATGAACTATTTTGTAAGTATCATTATATAATTGTGGAGTTATTGTTAAAATAGGTTGATCGGTAACTCGCTGATTCTTCGAATTATACCATTTAGCATTATCGTAGTCATTTAGACTTGTCGGGTTAATCGTTCCAATACCTCCATCATCCCATTTAATCGAATCTAATGGTATCGGTATAAATGTCTCATGAGGGGGATATAAAACAATTGTATGTCCTCCAACAATATTTTTATTTGAATCAGTTTGTATCAGGTCAAATGTATATGGTTTTGCTGTATACGATGCACCAAAAAAGTCAAAAACTACAGATACTCGCCCCATACCATGTCCAACCATCGATATGTTTTTTAAACTGCTTTCCGGTTGAAGAAGTTCTAAAGAATACGGGCTGACATATCCTGGTGCTAACCCTCCGTCTCTACAACTTCCGCCTCGAGTCCAGGAATAGTATATAGTAGGATCTAGATCAAATATTATGTTGGCATATTTAAAAACATTAAGAGAATGTTGATCACGACATTTGAAATATAGATTATATGATTTCAATGTATCATCAGGATTATATACAAATGCCGTAGATGCTCGCACAGTATCAGCTTTTTCGATAATAGACATAGAAGAATAAGCATACGAATCGGGTGAACTCATTATAGAATCAGAATTTGATAATGACATATTATCTACAATAGTTGCTAAAATCCCAAATTGATGTGATTCGGGATGGGACTCATTCCTAATGAATTCACTCGGTAACTGCCATCTTGTTGAAAATATCTTCTTAGAATGAGCATTAATAGACTCCAAAGGTATATCAGCTATATGTCCTCCAATACATTCATCTTTAAATTTCATTGATGTACTCCAAATATCAGTTGAATGATTAGTCGTTGTTTGGTTCCAATATAGTCTCAATGTTTTGCCGGAATTATATTGGGTGTTACCTTCATTGTGCACACGGACATATATTGTGGCTGCAACAGTGGTTTTCAAATCTATGTGTTCGGGCTCCTCAATCCCATCATTTCTTTGCCTTATCCATATATCAGGGCTATTCCATGTTACATTTATAGTTTCGGAGTGGGCATTAGTGATGGATTGGGTATTTGCAATAGTCAAAAAGTAGGGTTGCCGGTTAATCGCAAGGACATCTGCCAATGCACCCGGGGTACTGATTAATTGAGGCTCTGAGTATATATTGTATAATTCATTCGTTCTCATGACCCTATCATACGCATAATCAAACGCTTCTTTGATTGAAACAAATCCGTCGTTATCTTTGTCTACAGTTTTATTATGAGCCTTGCGAAATCCGTCAGAGATACCGCTTAGAAAGAATGATTCACCTTGGGGCCCATCAATATGATATGATTCTGTGCTATCAGCAGCAGTTGCAATTACACAATTATTTAGCTTTAACCTCTTTGCGTATTTACCGGAGTAGCATGATCCAAGAATTAATGTAATCGGTATGTTTTTATTGTCAAATTTTGCTAAATATCTTTGCATAGATTTGTAATCTAAGTGTTCTCCAAAATCAAGATAAATATTTTTGCTCTCCCCGTGAGCAGAGATAAAAATTATGAGGTTATCTTTCTCTTGCATTTTATTATAGCAAGAATCTATAGCATTTAAAACATTTTTTACAGTTACTCTATATTCTGCACCATCTTTTATTTCGAATATTCCGTCGTCATCAAAATCTCTTGGGTAGGTTGGAGCTAAATATTCATACATAATAGTATTTATGTTTTCTTTAGGGACATAATTATCTTTAACTAATGCGTTATAGAATTTTTTGCAATCCCAAAAGTATCTATCCTCATAACGAGAGAATAGGTGTCCGCCTCCAACAAGTAGTGCATAAGTATGCTTCGCTGCTTCTTTTTTTATTTCTGTTTCTCCTTTGTATTTTGGCTGAGTAGGGACCGTCTCTATCTCCGGAAATTCGGGCTCTATTACTCGATCTTTTACTAAAAGTGGAGTATAATTGTATTGCTCCGGGGGATATTGTAGAGATTCAAGTTCATAGGTGTTTGTTGCACCTAATGGGTGAGATTTGGCATATTTAATAATATAACATTGATGTTCCCAATATGCGAGTGGAACAGCATCAATAAAAAATATCCATTCGTCAGATTCAATCCCATCTTTATTTACAGCGCTGTAAATATCAACATCTTGATCGATAAACATATCACACACCTTCTCAAAAGCTTCTTCTTGCAATACAAGGTGAAGATCTTCTTGAGCTAATAATTGAGGTGAGTTTGAGCAAGCTATTATAGCTATAACTATAACCCAAAACGTTTTTCTAAAAATTGATGTTTTCATAATTAATAGTGGATTATAAGGTTAATAAAAGGTTATGCTTTTTGCAAGAATAATATTGCTTAGATGGTATATGACGAATTTGTCTGGTTTAGATTTTAAGATATCTGCAAATATATAAAACTTTGTTTTAGTTTCCAAGCAAAAAATAAAAAAAACTCAACAAAAGTGAAATATTCTGCGAAATTTGGTAAAAGATAGGTAAACTGGCTATGCAATGCTGTCATTCTTATTGAATATTCAGGCAACCGGCGGGCAGCCCGTAGGGGATGCGATTCGTGATTTTCTACTTACCCTATTTGGTGTATTGAAGTATTTGCTGTAATTTTACGCAACAGATTATAGCCGCTATGGAAAAAGCAAGATTGATCAGTCTGCCGGTGATGCCCGATGTTCGTGGCAATCTGTCGGTAGTGGAGCAGCAGCTGCAAGTGCCCTTCAGCATCAGGCGTGTCTACTGGATATACGACGTACCCGGTGGCACAGGCCGCGGAGGTCATGCATATCACTGCGGCTGCGAACTCATTGTTGCCCTGTCTGGCAGTTTTGATGTTTTGGTCGACAATGGCGTCGACCGCGCTTGCTATACGCTCAACCGCTCATACATCGGCCTTTATGTCCCCGCCGGTCACTGGCGCGAACTGCTCAACTTTTCTACAAACTCGGTGGCGATGGTGATATCCTCTACTCCCTACGACGAAGCCGACTACATCCGCGACTATCATCAATTCCTAAACACAAGCCCTCATGAGAGAGACTAATGTATATGATTGCAGCATCATAGAACTGCCGCGCCACCACAGCGACCGCCGTGGCAATCTGTCGGTAGTCACCGGCGGCGAGTCTGTGCCCTTTGATGTGCGGCGGGTTTACTATATCTATGACGTGCCCGGCGGAGAGAGTCGCGGAGCACATGCCCACCGCCAGTTGCATCAGCTTGTAGTGGCAGTGAGCGGCAGTTTCTCGGTCACAGTCTCCGATGGCCGCATCAGCCGCACATTCCGGCTCGACCGCCCCTATATGGCCCTGCACATAGTGCCCGGCATCTGGCGCACTCTCGATGAGTTTTCATCGGGCGCCGTGTGCCTTGTGCTTGCATCAGAGGGCTATGACGAGGCCGATTATATCCGCTCTCACAGCGATTTTCTTGAATACAAAGGTGTTGCTCCCGACGATTGCCATGGTGAAATTTCTTGATTTGCAAAAAATAACTGCTTCTTTTGGCCCGCAGCTCACCGATGCAGTCAATCGTGTAACCGCGTCGGGGCGCTATCTTCTCGGCCCCGAGACCGAAGCTTTCGAGCATGAATATGCCCGATATATCGGCACTGATCACTGCGTGGCTTGTGGCAACGGCCTCGATGCCCTCACATTGATTCTCCGCGGCTATATAGCCCTCGGATATTTATCGCCGGGTGATGAGGTTGCCGTGCCGTCAAACACCTTCTTTGCCTCGGTGCTTGCTATCACCGACTGTGGTCTGGTGCCTCGTTTTGTCGAGCCTGATCCTAAGACTGCCGTAGTGACAGCTGACGCCCTCGGGCAGGCTCTCACTCCCCGCACCCGGGCGGTGATGCTCGTGCACCTCTATGGCCGCTGCGCATACTCCGATGAAATCGGGCAGTTGTGCCGGCGTAATAATCTTCTTCTTGTCGAGGACAATGCACAGGCCCATGGCTGTCTCTATCAGGAGCGGCGCACAGGTTCGCTCGGCCATGCCGCCGGTCATAGCTTCTATCCCGGTAAGAATCTGGGTGCGCTCGGCGATGCTGGCGCTGTCACTACTTCTGACCCTCAGTTGGCCGCTGTGGTGCGCTCTCTTGCCAATTATGGTTCATCGGCAAAATATGTCTTTGATTATTGTGGCCGCAACAGCCGCATGGACGAAGTGCAGGCTGCCGTGTTGCGAGTGAAGTTGTCTCGCCTCGATGCCGACAATGCCCGCCGCATCGCCGTCGCCGCCCGATATAGTGCCGCTATTGATGCGCCTGGCGTGAAGCTTCTTGCCGACGCCCCGGCAGGAGAGAATGTTTATCACATCTTTCCACTGATGTGTGACCGCCGCGATCAGGTGCAGTCAATGCTTGCCGCAAAAGGAGTTGAAACTCTCATTCACTATCCCATACCTCCCCACAGGCAGAAGTGCTATGCAGCCTTCGGCCATTTGCATCTGCCTGTGGCCGATGCTCTGAGTGCAGCCGAGTTGTCGCTGCCAATGTCGCCCGTGCTCACCGATGCCGAGATCGACATAGTTATAGATGCTGTCAATTCGCTATCTCTATGAGTCTTCGGGCCGCGATATCGTCAATCGGACATCGCCTTAATGCCGGTGCTATGGCCCGCGTGTTGTCGCTCACATCTGTGGCAACTCTGGTGCGCATGCTCACCGGACTGATTAGCGTGAAGGTCGTGGCTGCCATGATAGGTCCTGCCGGTGTGGCTCTTGTGGGGCAGCTCGGCAACTTCGCGAATATTGTGCAGACTCTCGCCGGTGGCGGCATCACCAACGGCATTACAAAATTCGTGGCCGAAAACGCCGGGAGCGCCCGCTCGCTGCGCACAACTTTGTCTGCCGCCCTGCGCATAACCTTGTTGTGCTCTGTGATTTGCGGCATAGTGCTTGTGGTTTTTTGCCGACAGCTGAGCCGGCTTGTCATGCTCACCGATGCTTACGGCTATGTCATAGCTCTCTTCGGCATCACGGTTGTGCTCTACGCCCTTAACGCAGCCCTCCTTGCAGCGGTCAACGGATTTAAGGAATTTTCCACGTTTGTCAGAATAAATATAGCCAACTCGGTTGTGGGCGTGGCTTTCACAGTTGTGCTTGTGATGCTTTGGGGCCTGCCGGGCGCACTCATTGCTGCGGTCACTTACCAGAGCGTGGTGTTTGTGCTGAGTCTGTGGATGGTGCGCCGCCGTCTGTGGCTGCGCCTGTGCTCTCTGCGAGCTCGTGTTGACTCGGGCGTGTGGCGCCGCTATGCCGGCTTTGCTCTGATGTCGCTTGTCACGGCCCTGGCGGTGCCGCTGGTGCAGATGCTGCTCCGAGGCTATGTTATGGCCGATATCTCCGAGGCTCAGGCCGGCATCTGGGAGGGCATGCAGAAGATTTCAAATATGTATATGATGGTGGCTACGACAACCTTGTCGGTCTACTATCTGCCCCGGCTCAGCGAACTCACCGATCAGCGCGCACTGCGCCGCGAGATTTTCAATGTCGCTGCCGTGGTGCTCCCGCTCATGGCTCTCGGGCTTGCCGTGATCTACTTTTTGCGCTTTTTTATCATCGAGGTGCTTTTCTCCGGTGAATTTTTGCCGATGCAGGAGTTATTTTTGTGGCAGGCAATGGCCGACTTCATGCGTCTGGCCTCATGGCTCGTGGCTTTTCTGATGGTGGCGAAGGCTATGACAACCTGTTATGTGGTGAGTGAACTGTTGTCTTCGGCTTGTTTCCTCGTTATTGGCTATCTGCTTGTCTCCATGGGTGGTATTGTGGGACTTGTGCAGGCAGCCCTCATCAATTATATCCTCTATTTTGCAGCCATGCTGATTATTTTCCGCCGGTTGCTGTTTTGTAAATAATGATTCTATGAGATACTCTGATACTCGGCAGATTGATGTCTTTGTCCCCTTTGCCGACCCCGAAACGTCGGGGCGCACTGCCGCTATGTTTCTCGGCTCACCACTGGTTGCGCGGGTGGTGTATATAGGCGACACCATGGCTGCCGGAGCGCCTGCCGGCATGGTGCATGCATTGTCGGTCGACAGTTCGGCATGCATGCAGGCGATCTCTGACTCGGCCATGGCCCGCTATACCTTGATTTACCGCTCTTGTGCGCCGCTCACTCTTGGCTATTTTGCCTTGGAGCGCATGGTGCAGGTTGCCGATGACAACGATGCGGTCATGGTTTATTCCGACCGATATGATGCTGCCCCCGACGGTTCCGTTGTTCTCACTCCCGTCATAGACTGGCAGGAAGGCGCTTTGCGCGACGACTTTGACTTTGGTCCGCTGGTTCTCATCGACACGGCTGCAATGCGTGAATGTCTGGCAGAATCATCGGCCGACTATGATGCTGCCGGGTGGTATCAGCTGTGGCTGGCACTGAGTCGCCGTTTTCATCCAGTGCACCTCAGCGAGCCGCTCTATACGTGCGGTGTCGAAGATCGCCGCGACAGCGCCGTGAAGATGTTTGATTACGTTGCACCAAACAATCGCGCCGCTCAGATTGAGAAAGAGCAGGTGTGCACCGAGCATCTGCGTCGTGTCGGCTCCTTCCTCGGGCCCGACACCATCGAGGAAGTTGACATTACCGCAGGGGAGTTTCCGGTTGAGGCTACTGTCATAATCCCGGTGCGCAACCGTGTGCGCACCATTGCCGATGCAATAGAGAGTGTGCTCGCGCAGCGCGCCGACTTTGCTTTTAATGTCATTGTAGTCGACAATCACTCCACCGATGGCACCACTGAAGTTATTGCCCGTTATGCCGGCTCGCACCCCGAGGTCATACACTTGATCCCCGACCGCAGTGACCTCAGTATCGGCGGATGTTGGAATTTTGCTGCAGCTCATGAGCAGTGTGGCCGCTTTGCACTCCAGCTCGATAGCGACGATGTCTATTCCGGCCCCGACACTGTGGCTCGCATCGTTGGCAAATTCCGTTCAGAAGGTTGCCCTATGGTAATAGGCTCCTACATGCTCACTGATTTCGATGGTAACCCCCTGCCTCCGGGTGTGATAGACCATCGCGAGTGGACCGACCGAAATGGCCGCAATAATGCTCTGCGCATCAATGGTCTTGGCGCGCCGCGCTGCTTCTATACTCCTCTGTTGCGCAGCCTGCGTTTGCCCAACACAGGCTACGGTGAAGACTATGCTCTTGCTCTCAGGGTATGCCGGCGCCATCGCATAGGCCGCATATACGATGTGCTATATCTGTGCCGGCGTTGGGAGGGGAACTCAGATGCTTCGCTATCAACCGAGCGCTTGAATGCCAATAATTTATATAAAGACCGCATACGCACCTGGGAGTTGCGTGCGCGCAAGATCCTCGTTGCACATGGCCGCAATTGACACGACTGCGCTTTCGTCGCCCGGAGCGCTCGCCGACTTTTTCACCTCGCAGCTTCAGGCTATGCCCGCCGTTGCTGAGCGCTATAGCCAACTTACCCGGGCTCTTGTCAAGGAGGTTTGTGTAGGTGGCCGCAGGTTTGTGCTCCAGTGTAACCCTGCCCGCGAGGTCTCGTCGTCGGCCAAGGTCGATGCCGATTCAGTGCAGGCACGGCCTTGTTTTCTTTGCAAATCCAACCGGCTTCCGGGGCAACAATCGCTTGACCTTGGCGCTTATGAACTTCTCGTCAATCCCTTCCCGATATTTCCACACCACTTCACTATCCCTGCCCGTGAGCACACGCCTCAACTCATATCTGGCCGCGTTGGCGATATGGCTGCGCTGGCGCTGGCTATGCCCGGGTTTACTATCTTTTACAACGGCCCGTGCTGTGGTGCCTCTGCTCCCGACCACTTCCACTTTCAGGCCGGCGACAGCGACAGGTTCAATCTGCCCGACGCGCCCTCAGGTCTCACCGAGATACTTATCCTCCGGGCCAGCACGCCTCAGCAGCTTCAGGAGCGTTTCAATGCCATCCTTGCCGAGCTTCCGCCTTGTGAGCCCGAGCCTATGCTTAATCTGCTTTGCCGCGCCGACGGATCGGGCTTGCGCCTCTGGGTGATGCCTCGTGTGGCCCACCGCCCTGACTTCTATGGTACAGCCGAGGGGTGTATGCTGCTCTCGCCGGCGTCGGTCGACCTGGGAGGTTTGTTTATTTTCCCGCGTAAAGCCGACTTCGACCGCGCAGATGCGTCGGTCATTGAGCGCACTCTGCTCCAGGTGTGTCCGCCTGCCGGCTCTATGAAATTTACTCACTGATATTGATATGCGACAACCTGATATAAAAGTTGGTATAATTACAGCTCCGTCTCTCACTCTGGTTTTCCATGGCTGCTACACATGTAATGGAAAACCTGTGCCTGAGAACGTGCCTGTCACTCTTGATGTCGCCGACGTTGCCGACGCCACAGAATATATTCCCGCCGACCTCGCTATATGCGATTTTGAAGTGACCGATGTGGTCATTGGTGTCAATTTCCATTGGGAGCGCCGCGAGAATCAGCGCTTCCGTGGTCGTGCTCGCCTGCTTGCCGGCGTTGATGGCCTCACTCTTGTCAATATCCTTCCGGTCGAAGATTATCTGATGAGCGTGATTTCATCTGAAATGAGTGCTGATGCTCCGGAGGAGTTTCTCAAGGCTCACGCGGTGATTTCGCGCAGCTGGCTGCTTGCTCAGATTGGCGATAAGCACGCAGATGCTAATTCGGCATATTGCTCTGATTGTGTCACCGATACCGAGATAGTGCGCTGGTATGACCACACCGACCACGACCGCTATGATGTCTGTGCCGACGACCATTGCCAGCGTTATCAAGGCATTACCCGTCAGACCACTGAGGCTGTCGGGCGCGCTGTGCGTCAGACATCTGGACTGGTGCTCATGGCCGATGACACGCTTGTCGACGCCCGCTTCTCAAAATGCTGCGGTGGTGTCTTTGAGGAGTTCGAAAATTGTTGGCAGCCTGAGCATCACAGCTACCTCGTGGCTCGCAGCGATTCGGCTCGGCCACTTGATTTCCCAGATTTGCATGGCGAGGATGCTGCCCGCCGGTGGATTCTTTCGCGCCCTGATTCTTTCTGTGCGGCTCCGTCGCAACAGCTGCTCGACAAGGTGCTCAACGGCTACGACCGCGAGACTCCCGATTTCTATAGATGGACTGTCGAATATACCCGCACCGAGCTTGCCGAGCTCCTATATCGCCGCTCAGGCATTGATTTCGGCGATATTGTCGATCTTACGCCCTTGACCCGCGGCACTTCAGGCCGCATTGTCAGACTGCGCATCACAGGCACTCGCCGCACAATCATTGTGGGTAAGGAACTCGAGATACGCCGCTGGCTGTCGCCGAGCCACCTATATAGTTCGGCCTTTGTGGTCGACCACCTCGATCGCGATGCTGCCGGCGTTCCTTCACGCATAATCATCCGCGGAGCAGGGTGGGGCCATGGCGTGGGCCTGTGCCAGATAGGTGCCGCAGTGATGAGCGATAGTGGGTACACCTACGACGCCATTCTCGCTCACTATTTCCCTGGTTCTGTTCTTCAGCAAGCTTATTGATGCATGAGACTATTTGCTAAATCTTCCTCGCCCTGGGCTTGGATTCCCACATTGTATTTTGCTCAGGGACTGCCCTACGTAGCAGTGATGACCCTGTCGGTGATTATGTATAAGCGCCTTGGGATCTCCAACACCGATATCGCGCTATACACCGGTTGGCTAAACCTCCCCTGGGTGCTCAAGCCTGTGTGGAGCCCCTTTGTCGACATCATATCCACAAAGCGCCGATGGACTCTTGCCATGGAGTGGTGCATAGCCATTGCCTTGGCCGGTGTGGCATTCACCTTACCCGCCCCGATGTTTTTCCGGGCCTCGCTTGCCGTGCTTTGGCTCATGGCTTTTGCCTCGGCCACGCACGACATTGCCGCCGATGGTTTCTATATGTTGGCTCTCTCTGAGCATGAGCAGTCGTTCTATGTTGGCATACGCTCAACCTTTTACCGCATTGCTAATGTTGCGGGTCAGGGTGTTCTTGTCATTCTCGCCGGTTATGTAGAGAATGCGCAGTGGATAGCCGGTGATACTCACGACCGCATCGTTGCTGCATGGTGTATAGTCTTCGGTGTGCTTGCTGTGCTGTTTGTCTTGTTTGCCTTGTGGCACGGCGTGGCGCTTCCGCATCCTGCCGCTGATGCTGAGGCAGGCACATCACGGCGTTCTGTCGCTGACATCCTGCGGGAGTTCGCCGATACTTTCGGCTCGTTTTTCCACAAACCGGGCGCAGCCATGGCTATTGTGTTCCTTCTGCTATACCGATTGCCCGAGGCTCAGCTCGTGAAGCTTATAAATCCTTTCCTGCTTGATCCGGCATCGGCCGGTGGTCTCGGGTTGTCTACCGGTCAGGTGGGTTTTGCCTATGGCACCGTGGGCATAATATCGCTCACCGTGGGAGGAATTGTTGGCGGACTCGCAGCCGCCCGCAGCGGATTGCGCCGATGGTTGTGGCCGATGGCCTGGAGCATGTCGCTTACTTGCCTGGCTTTTGTTTATCTCAGCTATGCCGTTGAGCCTTCATATCTTGTGGTGAATATCTGCGTAGCTGTCGAGCAATTTGGCTATGGATTTGGTTTCACGGCCTATATGCTTTATATGATATACTTCTCCGAAGGGCCCAGGCGCACCTCGCATTATGCCATCTGCACCGGTTTCATGGCCTTGGGCATGATGCTTCCCGGCATGGCTGCCGGTTGGATTCAGGAGACTCTCGGCTATCGAGGCTTCTTCTTGTGGACAATGCTGTGCTGCGTGGCCACGATTGCCGTGTGTGCATTCATTAAGGTCGATCCGCAATTTGGATTGAAAAAGAAATAGTGCTAACTTCGCCTTAAAACATAGTCATTATGAAAAAAATGCTTATAGCCGACTGCGGCAGTTCGAAGATTTCGTGGCTTTTCGCCGAGGGCGACCGGCACACCCAGTTTACCACGCCGGGTCTCAATGCTCTGCTCACATCGCAGCCAGTCATCTGCGAGCGACTTACAGCCGAGGTGCTTCCTCATCTTCCGGTCGACACGTCTATAGATGCCATATATTTCTATGGCGCCGGATGTGTTTCCGCACAAGTGTGCGCCGACGTTGCTCAAGCCCTCCGCGATGTCTTCGGCAACCCGGCTGTCGTTGAGGTGTATTCCGATCTTTTGGCAGCTGCGCGCAGTCTGTGCGGCCATGTTCCCGGCATTGCCTGTATACTCGGCACAGGCTCAAATTCTTGTGTTTACGATGGCAAGGATATCATCGACAATGTTTCGCCTCTGGGCTATATCCTCGGCGACGAAGGCAGTGGCGCAGTTCTTGGCAAATTACTTGTCGGCAATGTCCTCAAGCGTCAGCTTCCGGCTGATATATGCAGTCTTTTCCATGAGCAGACGGGGCTCGATCGACTTGATATCATCAATAATGTATATCGCAAGCCCGATGCCAACCGCTTTCTGGCGTCGCTGTCGCCCTTCATTGCCGACCATATCGATTGCCATGAGTTGCGCGATATGGTGTTTGAGGCCTTTGTAGCATTCTTCCGCCGGAATGTAGCTCTTTATGAGCAGGCCAGTCAAGGCATGCCATGCCATTTCACCGGTTCGGTTGCCTATCATTATGCCGATATACTCGCCGAGGCTGCCGAGACAACCGGCTTCACCATCGGCCGCATAGAGCGTGCTCCTATGTCGGGATTGTTGTCTTATCATATCAGTGAAAAATGACCTTTGTGAAAATTACTGAGCAAGATTCGCTCTACGATAATCTTGAGGATAAGTCGGTGCATGAAATCGTCACCGACATCAACCGCGAAGACGCTAAAGTTGCCGAAGCCGTGCGCCGCGCTCTGCCGGCGATTGAAAAACTCGTCACAGCCATTGTCAGTAGAATGAAGGGTGGGGGGCGCATCTTTTATATAGGTGCAGGTACATCGGGGCGCCTTGGTGTGCTTGATGCTTCTGAGATACCTCCAACTTTCGGCATGGATCCGTCGTGGGTGGTGGGCATCATCGCTGGCGGCGACGGAGCCCTGCGGTCGGCTGTGGAGAATGCCGAAGATGATACCCGGCGTGGGTGGTATGACCTCCAGCGCTTCAACATCGGCACAAAAGACACCGTCATCGGCATTGCTGCATCAGGCACCACTCCCTATGTGATCGGAGCGCTGCGCAGCGCTCGCCAGCATGGCATCCTCACCGCCTCTATAACCAGCAATCCCGACTCGCCTGTAGCCGCAGAGGCCGAGATTCCCATTGAAATGATTGTTGGCCCCGAATATGTCACCGGCAGTTCGCGCATGAAGTCGGGCACCGGACAGAAGATGATCTGCAATATGATCACCACTGCGGTCATGATAAAAATGGGTAGGGTTAAGGGTAATAAAATGGTGAATATGCAGCTCACCAATGCTAAACTCATTGATCGCGGGTCGCGTATGCTTTGCGATGACCTTGGCCTTGATTACGATCAGGCGCGTCGTCTGTTGCTGATGTCAGGGTCGGTCAGCCGTGCTGTAGATGCATATCGCGAACACGCTGAAGAACACAACTCTCTGTTAAATAAAGCTGTAGACGAGGAGTGAAAATATTTCTATGATAAAAGTATTGTAAATATTTGCACAGTTCGCATAAACTGCTTACCTTTGCACCGCAAATGAGGCAAGAGAGCCTCGGCAAAGAGAAACGATGACGAAATTTTTCAAAAAAATATTGCTCGATTCTTTGCTGATTTCAAAATTATGCTTAACTTTGCACCGCTTAAAGCTTCTGCCGAAGCCGCGAGCCTTGAATTTTAAATCTTTGCCTCTTTAGCTCAGTTGGCCAGAGCACGTGATTTGTAATCTCGGGGTCGT
>CAZAME010000042.1:0-14345 GCA_964486445.1 uncultured Bacteroides sp. | reverse complement strand
CGTGGGCGATAGCCTCGTTGCCTTTCATAAGTTTTACTTCTTCGCTCATTTTGAGTTTTTCGGTAGGATGAGGGGTGAGTTGTGTAGATTATTTGCAGAAAGAAAATGAAGTGTATTGAGCGGGGTTATTTTATTGTCACGCGATACACCTCGATGCAGCCGTCGGGGCAGACGGTGGCGCAGGCTGCACACCCGATGCATGCCTCGGGGTTAGCCATGTAGGCATAATGATAGCCTCTGTCATTGACTTCTTTGGGCTGCAGGTTTAGCACATCGGTGGGACAAGCCACCACACACAGGTCGCAGCCTTTGCAACGTTCGTCGTCGATAGTGACGGCGCCTTGTACTTTTGCCATAGGTGGTTATTATTGGTTGTAGAGTGAAAGTATTTTTATTACTTGCAAATATAGTGAAATTTTCTGCATTTGCAATGTCTTGTGTCGAGAATAGTCTATAAATAAGTTTAATTAGTGAGGCCGAAGACTCTAAAATTTGCTGAATACCACCTTTTTTAATGCATTTATGCATGTGTATGCTACAAATGGTGACATGGGCGGAAGGGCCCGTTGCATCTGTCGACTTTTCTGCTTAATTTTGTCACCGATAAAGTCGTGCCTACACACATTTTCCCTAAAATCAAGATAATATCACGAAAAGATGAAAGACGCGCCAGAAAATCCGGTCTATAAAGTCGCTGTCATTGATGACAGCCGGGCAGCTATCGACTTGCTTGACGAGCGTTTTGCAGGATATGACAACTTCAAAGTTGTGATGCGTGCCACCGATGTGGCCAACGGCATTGCTGCCATGGAGCTCGATCCGCCGGATCTGCTTTTTCTCGATTTTGACCTGCCTGCAACCAGCGGCCATGATGTGATACGAGCTATCCGCTCGAATGCACGCTTTGATAACACATATATAATAATGTATACGGCCTATTACGACCGTTGCTGTCAGAGTGGTGTCTTTGTCGAAGGTGAGCATGACTATCTGCTCAAGCCTATTGACAGTCAGGCTTTCGATATCTGCTTGCAGCGCTTTCTGTTCTCACGCCGCAACCGCACTGCCGCCGGCGCCATTCATCCTATCACTCTGCCGGCCGACGACAACGCTTTGATGGTGGTTATGACCGCAACGACAGCAGAAATGCGACTTATTCGCTTGCGCGACATCGGATATTTTCGCCATAACTCGCGCCGAAAAGTATGGGAGGTGGCATTGGCCGACAATACTGTCATCCAGCTTAAGAAATCAACGGTGGCATCTGATATCCTGCGATATTCACCAAAGTTTGTGCAGACACACCAGAGTTTTATAGTCAATCTCGACTATGTCATGCTTATTGGCCGGCAGCGTATAAGTCTTTATCCGCCATTTGAAAATGATGAGGCACTCGTAGGCCGCACATATCTCAAAAATCTGCAGAGTCGCTTCCTCAACTTGTAGCCGATGTGCATGGCCGGGCATCCTTCCGTCGCAAAGAAGCCAAAATGCAGAAATCGGGTTAAATAGTGGCCTCAAAAGTTTTGCTGATTGAAAAAGTATTCGTAAATTTGCCCCGCAAAAGCAACAACAGACTCAAATAAACAAAACATAATCACAAAAACATGATCATCGTACAAGTAAAAGAAGGCGAAAACATCGAAAGAGCTCTCAAGAAGTTCAAGAGAAAATTTGAAAAGACCGGCGTTGTAAAGCAGCTGCGCAGCCGTCAGGCATTCCAGAAGCCCTCAGTCACCAATCGCAAGAAGATGATGAAGGCCGTTTACGTGCAGAAGCTCCGCAGCGTAGAGGAATAATTCGCTATCTCGCCTGCAGACGCCCGCGCGCCTGATTACTTTTTAGAATACATAACTTTTCCGGTCACGACAGCCTCTGTGTCTGTCCGACCGGAAAATTGTTGTATATCTCCGCTACCCACCACTGTTGCGCGAGTCTACATACAACGCAGCCTCCCCCGCCGGCGAAATCATTTTGATTTAACCTGCGGGGGAGGCTGTGTATATATTGTTTAGGGCAGTATTATTTTGCGTTGGCCTGATATTCGCTGTAATATTGGTCGAGTATCTTGCGGATAGCTGTGCCGATCTTCAGATAGTCGTCTTCGTTAAGGTTGGCGAGCGATGCGCGCACCGACCATGCAGGTCCTTCAAAACCGTCGCCGTTGAGAAGCACTACGGCAGTCTCTCGGGCAAGCCTGATGACGAAGTCAAGCGGCTCATAATTATCGTGCAAATACTTGGCAAAGTCATCGCCGTAGAACTTCTTGGCCCACACCATTATGTCTATTTCAGAATAGTAGCCGGCGCGGAGAGGGTCGACAAGCAGAGTAAAACCGGTGGTCTGCCATAGAGCATGCAGACGCTCGGTGATGAGGCTTTGCATGGTGCGTTTGTAGGTGCCGTCATCGAGCAGGCAGAACGATGCAAACAACATCATCTGCATTTGCTGCGGTGTCGACAGGCCTGCTGTGTGGTTGAGTGCCACCATGCGGCTGTCGGCTACCATACGGTCTATAAACTTGATCTTTTCAGGCGTAAGCGATAGCGACCCGTAGCGGCGCGCCAGATCTTTCTTGTCTTCTTCCGGCAGACGTGCGATGAGGTCGTCGAATACATTGTGGCGGTTGATTGCCGTGGTTGCGAGTCGCCAGCCGGTCGCGCCGAAGTATTTAGAGAAAGAATAGACACACATTGTGTTGTAAGGCAATTTATACATCAGCGACTTGAAGTCTTTGACAAAAGTGCCGTAGACATCATCGGTGACAATCATCAGATGTGGATTATCGTGCTCAACAATGTCGACGATGCGGTCGAGAACTTCCGGAGCCAAAGTATAGCTTGGTGGATTGCTCGGGTTGACAAGGCAGACAAGCTTCACCGACGGATCGCGCAGCTTGTCTATTTCCTCCATAGGATATTGCCAAGTGTGGTATCCATCGTGCTGCACCTTGCTTGCGTAGATGTTAACCACATCAAAATCAAATCTGTCAAGTTGCGGAATCTCAATATATGGTGTGAAGATAGGCACCATCAGTGCTATTCGGTCACCCTTGTGCAGAAGCTTGTTTTCCTGGAGGCTGTCGAATGCATAGCACATACCGGCCGTGCCGCCCTCTGTGGCAAACAGGTCATAGATCGAGGCGTCGTCGCCACCGCCCATTTCCTGTCTCAGATAGTCGCGTACCACCAGCTCAACGCTGTTGAGAATGCGGTCGGGGGTAGGATACTGGTCGCCTACCACGGCTTCGGCCCACTCGTATGCCAGTGTGTCGGGGTCTACATTGTATCGCTTTAGCAGATAGTCGAACGTGTCGCTCAGCAGTCGGGCTGCGCGATTGTCTCCTTGGGCGTCTATAAACTTTCTGAAGCGCTCGGAACTACCGCTTTTCGACGGTATGCCGGCTACACCTACAGCTGCATTATCGGCTACGCGGCGGCACTCGCTGAGGCCGAACTGACACAAAAGCAGAAACGCTTCGCGAGGGTAAGTTGATATCCAGTTGGGATTGCCACGGCCTGCATTGAGCAGGGTTGCAGTAGACTTTTGCGCGTCTTCATTAGCGAGTTTGATAAGTTCGTTTTTGATTTCAAACGGGCTCATTTTCTCAAGCTCTTTTTCAAAAGCTTTATTGTCGGGATTCCGGTCTGAGGTATTCATGACGTGTATTTTTATATAGTAATAATTGAGTTAATCGTTTTTTGTATGTAGTTTATGCAGTCATCAGCACGAGGGCGACACCCATGAGTATGAGTAGCGTGTTGCCAACGGCGTATGTGACGGTGTAGCCCATTGCGGGGAGCGAACTGCCTATGGCTTCTTCTATGGCGCCAAGACCGGCTGTGGTTGTTCTTGCACCTGCGTTGCAACCCAGATTGATGGCGGGATGGAAGTGAAAGAGCTTATCGCCCACAATAAGACCGATAATCAGAGGTAACGACGTGCACACGATGCCCACCACGAAGACACCTACGCCCACTTGTTCAAAACCGCTGACAAACGAGGGCCCGGATGTTATGCCTATCACGGCGATAAACATGTTAAGACCAAGGTTATTCATCAGCCACAGCGACTGTTGGTTGACACTGCCCAGCGAGGGGTGCTTGGAGCGAAGCCAGCCCAACACGAGGCCAGAAATGAGTGCGCCGCCACTGGTGCTCAGACTCACCGGCACATTGCCTATGGTGATGGTGAGTACACCGACAATGCATCCCAGGAAGATGCCGAGACCAACGAGAATCAGGCTTGACTTGGTTGTCGGGCGGTCGATATAACCGATATTTGGTGCAGCAGCATTGACTTCGCGTTCCAGACCAATGATGGTGATGGTGTCGCCTTGTTCGAGTTTGGTTTGGGCGAGCACGGGTATGTTTACACCGGAGCGGTCTATGGTTTTGATTGTAACACCATACATATACTTTTGCGAACGCAGCTGGTCAACGCTCATACCTGCAGCTCCCTTCTTAGTCACCATTACAGGCAGCTGCTCGGCCGGGAAGTTGAGCAGATCGGAGTCGTTGACCTCACGCCCAACCCAACTTTCGTCTTGCACGATATATTCCCGACGGCCACTGAGCACAATTTCATCGCCGCGAGCGACCATAGATTCAGGCGTCACTTCCTGAATTTTGCCGCCTATGCGCAAACGCTCTACAAAGAGTCTGCGCCCCTGTGATTGCAGGTAAGCCTCAATTTCGCTGACGCTGCGGGGCGAGGCAAAGAAGTCTGACTCGGCTTTGTAAGCGCGGAAGGCAACCGGGCGGTTGGCAGTTATGTAGGCCGGATCAGAGTTCAGAGAACTTGTATTCATCTGAGCCTCAAGTGCAGCGGTGTCTGCTTTTACTTTTTTGATGCCACCGAGCAAGCGTGGGCCGATTGCCGACAATATGTAGGCCGAGCCGATGGTGCCGAAGACATAGCACACGGCGTAGCACACAGGAATGATGTCAATCCATGCCTTGCGGGTGGCTTCGTCGACACCGAGAGTGCCTATGGTGTCGCTGCCTACACCGATTACTGCCGATATTGTCTGTGCGCCGGAGAAGATGCCAACAGCTTCTCCTACACCGTAGCCCATGATTTTGGCTGCGGCCCAGGTGACAAGCAGGCAGAGCACGCAGAGTACGCAGGCAAAAATCACCTGCTTTAGCCCTTCGCCTTTGAGCGAGCGGAAAAACTGCGGGCCAACGCTATAGCCAATCGCGAAAAGAAAAATCAGAAAAAAGACGTTTTTGATAGGGCCGGGGATGGCAATGTCCATCTGCCCCACGAGCACGCCGACGAGCAACACTGCCGTCACCGAGCCGAGAGAGAAGCCCTTGAACTTTAGTTGTCCGACCCAGAAGCCGACTCCCAGAGTGAGAAAGATGGGTATGGCCGGATTCGCGCGGAACGTTTCAACAATCCAGTTAATAAAATCCATATATATCCTTTTTATTACAGGGGGTATAAATAATAGTTGTTTCTCATCATTACAACGCAATGACATCACTATAGTTTTGATAGTTTACAAGATTTATCAATCACAAGATGAATTATAAGATATTTTTTGCTCAGACGAAAAAAATTGCTTAAATTCGGTGGTGATATGACCATCGACCGATTTCTTACATATACGCGTTGCGAACTGGCATTATCGGAGCTCACCGTGCGCTCCTATGGCATTGATCTGCGACAATGGGCCGACTACCTCACCGGTGGCAGGCCCGACCAGTTGCGCCCGGGTGATGTCACGGCTAATGATATTCGCAGTTGGCTTGCGTCGATGGCCCGCGATGGCATCAGCCAGCGCTCGGTGCGCAGAAAATTGCAGAGCATACGTGCCTTTTATCGTTATCTGGTGCGCAGACATGGTCTTGCCGTGAATCCGGCAGCTGATATACAGTTGTCACGCCGGCCTAAGGATCTGCCGGTGTTTGTTCGCACCCGTGAAATTGCACGCATAATTGACGACGATAACAATAATAATATTAGTTCCGACGATTTTACCGAGGTGCGCAATGCATTGATATTATTGATGTTTTACTCAACCGGCATGCGTGTGGCTGAGCTGATCTCGCTCACTGATGTAAATGTTGACACCCGACGCTGCGAACTAAAAGTGCTTGGTAAGCGTAATAAAGAAAGAATCATCCCTTTTGGCGAAGAGTTGCGGGAGAAGATAGAGCATTACCGCAATCTCAGGGCAAAAGTGGTCGGAGGACCGGTTGATGAGTTTTTCGTGCGACCCACGGGCGAACCGCTTTATTATATGCTGGTAAACCGCGTGGTGCACGCAGCTCTCGACGGCAGGGTAAACGCATCGAAGCGCTCGCCCCATGTGCTCAGGCACTCTTTTGCATCAGATATGCTCAACTCGGGCGCCGACCTTGTGGCGGTGCAGAAGTTGCTGGGACATTCATCATTAGAAACCACGCAGGTGTATACGCATATCACCTACAACGAATTAAAAAACAGTTATAAACTCGCACATCCCCGTGCACTAAAAAAATGAGCATTATGGACATCAGAATTCAAGCCATCCACTTCGACATCAGCGAGAAGCTCACAGCTTTCATTAACAAGAAGGCCGATAAACTCCAGCACAGATATCCTGATACTGCCAATATAGAGGTTACTCTCAAGGTCGTTAAACCCGAAACCGTAAAGAACAAGGAAGTCGTGCTTCAGGTCGACGATGTCGCTGCAACGAAAACCGCAGACAGCTTTGAAGAAGCCGTAGATCTTGCTCTCGAGGCCGTTGAGCGTCAGCTTGAAAAAAAGAAAAATAAGTAATCTTCAATAATTGATGACAACAAAATAAACAAGGGCACTCACATTAGGGTGCCCTTGTTGTGTAATCTATTTGGTTGAGAATTTTTGTAGGCTACGGCTGATGCACCAGATGCACGCCGTGGATGCGGGCGTGGTTGGTGTCTATATTCATGTTCTCGTTGTCGGGAGCAAAGTAGAGTTTGAGGATATGCTGCCCGGCGCCGAGGTGCACACGCAGTGAGTTTGACTCGCCTACGTCTTCCCAGTTGTCGCGGCCGCGTTGAGGGAGCACTATTATGCCGGCTCGTTTGCCGTCGACATCAAGGGTGCGGATGGCGCATTTGTTTTCTGTGTTGACCGGTCCGTTGCCGTTGGCATACTCAAATGTTATGTAGTAGTTGCCCTCGGCAGGCACATTAACCGGTATGTCGATCACTGTTGTTTTGTCGGAGTCGGTTGCTCCGAGGTCAATGTAAATGTCGGGGCGTGTAGAGCGAGTTTGCGAGGCAAAACTCTCTAAGCCTTTGTCATCGACACCTATCACCTGATATTCTCCCGGTGCCGATGCGTCGTAGGTTGTGGCGTGGGTCGTGGCGATTCTCTCGCCGTTTTTCACTATTATATAATGGTTGATGTATTCTATGGGGTTCCAGCGCAGTGTCGTGCCTTCGAGCCAGGTTATAGGTGTCAGTGGCGCTGAGGCCGCCTCGGCTGTAGTAATTCCCAAGTAATCAATGTCAACATCGGCCAGAGTGATGTCTACTTTAATCTTGCCGCGGGCTTTGTCGGCAGCAATGAAAGGCTTCTGCTCTTTACCATCTACGATGAATGATTTTATTTTGTTGCCGTAGCCGCGGATAGTAATGTCGAGGACTGCGTCGCGGTAGCGGAAGTTTGTTAGACGACGCTCGGCTCCAAGAGCTTTGGGCACAAAGGGGTGGAAGGCCAGACCTTCGCTCTTGAAGTCAATGCCAAACAGCACTTTATGAGTCAGCGCGATGTTACCGCTAAGACACCACAGCATGTTCGACGAATTGAGTTCGGTTGATATGTCGCCGTTTTCAAGGTTTATGTTTTCTTTGTTTGTGCAGAACAGGGCAGCCGGGCGCACCACCGAGCCTATTGCCTGTAGTACACCAATTTCGTTACCGGCTTTTGCGCTTGCCATCGCCCACCACGATGCCACCCAAGGCCACAGCGACTTGTTGTGATAAGATGGAATATCGTCGATAAATGGGTAGAAAGTGGCTGTGCCGAAGGGCGTCGCAGGATTGCTGATTGATATTTTCTTTGCTCGGTCGGCATCGGCTATGTTCCATAATATTGCCAAAGCCTCGCCGAGAGTTTCTGCCCGAGGGTTTACAATGAGATTATCGCGACCATATAGATACATGGCATAATACCCCTGCTCCTCGAGCCAGAGATATTTGTTTATAGCCATAGATATTCTGATAGACTGGAGCATAGCCTGCTTTGCGACATCTTTGTGATCAAGAATCATGGCCATGAGTCCGAGCACCTGCCATGCGCGGGCATGCACTACCGATGTCGAGAGCGTTTCGGTGTTGTAGATGTCGGCACACTGCATCCAGCGGGGATGACTCTGTTCGCGCCAGTCTATAAAAGATGTTTCTCCTTTCACCAGGCCGGTGGATGTGTCATAGAATGCTTCCCGGTCGGTTTCGAGCGAGCGTTTTACAATAGGGTAGATATATTCGAGCCATTTTCTGTCGCCGGTAACATTATATATTTCCCAGGCGGCAATCCCCCAAATCTGTCGGTCGGTAGACACCGGCCATGCGCCTCCGCTGCCGGTGTCTTGTATTATTCTGCCGAGCGAGTCGACCTTTTTTCGGAGCGATATCATCGATGCTTCGGGCTGCATGTAGGCCATAGACAGCAGAATCGAGTAGCTCACATCGCGGGTCCACACACCGGCCCACTCCTTGCCTGTGCGCAATGTTGTGTCGGGCTCCACGGCATTGACCATCTCGTCGAGAGCCATGTTGTAGACCGCATGGTGCAGCACGTTTGGCGTCGAAAGTGTGGGGTAGGCGCTTATGTCGTTTTTGAGTTTCCACGTTTTGTCGACTCCCATGTAGTATCCCGGCTGGGCCGAATAGTCAGAGATTATTTCAAACGGGGTAGGGGCGTATGCAGTGAATGGTCCCTGCGTTATGCTGTCGCCATGCCAACTATATTGCGAAGTTTCCACTATAAGTTGTGCGTGCGCAAATGTGCCGGTGCACAAGGCAAGAAGCACGCCGGAGATAATGCTTTTATTCATTGGTAATGTAGATTCTTATTTTACAACTTCGGCAAAGATAACAATATTTTCTCATAAAAAACATCTCAATAAAAAATGTGTAGCTATATTTGTATAGCTATTAGACTTTCGATGTTGTATTAACAAATATTTGCTTTATTTTTTTTTTTTTGATTTTGGGCCGCGGCACGAAATCTTTATCTTTGAGCAAGTTAAATCTTTGAGGATTCAATCATTACCAATACATTAGTTTAATTCTTTCTATGAGAGCTAAAACTCTACTCCACAACCTTATTCTTGTGCCATGTCTACTCGGAGCGACTTTTGCCGTTACTGCTCCCTCGGCATCGGCTCAGGCCGTCTTCTTCCCCCAGGCACAGCAGCCGGGGACAGCCCGCGTGTCGGAGGCCGACGGCGTAATCACTTTGGGCAATGACCTGCTCAATGCTTCATTTATTAACAAGGACAATAAACTCACATTTGGTGGATGTCCTGAGCTCGATCTCGAAAGCGGCACCGAGCTGTTCACCATCACTCTTGGCGATGGCACAACTACTGTGCCCGCGTCGGCAATGACTGTCACCGAGTGGGGCACCGAATATCTGCCTGCCGATCCGGAGGCTACCGTGGCCTCTGAGAAAATTGACGGTCAGTCGGTTTATGCAACTCTCACTTACGGCGACCTGGAGTTTGAGTGGCGTGCGATACTTCGCGATGGTTCACACTACATCCGCACCGCATTGTCGATTACTGCCAAGAAAGATGTTGCGATGCACAACATCATCCCAATGACCTATAACATCCCATCAGAACTTGCTCCGGTCGTTGTGGGTAACACTCGAGGTGCTATCCTCGCATCCGACAAGATGTTTGCCGGCCTCGAGACTCCCACCGGCTACAACTCGGTTGTAAGTCTCGGTGGTGGCACCGCCGATGATGGTGTCTTTGTAGAAGACGAAGGGTTCAGCTACAACTCCTGGACAAGAGACACTTCCGGTGACACTCAGCCGGCCAATCCTCTCTATTGGACTTGGGCTCCCGGAAAAGATACACCTGCTGCAATTCAGGCGTTTACCTTCAAACCAACAGGTGCCTACTATTCCCGCTCTATAGGCACCACCTACGCCCGCGGCAAGCGTGGATTTGTGGCTTTTGCAACTGCCGGCACGCATACAGTGAAATTTCAGTACCAGTCGGGTACTCATGGCCTTAATGTTGTGGGTGTCGACGTGATGAATGTCGATGGCGAAATTGTTTCCTCGGATTATCACGTAGGTTTCACCGGTAGTCAATCTCGCGACAATGTTTATACACTCAATATTCCCGCCGCAGGGACCTATCTTGTCCGCTACTATGTGGAAATCGGCACCGAGACCATCACAGCCGACGGAACCATCACATGGAGCCCCGCCGTAACAGCTGGCACAAAGCCAACAGCCGGCACCGGTGAAACAGGTGAGAAGGATCTGCGCAACATAGTTGGTCGTTGGAGTCGACACACTACGCTCCAGGCGGGCAAGACATGGAATATCAGCGCAGTAATAGGTCTGATAGCTCCCGACCAGGCTCGTCGTTCGGTTCTCGCCTACAGCGAGCGCGAGCGAGCGGTGCCTTGGCGCGCTTTCCCCATGTATAACTCGTGGTATGAGCTCAATATCGACCGCAATAATTCGGCAACATACGCCAATCACATGACTGTGCAGGAGTGCGTCAACGTTGTCAACCAGTGGCGCGATAATCTCTACAGCAAGCATGATGCCAATATCAAGTCATTCGTTTGGGACGACGGATGGGACGAATATGGCACTTGGACTTTCAACAAGAACTTCCCCAACGGATTCACCGAGCCTGATGCTGCAGCAGTGGCAATGCATTCGGGTACAGGTGCATGGCTCGGTCCCGTCGGTGGATATGGCACTTCAGGCGATCTGCGCCGAAAATATTGGACTAACAAGGGCGGCATGCAGCTCAGCAACCCCGAGTATCACAAGGTCTTCCTTAATGCTCTGCAGTATATGGTAGACAACTATAACTTCAATTTCTTCAAACTCGACGGTATTTCAGCTCAATTCAGTTCGGTTGGCCCTGATGACGGCTACACCGGTGAAGAAAATGCCGAGGGTATAATAGAAGTCATAAGCGAAGTGCGTGACATCCGCCCCGACATGTTCTTCAATACTACTGTAGGTACCTGGGCCTCGCCTTTCTGGTTCCATTACACCGATGCCGTATGGCGTCAGGAGGCCGACTGGCAGACAATCGGCAACCAGGGCGACGACCGCGAGCGCTGGATTACCTATCGCGACCGTCTGGTTTATCAGAACTTTGTTAAGAATTCACCGCTGTGCCCGATCAATACTCTCATGACTCATGGTGTCATTGTCACCGAGAGAGGTGCCGTGTCAAAGACTATGGACTATGAAGGCATCGTGCGCGAGCTACGTTGCGGTTTTGCTTGCGGCTCCGGTATGGTCGAGCTTTACTGCGACTCAAAGCTGCTCAACAGCATTAATAATGGTGCTCTCTGGGGTGATATCGCCGAGTGCATCAAGTGGCAGGAAAAGAATGCCGATGTACTCCCCGATGCACACTGGGTAGGCGGTAATCCCTGGGACGGTTCCAAGGCAAATGTCTATGGATGGGCTTCGTGGAACGGCTCAAAGGCAACATTGGCCCTGCGCAACCCCTCAACCGCACAGACCACCTACAC
Source organism: uncultured Bacteroides sp. (assembly GCA_964486445.1). Classification (GTDB taxonomy): domain Bacteria; phylum Bacteroidota; class Bacteroidia; order Bacteroidales; family Muribaculaceae; genus CAG-873. The sequence continues at coordinate 2,616 of CAZAME010000042.1, read as the reverse complement.
CTTCACTCTGCGTGAGGCTCTCGACATCCCCGCTTATCAGACTTCACCCATACATTTCACCCCTGCCTTTGAGGTGCAGGGCGAACTCCCCGGCTTTGCCACTTACACAGCTCTCAGCCCCGATGCTACAATCACTGTCACAATGCCGGGCTCAAGCGTGTTTGTGTTCGATGGCTCGACTTCTGCAGTCACACCTCCCGATGAAGACAAGTATGCAGTGATGATCGACACACCTGAGCATGGCACACTTGAAGTATACGAGACCGCCACAGAGACTCCTGTTGTCTCGGGCAAGAAATATGAGGAAGGAACTCTCTTCACCGTAGAGGCTACACCCGATTATGGTTATCTTCTCAAGGAAATCACTCTCAACGATGTTACTCTTGAGGGCGACAACTTCATCCTCGAAGAAGCTGTTGTCGTGAAGGCCGTCTTTGAGCGCGATCCCAATGTGGCTGTCATTTACACCGAGCCTTCTGGCAATACCCGCGATAATACATACGTAGAGCGCATATACACTACAGGTGCCAAGACCGATATTGATGTAAACTATTCATCACTCCCGTATAAGGTATATACATTGGTCGACAAGACTGTCAACGTTGAGCAAGGAAGCACCGTTACACTCAATCTCTGCGCCAAGTCTCTCGGCAATGGCTCCAACACCACTGTATATCAGGATATGCGTTACAACGCAGCCTATGTTTTTGCCGATGTCTATGGCACAGGTGAGTTTGTCTATGTAAAGAACTATGGCACACTGCCTCCTGCTCACAATGTCTATGGCAATTATGACCATGTGATGAATATCGCCCACGACTTCACAGTGCCTTCTGATCTTGAGGAAGGTTCATACGGCCGCATCCGTGTTATCTATGCCAACGCATGGACTGTTCCCGGAAAGAATGAGTCGCTCAAGACCGACAATCATGCCACCTACGCTGACTGCGATCCCAACTCGCAATACATCACCGACGGTGTTGCATACGATATCCCCTTCACTGTCAGCAGGGCTGTCGGCATCACTGACATCACAGCTGATGATGAAAATGCTCCTGCTGTTTACTACAATCTCCAGGGCATGCGTGTAAATGCCGACTATCTCACTCCTGGCATCTACATCGAGCGTCGCGGCACAACCGCCCGCAAGGTCTACATCAACCGCTGATATGTAGAATAAACTTTTATATATTCAAGGAGCTCCGACCATTCCCCGGCCGGAGCTCTTTGTGTAAAATCTGATTTATATTCGAAATATCATTGGGGCAGGATGGGGCTTACAAAATTTTTATTATCTTTGTCGTCTGATGCATTAGCAATTATATGCCCGACGACCCAATGAAGCCACTTTTCTCAATAATCACAGTGACATACAATGCTGCCGATACGTTGGAAACAACAATGCGCAGTGTCGCTGAGCAGTCATGCACGTTGTTTGAACACATCGTGCAAGACGGAGCGTCGACCGATTCAACGCTCGACATCGTGAAGAAAAATGCACTTGAGCAGACACAGGTGTATTCTCAACCCGACGAGGGATTGTATGATGCTATGAACAAAGCGCTTGCCATTGCAAAAGGTGACTACGTGATATTTCTTAACGCAGGCGACCGTTTTCACTCTGCCGATACATTGCAGCGTCTTGCCGATGCTATTATGGATAACGACTATCCCGGCATCGTATATGGGCAAACTGATATTGTTGACAAAAATGGCCGCCGATTGGCCGACAGGCACCTCACGGCTCCCGAGGAACTCACCCTTGATAGTTTTGCCGAGGGCATGGTGGTGTGTCATCAGGCATTTGTGGCATTAAGACGAATAACATCGTTGTTCTCGCGGAAATATCGTTTTTCTGCTGACTATGAGTGGTGTATACGTTGCCTGCAACATTCTCACCGCAATGTGTATGTGCCGCGTGTAATTATCGACTATCTCAACGAGGGTGTCACTACGGCTAATCGTCGCAAGTCGCTTATGGAGCGCTTCAACATCATGTGTCATTATTATGGCGTTTTCCCAACTATATGCCGCCATTTCGGCTTTGCCACGCGCTTTCTGCGTCGCCGCCGACTGGAGAAAAATCTGCAGAAACAGCAATAGACTATGATTTTGCTCAATACTACGTTTGCGTGTGACCCGGCATTGGAGGCAGAGGTCATTGGTTGGATAAAAGATACCTACCTCCCTCGCGCTATTGTGAGTGGACTCTTTGCCGACCCCTTGTTGTGCAAGGTGCATCCGATGCCCGATGCCGATGCGTCGAGCATAGCAGTGCAGATGCGGTGTGGCAGTGTGGCCGATGCCAATACTTGGCTTCACGGTGAGGGCGCACGCATCACTGCCGATTTTGCAGCCGGGCGCCATGAGCGCATCATGGCTTTCGCAACATTAATGGATATACTCGATGTCGCCGACTGAGCCTGCAGTGCCCCTGAAACTCGACCGCTATGATCGTGTGATCCTCGGCATAGACCCTGGCACCAATGTCATGGGATATGGGGTAGTTGGAATTGTCGGTAAGAAGCCCGAGGCAGTGGCACTGGGTGTGATACAACTTGGAAGCAAGCACCGAAAATCAGTTTATATCGATCAAAGGGGGGCTGACAACACATC
>CAZAME010000041.1:0-14581 GCA_964486445.1 uncultured Bacteroides sp. | reverse complement strand
TCGGATTATAGGAACCTATCCTTTCAATAAATCTACCATCTCGTGGTGCCCTGCTGTCGGCGATAACAATAGGATAGAACGCATAGTTCTTACGACCATGGCGTTGCAGTCTGATTTTTGTTGCCATTTAAATAATAAAAGTGGTTTGTATTGTTAATAAACTTGCTCGACGCGGCCACCTGCTCTGAGGCAGCTTGCGTTTTGCACGGCAAAGTTAGCAAATATGTCTGTATCCCACAACTATTTGACTGTTTAATATAGCTTTTTTTTGTAATTTCGTGTCACAATCAGGGGTGATGCGCGTCTATATAGTGTCTGATCTCTCAGGCACGACACTTGTCTAACTCATAAAACATTGTCATATATGAAATTTTTCACATCACTAACATTAATGGGAGCACTGCTTGCCGCAGTGCTCTGCTCCTGCTCAAAAGCGATTGCCACATCATCGGACAACAGCGAAACACGCACGGTGTCGGTAGCCGACTTCACCCGCATACAAGCATCGGCAGCAGTCGACGTATACTTCACGCCAAAATCCTCAGGCAAACCGGAGGTATCAGTGAAGGCACCATCACACATTATAGACAATGTGAAGGCTGAGAGCTCAGGCGGCACACTCCATGTCAGCCTAAAGAACCTCCGCGACAAATCGGTCAAAGGCAACGTGAGTGTCTATGTAAAAGCAGCAGGGGTCAATAATTTTCAGACTTCTTCATCGGCTAACATCCATATTCTCGGCGACGTCAGCGCAGAGAAAGTGCTTAATCTCTCGGCATCGTCATCGGGCGACATTTATACGCTCAACCTCAGCGCGAAAATCATCAATATGTCTGCAAGTTCGTCGGGCGACATCAAAGGCGGCAACCTCAACTGCGATGTTGCGAACCTCACCACCTCATCGGCGGGCGACATCAAGGCCGGAAATGTCATAGCCACAACATGCAATATCGTGACAAGCTCATCGGGCGACGTGAATCTGAAATCCTGCTCATCTACTAACATTAACATCAACTCATCATCGGCAGGCGATGTGAAGATATCTGATAAAACTTCGGCCAACAATATAAACCTGTCGGTGTCTTCAAGCAGCGAGGTTGTGATGCCTATGACGCAGTGTGACCAGATAGCAATATCAGCATCGTCATGCGGAGAGATAACACTCGGAGGATCTTGCACGCAAGCCTCAGTAGTTGCGTCATCGAACTCCGAACTCGATCTGAGCAAACTCACGACCGGAAAAGGCACAATGCAGCTGAGCTCATACGCGACGGTTAAAGTAAACGATAAAAGCGTCTACAAAGCTTCGGTATCTTCAGGCGCAACGTTGAAATAACAGCTTATCCATCAGAAGGAGAACTGCACAACCGCACCCACGCGGCGCCCCCATCGCTGGGCTCCCGAGAAGTTACGGCGGGTGCCGAGGTCAAACTCGGCTCCTGCCGATATGCGTGGGGTGAGATACCAGAACACGTTGGCGCACATAAACTGGCCGTACTTATACTCAGTGGGGGCAACGGGCTTATCGGGCAGATAGCGCGACTGACCGAATGTTGCCGACACAAACACATTATGGTTGATGTGATACTGCACACCTGCCATAAATGTCACCGCATGAGGCATGTAGAGACGCCCAGGGCGATCAGGATCGGGCACCATGTCATATTGACCCATGAGCATGTCGCCTGAATAGCTTGCATATCCACAGCCATAGGTGCCTATGCCATAGACAGTGAGCGCATCGATAGGATTAAACACGGTTGAAAGTTGCGCGCCCCAGCCTGTCGATGTATAATTGCGGCCAGTGACGAGGTCGCGGTAAGGCAAGGACCGCACGATGCCGGCAAGCTGCACATGCTGGTTATAGCCCCACTGATACTGCACCATAGCAGCGACATTAGGCAGATATTGATTGCGGGCAGCGGTCTGCTCGTTGTCGGTTTCGAGCGACATGGCAGGAGTCTCAAGAGAGGCCGCCACTTTCCAGCGGTCTTTCCATGTATGCGCCCATCGCACGAGCACAGCCGACTGATCCATCGACACATTAGAGCCGTTGGCATCAACAGTCGGAGGTTCGGCGGCAGCGTCGCTGAAGGTTGACTTAGCGAGACCGACAGTCCAGTCATTGATTATAGCGTAGGCTTTTTTGAGTTTGAAATCGGTGTTGTTGTAGCCGCTGAACTGAGCCTGAATATACAACTGATAGTTGCCCAGGCTTTTGTTGCGACCAATCACGCGGAAGAACAGAGATGTGCCGGCAGGAGTAGTTCCTAACGCCTTGTCGTGCAAAGGATTCTTGGGAATTGGGATAAGATATGGCGCAAAGGCATTGGCATTGACAGCTCCGCCCCAGTCATACCATCCGCGCATGCGCACGGCACCGCCGATACCCATTGCCAGATTGGCGTCTTTGTTCATAAACATGAAGTAGGGCGCATCGGGGTCCTGAAAATGCCTGTACTGATCAATATAGAAGTTGGCGATGAGCCGGCGTATAGAGTCGGCCTTAGGATTTTCACCGTCGCCAAAGAATATGAACTTATGCGAGTTGATAATCGAATCCAAGCGAATTTCCTGAGCAGTTTTCGCTGATAAACTTGGTACATTAAAATAAAACAATGCCGCAAGCAGCGACGCTATACAAAAAAACTTGCGCATAATGACTGTCGATTGAAGTGTGATGAATTGAAAATGTCTTTTCACATATAACACTCAATTTTAAATAAAGTTTAACACACAGTCGGGACAAGATTTTTCACCTCCGTGGAAGAGGGTTTCTACGATTCGCGCCCATCGCGTTAAAATATGTTAAGTGCGAAAATTCAATTAAACCTATAGACGGACACGCAGTCAAATCAATACAAATAAGGAACAAAGATTAAAAAAAGCTTCAAGACACCATAAAAACAGACATAGAAATAGTTGAAAGTAACAATTAATAGACTGGCTTTTGATTAAATAAGAAACTGCCTCGACTCGTGAAGAATCGGGGCTTTTTCGTATCCATATTTATTATGTGTGTGCGATTTTTTGCGTATCTTTGCATTAATATTCAAAAGGCAATTTCTTATAACATGCTTAATCCTGATATACTGCTCGCTATCAATCAGTTCTCCGACTGGTTTAATGCTGCGAACTTTTTCGACTGGTTTGTGAATAATGCCGGCTATATGATGATCTTTATCTTCATGGTCGTCGAGAGTTCCTTTGTTCCTTTCCCATCAGAAGTGATCGTGCCTCCGGCTGCATATCTGGCATGTGTAAGCGACTCAACGTCAGACATGAATATCTTTCTGGTAATCCTCGTGGCTACTGCCGGCGCGATAGTGGGCGCTCTTATCAATTATGCACTGGCGGTCTTCATCGGTCGCCCGATAGTATATGCCTTTGCCGATAGCCGCTTAGGACATGCATGCCTGATTGACCGACAGAAAGTAGACAAGGCCGAGGCTTATTTCGATAAACACGGCGCCATATCCACCTTCATCGGTCGCCTCATCCCGGCCGTGCGCCAACTCATATCCATCCCTGCGGGCCTGGCACGCATGAATATAGTGAAATTCATAATCTTCACAGGCTTAGGCGCAATGGTGTGGAATATAGTGCTGGCAATGCTCGGATGGTGGCTCGCCGCAACTGTGCCGTTGAGCAGTCTGTTTGCCACGGTTGAGCAATATAATTCATATCTGACCGGCATCGGTCTTGCAATAGGCTGTGTGTGCGTGGGCATCATCCTCTGGAATGCTTTCAAACCCTCGCACAAAAAAGCTCAATAATTTTATAAGATTCAGCACCCTATACATCTGCACAATAAAAAAATGCTTGTATCGCCCTCAATATTAAGCGCCGACTTCGGCCACCTCAATAAGGAAATCGACATGATAAACGACAGCCGGGCGTCGATGATACACATCGATGTCATGGATGGCGTGTTTGTCCCGAATATTTCGGTTGGTTTTCCCGTCATCAAGGCTGTGCGAACTCTCACAGAGCTGCCCCTTGATGTGCACTTCATGATTGTAGACCCACAGAACTATGTTGGCATGGCCCGCGACTGCGGTGCAACAATAATGAATGTGCACCAGGAAGCGTGTGTACATCTGCATCGATGCGTGCAGGCCATAAAAGCGGCCGGCATGAAAGCAGCCGTAACGCTCAATCCGTCGACACCCGTAGTAATGCTCGAAGATGTAATCGAAGACCTCGACATGGCACTGATAATGAGTGTAAATCCCGGATTTGGCGGGCAAAAATTCATAGAGTCGGCGGTAAAAAAAGTGCGTCAGCTGCGCCAGCTTATCGACAACAGTTCTTCAAAGGCAATCATACAGGTTGACGGCGGTGTCAACATCACCACCGGCCGACTGCTCGCTGAGGCAGGTGCCGATTGCCTTGTGGCCGGCAACGCTATCTTTGCAGCAGATGATCCGAAGGCTATGATTGCCAAACTTGCCGATCTCTGATAACCGGCAAACAGCAGCAAGAGCAAATTATATTTCTCCCTCCCCACCCCACACACAAAAACTCTCTATCCTCATCCACTTCCTCAACAATGAGCCACTACGACAACTCTCTTGACGACTTCGGTCCACTGCCAGAAAACTATACTCCGGGCAACAGCCGCAAACCGCGCACACCTCGCCGCTACCCCGACGAAAACACGGGTGTGCCTATCGGCGAAACGGTATCGACACCCCGGATAAGACCCGGAGGCAAAACGCGGCCGGAGTCTGAGGCTGCCAACGCACCTCGCGGTCAGCGCAAATCGCCGGCTGCTAAAAGACCGGTAGCCGCACCCGCGAAGACTCCGACAACCGAAGACGACACCGACATGACGCGCTCGGGCTTCGTGCGATTCTTCACCGACCATCGCACACACAAGTTTGTGGGTCTGCTGTTGGTGGCTATCTCGGTCTTCCTGCTCATTGCCACAGTGTCGCATCTGCGCAGCGGTGACTTTGACCAGAGCCGTGTGGTCAACTCCACCCTCGCCGAAATGAGAGGCACCGACACAGCCAATGTGGCTGGTCCGGTGGGTGCTAAGATAAGCTATACAATCACCACGCAATGGCTCGGCCTCGGCGCCATACCCCTGATTTTTTATTTTGCCATCATCGGCATCAGCCTGCTCGGCATACGCAAATGCCGATTCTGGAATGTCTCCTTCCAATGCCTGCTTATTGGCATCACACTGTCGGTGTGCCTTGGTCTTATAGGCGCCAACGTGAGCACGCCATTCGTGTGGGGAGGAGAACACGGCCGCTTCGTCAATGAATTTCTTGTCAGCTACACCGGATATCCCGGAGCAATAGCCGTGTCGGCACTTCTTGCCGGCGCAGTGGTGCTTGTTTACTTTAATTACATCAGCGCGTTTGTCAAAGCTCGCCGAGCTGAGTATGCAGCCCGACGCGAGCGCAACCGGCAGGCTCGCATGGAGCTTGAGCGTCAACGGGCCGAAGCCGAGGCCGCTCTTGCCGAAGCCAACAGCGCTCTGGCTTCGGAGGAAGTAGCTGAGAACGAGCCCATCATGAACAACCGCGAGGTGAATAATAGTGAGACTCATGACTTCATTGATCTTGACGAACTTGTTTCGGACAAGGATGAGGTAGCAGAACCTGATGACCAAGGAAATGACGACACGACATCGCATGACCACGGCTTCATGGTTGATGAGACCGACACACACGCATCAACAGCAGCAGATGTAGATGGACCAGTGGAGCCGGCAGTTGCAGCATGCTCTCTGCCTGAGGTTCCGGCAGCGGTAGCACCGGCAGATGCAGGATTTTCTGTCGACGATGATCCTGACGCAGAGGAGTATGCTCCCCAGAGCAATCAGCCAGAAGATGAAAATGCTACGTCGGAAGAGAGCACTGAGCCCGACAAGCCACTGTCGGCAGCCGATGCACCGATGCAGATAGAAGCAGGCGTCATCGAACAGGCCCGCCGCCCCGACGCGCCGGTGTATGACCCCACAGCCGAACTATCACGCTACCGCAAACCTCCGTTGGAACTACTCAACGAGGCCACTGACAGCGGTGTAAACATCGACATAGACGAGCAGGAAGCCAACAAACAGCGTATCATCAAGACACTGCTTGAATATGGCATTCCCATTACTGAAATAAAAGCTACAGTCGGGCCGACCATCACACTATTTGAAATCGTGCCGGCCGAAGGAGTGCGCATCGCCTCAATCAGGCGCCTCGAAGACGACATAGCCCGCTCGCTCGCAGCCGAGGGCATACGCATAGTAGCACCAATTCCGGGCCGCGGCACTGTGGGTATAGAGGTGCCGAATCACACCAAGCACACCGTGTCAATGCGGTCGGTGCTCTCGTCGCAGAAATATCTTGATTGCAAGATGGCGCTGCCAATGGCAATAGGCACAACAATCTCCAACGAGGTCTTTATCAGGGACCTTGCAAAAATACCGCATCTGCTTGTAGCCGGTGCCACCGGTCAGGGTAAATCCGTGGGACTCAACGCCATCATCACATCGCTCATATATAAGCGTCACCCGGCCGAACTAAAATTCGTGCTCATCGACCCCAAGATGGTGGAATTTTCGCTCTACGGTAAACTCGAGCGTCATTTCCTTGCCAAAATCGAGGGCGAAGAAGACGCGATTGTCACTGACCCCGAGAAGGTGAAGGCAACCCTCAACTCGCTGTGCCTTGAAATGGACAACCGCTATCGTCTGCTACGATCGGCCTACGTGCGCTCGCTCGAAGAATATAATGAGAAGTTTGTGAACCACAGACTTAACCCGGAGAACGGTCACAGATATCTGCCCTACATCGTTGTCATCGTCGACGAGTTTGCCGACCTTATAATGATGGGCGGCAAAGATGTGGAAATGCCTATTGCACGTCTGGCACAGAAAGCACGCGCAATCGGCATACACCTGATTATCGCAACTCAGCGCCCGTCGACCGACGTAATCACCGGTATGATAAAAGCCAACTTCCCCGGTCGTGTGGCATTCCGCGTAGCTCAGATGGTAGATAGTAAAACCATTCTCGACCGCCCGGGAGCCAATTCACTTATCGGAAAGGGCGATATGCTCTTCTCGTGGAACAGCCTCGTTGACCGAGTGCAGTGTGCATTTGTTTCGACAAAAGAGGTGTCAGACATGTGTGACTGGATAGAAGAACAAATCGGATATGACTCGGCATATTATCTGCCGGAATACGTGCCCGAAGGCAGCGACAACGCAGTGGGCGGAGGCGCCGGCGGCGACCGCGACTCGCTGTTTGCAGAGTGTGCCACATTTATTGTGTCGTCGGGCACGGCATCGACCTCGTCGCTGCAGCGCAAGTTCTCGATAGGCTACAACCGCGCCGGCAAGATTATGGACCAACTTGAAGCAGCCCACATAGTGGGTCCGGCCAATGGAGGCAAGCCTCGTGCCATACTCGTAGACATGATTACCCTCGACAGCATCATCAACAACTAAACCGCCGTCACAGACGTTAATATTTCATCATTAAGCCCATACACTGAATATGCACAGAAAATTATATATATTTCTCGCAATGCTCAGCATGAGCCTGCTGGCAGCCACAGCCGCCGAGACAGCATCTTCGGTGCTTGACCGCGCAGCAGCCAAAATCAATGGTGCCCCGTCGATCAGCACCGAATACACCATCACGGCCGGGTCGCGCTCAGAACAAGGCCGATTGCTGATGTCGGCAGGCAGGTTCGCGCTTGAGAGCCCATCGCTGCGCACATGGTATGACGGAATCAACCTATGGAGCTATTCGCCCTCGCTCGGAGAAGTGAACATCACGGCCCCAACTGCCGATGAGCTGACCGAGATAAATCCTTTTGCCATCATCAACAACTATGCGGCACTATACACAGCCACCATCACCGGCAGCACCGACAAAGTCTACACCATACAGCTTACCCCCCGCCGCAAGGGAGCCACATTCACAAAAGGTGTGCTCACTATATCCAAGAGCACATTATTTCCTGAGTCAATCGCGCTGACGATGGCTGACGGGTCGGCTATATATATTAAGGTGTCGAAAGTGGTGCCCGGCAAAAAACTCCCGGCAAGCGCATTCACCTTCGATAAATCAGTAGCTCCAGGTGCAGAGATCATTGATCTTAGATGAGCCGCGCGCTACTACACGATTGTCAAACAACAAAATAACGATAAAATCATGAGCGAAACAAACACCCAGCCGCGCAAAGTGCGCTGCCTCATTATAGGCTCCGGCCCCGCCGGGTACACAGCCGCCATATACGCATCACGCGCCAACATCAGTCCGGTACTCATCGAGGGCCTGCAGCCCGGCGGTCAGCTCACCACAACTACAGAGGTTGAGAACTTCCCCGGCTATCCCGACGGAGTAACCGGTCCGCAACTGATGGATGACCTGCGCAAACAGGCCCAGCGCTTTGGGGCAGAGTTACTGCCGGGTCTTGTCACCGATGTCGATTTCTCAAAACGCCCCTATCTTGTCACGGTTGACAACGGAAGCTCGACGTACCTCGCCGACAGCGTTATTATCGCAACCGGAGCCTCGGCCAAATACCTGGGCATCGAGAGCGAAGAAAAATATCGCGGCCTCGGCGTGTCGGCCTGCGCCACATGCGACGGATTCTTCTACCGCGGCCGCACAGTGGCTGTGGTCGGCGGCGGCGACACAGCCTGCGAAGAAGCTCTCTATCTGAGTTCACTTGCATCAAAAGTATATCTGATCGTGCGCCGCGACGTGCTCCGCGCATCTAAGGTCATGCAACAGCGCGTCTTCGACAATCCGAAAATTGAAGTGCTGTTCAACACCAATACCGTGGAACTCTTCGGCGAGGAGTTTGTGGAAGGCGCCCACGTAGTAGAATTCAAGGGCACCGACGCCGAGCGCAAGTTTGACATCGCCATCGACGGCTTCTTCCTGGCAATTGGCCACAAGCCCAACACCGATGTGTTTGCAAAATACATCACTCTCGATGATGCAGGATACATAGCGCTCCCCGGCCACACCACCGAGACCAATGTGCCTGGTGTGTTTGCAGCAGGTGATGTAGCCGATCCACACTATCGTCAGGCCATCTCGGCTGCCGGTATGGGCTGCCGCGCTGCCATCGACGCCGAGCGCTTCCTCATCGCAGGTGACACCAACGCATCGCTGATCTGATGCAGGAACTCACAGCTGCCCTGCGCAAAGAGATCGCTTCTGTGGCTCGTGATGCACGTGCGCGTCGCGAAACCGGCATGTTTGTTGCCGAAGGCACAAAATGCGTGCTCGACACCATAGGGGCTTTTGATGTGAAATATCTGCTGGCTACACACCGGTGGATGGAGCAACATGCATCTGCCCTACCACACGGCATTGAGGCTATGGTGGTGAAACGTCAGGATCTCGAGCGTATGTCGCATCTGAGCACTGCACCCGAGGTTATGGCCGTCTACACAATGCCGGTGCACCAGCTGAAGGCATCTGACATCAAAGATCACCTCATCGTAGCTCTCGACGCAATACAAGATCCCGGCAATCTCGGCACTATAATACGCGTATGCGACTGGATGGGGGTGTATGACATATTGTGCAGCCGCGACACGGTAGACGTGTTTAATCCCAAGGTCGTGCAGGCCACAATGGGTGCCATATCGCGTGTGAGGGTGCACTACTGCGATCTGGCCGAGGTGCTGGCTTCGCAGCCCGATGAAGTGGAAATTTTCGGAACTTTTCTCGACGGCGACAATATCTACACATCCACGTTGCCGCAATCAGGCATTATCGTCATGGGAAATGAGGGGAAAGGCATATCTTCGCCTGTGGCTGCAACGGTGAACCGCAGGTTATATATCCCGCCCTTCACCAACGGTCAGCAGACATCGGAGTCTCTCAATGTGGCGATTGCTACCTCAATCACACTATCGGAATTCCGACGTCGAAAATTTCAGCAATAACATCATACGTAGCTATGGCTCAGGCAAAAACAAAAAGTATATGGCACTGCAGTTCGTGCGGCATGGACTCACCGAAATGGGTGGGCCGTTGCCCGTCGTGCGGCGAGTGGAACACCATGGTCGAGGAGCGGGTGAGCGCGCGCCCGTCGCGCACACTCTCGCCCTCGCGTTCGTCGGAGCCCTCACGCCCGGTGGCCGTCAATGCCATAGAAGCATCGCAGGAGGAGCGCATACACATGCCCAGTGAAGAGCTCAACCGAGTGCTCGGCGGCGGCCTGGTTGCCGGCTCACTTGTGCTCATCGGCGGCGAGCCGGGCATAGGCAAGTCTACCCTCGTGCTGCAAAACATATTATCAATAAAGTCGCGCACGATATTATATGTGTCGGGCGAGGAAAGCGCCGCCCAGATCAAGATGCGTGCCGACCGCATAGGGCGCCCGAGCGACAACTGCTTCATAGTCTGCGAGACGTCGATGGAGCGCATTATAGAGCATATCGAAAGTCTGCAACCGGGTCTGCTGATCATAGACTCTATCCAAACGATGGCATCGTCGGTGCTGGAATCGGCGGCCGGCAGCGTGGGTCAAGTGCGCGAGTGTGCGGCACAATTGCTGAAGTATGCCAAGGAATCAGGCGTGCCGGTTGTTCTGATCGGCCATATCACCAAAGAAGGCAACCTGGCCGGGCCGAAAGTGCTTGAACACATAGTAGACGCCGTGCTGCAATTTGAGGGCGACAGCAGATATATGTATCGCATACTCCGAGCCATAAAGAACCGATTCGGCAACACCTCAGACATAGGCATATATGAAATGTGCAGGCGAGGTCTGCGGGAGGTTCCCAACCCGTCGGAAATTCTGCTGAGTCACCATGACGAGGAGGAATTGTCGGGGGTAGCGATCGGAGTCACCATGGAAGGCATGCGCCCTTTTCTCATAGAGTCGCAGGCACTTGTGAGCACCGCAGCCTACGGCACACCGCAACGCAGCGTCACCGGATTCGACTCAAAACGACTCAACATGCTCCTTGCCGTGCTCGAGAAGCGCGCCGGATTTAAACTTGGTCAGAAAGACGTATTTCTCAACATTGCCGGCGGACTCAAAGTAAACGACCCTGCACTCGACCTTGCTGTAGTGGCTGCTGTGCTGTCGTCGAATATCGACATGCCTATCACAAAAAGCATGTGCTTCACCGGCGAAGTCGGACTGTCGGGCGAGATAAGGCCGGTGACCCGCATAGAGCAACGCGTCAACGAGGCCGAGCGCCTCGGCATGACCGACATCATCATCCCGCGCCACAATCTCAAGGGGGTAGACACGTCGCGGCTGAAGATCAATATCCACGAAGTTTCTAAGATAGAAGAAGCCATAAGACTGCTTTTTGCCTGAGAATCAGCTGCGTTAAGCCAAAATCTTATATTTCGCTGAATTTTTACGCAAAAATATTTTGTGTTTTGCTGCATATAGCTTAACTTTGCACTCGCAAAACAAATGATGGCGGGATAGCTCAGTTGGTTAGAGCGTCGGATTCATAACCCGGAGGTCCCGAGTTCAATTCTCGGTCCCGCTACACTGAATTTTAAAGAGAGTTTTTTAGTCTTAAAAATCTCTCTTTTTTTATTTATTACAAGGATGTCCTTTATTAAGAAAACACTCGGATACCTTCTTGATAGAGAAGTATGGCGCAGCCGCACCGGTGTGCTGGCTGCAGGTATGTTTGCCACAATGATGTGGTTTGTGGTTGACTGGTGCACCGACACCACATTCAGGGCCATGAGCGACTGGTTGCTCTATGTCATAAACGCAGGAGCGGCCCTTGTGCTGCTCTTCCCCTTCATGGCGACACGAAAGGTGTGGTGTCAGCTTGTGCTGATGCTGCTGGTGGATTTGTTGCTTATGGCAAATCTCATGTATTGCCGCACATATCTGTCGGCGATACCCTTGCAGAGCTACACACTTGCATCGAACCTCGGCGACTTCACCGCCAGTGTATGGGACTCGCTGCGGTGGCGCGATATAGGTTTTGCCGTCATTCTTCTGGCAACAGCCTTTTTTGCATACCGCATCCCCCGCCGCTTTGCCCGCAGGACTTTAGGCGTATGGGGCTCATGGATAGGCATAGGCGCCTGCATTACCTTTGTGACGATACAATGCCGCGGCGGATTCTATAACGAATACGACCGCCTCATACAGTCGTGCTACTACAGCACTTGCGGCGTGCCCACCTACACTGTAGCCGGCAGTATTATATATAATGTAATCGACAATCGCCTGGCCGAGCAGACAGATCCGGCTGAATACGTGAATCCATGGCTCGACGATCATGCCCGACTCATGCCACACACCACTCTGCCCGACTCAGTGACACGCCGCCGCAATCTGGTGCTTCTGTCGTGCGAGTCTCTCGAAAGCTGGGTTATCAATAAAGAAATCAACGGTAAGCGCATAACACCTTACCTTGACTCGCTGCTCACTCTGCCGGGCACGTTCTATGCCCCCAACGTGCTGACGCAGGTGGGATCGGGCAGATCGAGCGACGCCCGACTCATCATGCACACCGGTCTGCTGCCTATGCTGTCGGCTGTCTACTCTATGAAATATCCGTCGGTAGACTATCCCACCATCAACAAAGCTCTGAGAGAGACCTACGGATCAGATAGCTACCTGTTTACCTGCGACAAGCCCATCACATGGAACATAGAGGCCGTGTCGCGATCATTCGGTTACAACAAAATTTTTGACCGCCGGTCATGGCAGCTCGACGAACTCATCGGCAATCCAGCCAAACTCTCCGACGGATCGTTCCTGCGCCAGAGTGTAGCGAAGCTGCAAGCCGACAGCACGATATGGCCTGTGGGCGAACCACGCATGCTCACCTTCATAACCTACTCGGGTCACAGCCCGTTTGTCCTCCCCGACAAATTCAAGGACCCTGATTTCGACATCAGAAGCTCTCAGCTGCCCGAGCGCATGCAAGACTACATTACCATGGCTCACTACACCGACTCGCAGCTGCACACGCTGATTGACTACATACAGAGCCGACCCGACTACGACGACACCATGATAATGATTGTCGGTGACCACGAAGGCCTCGCCGGCTTGCGCAACGATTTTCTTAAATCAGACAAAGCCCGCAAGATTATGTCGGCCGGGCAATATACGCCTTTTATTCTGCTTAACTCGCCTGTTGAAGGGCGCTACGACGCCACGATGGGTCAGGTAGATATCTATCCGACGCTCCTAAATCTGCTTGGCGCAGACAATTATTTCTGGAAAGGACTTGGACAGAGCATCTTTGCACCCAACAAGCCCGAAGTTGCTATCTCCACCATGACCTACGAGATTGCCGGCGACACCACAGCACTGCAACCGGGTGTGATGGACCATCTACGCAAAGCGCGCCGCGTCTCCGACGCCATCATACGCGCCGATCTGCTCAAGCAGAAGAAATAAATCATCCCCTATACGTGGGCAATTCCGCTGCATTAGCATCTCTGGTTATTCTCAGGACCTTCACTTTACTTGCAGCAGATTGTCCACGTTGTTATAAAAGCAAGGTCTTCATGGTGTAACAGCCGGTCGTATGTGAGGTGATTTTTTTGAGACAACAGACCGACGCTATCGGTCAGTGCAGATTTTTAGTAAAAAAAGGCGTCATAACTCTTTCTTTATACATTATCATTTCTTAATTTTGCACCGCAAAACAGGAAATATCCTGCGGAAGATTACATTTTCTTGGCAATTCGGTGCAGAGGCACTGAAAGAATTGGGACGGCTCTTCTTCCATGCCTTATTGGCTAAATCACGACATACCTGCATCCCGTCTTGCAGAATTATTCAGGCAACGCGCCACGCAACTCATATTGTGCAGCGCTACGGTCGGTATGATTCTAAGCAAGAAGGATATGTATAAAGCAATAATGCGGACATTACCGGCTTATCATCATGAGACCGGCAATGCCCGCAATTTTTATTTATTTGAATACAAACCAATTAACCTATTAATCGAATAAAAAAAATTTCAAAACAAAATGAAACAGATTAAATTTCTTTCATTCCTTATGATGGGTATTATCGCCTGCCTCGGCATGACCTCCTGCGGTGATGATGATGACGACGATAATGATCTCTCAGAAACAACATCGGCACTCATTGGCACCTGGCAAACATCGTATTATGATGATGGGGAAACAGTGACTGAAACATTCACTTTCAAAAAGAACGGAACTTTCCAAACCACTTTTAAATGCCCCCATGAGAGTTATAAAACTTCAGGCACATATTCAGTGAGTGGCGATATTTTTAGTCACGCAATTATCACTATGGAAGCTCGCGACGTAGATGGCGAATGGGTAAGAGTTGTTGCAGACGCTTATATTACAAACAACACCCTCGTAATGACTAACGACGAAAACGAAACTTATCGCTATACCCGCAAATAAACACACATCCATTAACACGGTCGGCTTGTCGTGAAACTATGACACGGCAAGCCGATATTTTTTTCATACGCACAGTGGTGCCCCCTCCACAACTATGTACTTGTTAGTTGTGCCGGGATAAAAAATTAGCGCTGATTGTCGTTGACAATCAGCGCTGTGCTTTTGCTTTAGTCGGGGTGACTAGACTCGAACTAGCGACCTCACGCCCCCCA
>CAZAME010000040.1:0-15028 GCA_964486445.1 uncultured Bacteroides sp. | reverse complement strand
CTTGAGGCAAACGAATATAAAAAGACAGGGGTATGAAAAGACTGCCACTCATATTCATTTTGCTGACAATATTGATCTGCGGCTGTGCTGCGCCGTGGAAGGCTGAGCTTGTGGCGAGTGGGTCGCAGGATGACATGATACGCAATTGTGTAATTGATTTCATGCATAGCTCTTTTGTCAAGAAAGATACGTTTGATGTCTATGAAGTTTATATTTGGGAGAAACAATATGTTCCCGGAGTCACGACAGTTTCAATTGAAGGATTGGATAGGGTTGATATATGGCCTGAAGATACGGTAGGAAGCGAATCAAGCGATTTTTATAAAAAGTACATTGAATGTGGTGGCAAATTATTTGTCTGGGAAGATAGCGAATTGCCACTAAATCAGGACATATTTGATAAGCTTGACAAATATGATATAACTAAACGGCGACACAAGCAGTTTCTTGTAATAAATGACGACAGGGTTAAAGATTGCGCCTACTACTATATTTGTGACAATGACTTCAAAAGATATAAACGACGAATTACCGACTGGACTAAGAGGAAATATACTGGCCTAAAGTGCAAATAGGCGTTTACTCGAAGTGTGATTACCAACTTAGAGCGACTTAGATGCGAGTACGATGATACACATCGAGTTCAGGGCGAGTCTTTGTAGACTCGGGGCGTATGGGGGTGGCTTTGCCGGGCCTAACCTCGCTACGCTCGGTAAGACCCGGTTACTTGGAGGGCGAGGACCTTCGGCCCTCGGGTGTGGGGAGATCCGGTGGGGAAGTGATCGCACCTAAAGGCGCTCTATCATAAGCATTGACGATATCACCCCGACCTGCGACCGCCACGCGGCCTTGGGTCGGGGCTACAGTTCCGGTCGCCTCCAAGGAGGCTCGGGCTGCTACGCAGCAAGCACATTGAGTAAGGGACATGCAAGCCTACATACAGTGCCTATGGCGCTAATATATAATAATATAGCTAATCTCCTCCAGATAGGAGCGCCTTTAGGCGTGACCACACCATCATCCACGGACAATCCTCCCAACCGTAGAGCTGCGGACTAACAATGAGTATTTGTTAATAAACCCCAAAATTAGTGGTTTAGGGCGTATTTATCGATAGTTTTCACTAACTTGCAAAATCTAAAATATTGAGTTAACTCTCTTTATTATAGAAGATGCAAATAATATCTGTGGTGCAATAAGAAATTACAGGTAAAAGAGTTTTAAGCAATGCTATGAATTTTAATCAATTATGCCATGAAGTATATAATAGTAGTATTTCTATTGTTTTGCGGATTACAGGCATGCGATATTAAGACGTCAAGGCCGGTAGCTTTGGAAACGAATGGCCTAAATTCATATATTGCGCCGATATGGAATTTATACAACCAGATTTCAGATGATACTCTGACTTTGGAGAATTTAGGTGATTACTGGAGCTATGATGGTCACCGTCCTCCGATAGCCTACGATCCTAACTCCTATAGTTGGCCGAAAATAAGATTTGACATCAAGTATTATCTCGAAACCAAAGAATCAGTTCTTGCTAAATTAGACAGCATTCCTAATAGCAAGCATAAATTCTCTTACGAAAATATACGATCAATTCTATTGCATGGAGGTACATTAACAAAGAATTATGTGATAAATCAGTTGGGAGAACCTCATGAATTCCCTTCAATGATAACTCCGCCGGACGAAATCTCAGAATGGAATCCATATCCATATAGGATGTTGGAACTTGACAGCACATTAAGTTCGGTTAAGACATTAGATATATTTGATATTCATCATCCGAGGCCTCCACGTATAAACTCTTTTAGGTATTATGTATACGGCCCGATAAACAAGAAGCCAAAATCTCATGACCTATATTTTGTTGACTTTATTATAAATGACGCCGACAAGTTGATCGCAGTTCGTACTTGCAAGTTTGCATTTAACAGAAGATGTATCTGGTATCATCAAACATGGTATGTGGAATAAATAATTCAAGGATTAAAAGCTTTTGTTAGGTATGTAACTTGATAATAAATAAGTAAGAAACAAAAGATGAGAAAAATTAGTATTTTGTTTATAGGTTTGATTGTCGGTGTTTTATCAGTAACAGCTGATGATTATAATGCTGATGATGAGCAATTGGAAACACCAGATTACACTGTTGTGGAATCGGATCCATTTGATGCGGTGTATATGGTGATGGAAATTACCAATCGACCGTCATATAAATGGGAATATTTCTATTACCAAAGTATGGCGATTCCGGCTGAGGATGATTGTGTGTATCTAAATCTTGATCGCAGCAAGGCACTAAAATGGAGTCTCATCGAAAATACTAACCATCTTGATATTAAGGATATTGACAAACACCCCGAAGCACAACGCATACCTATAATACTAGAGACCGGAGATACGTTAGATATTTGGTATTTAAACGTTGAAGGTGCGTTTACTCAGCGAACGGTAAAAAGGTCATATCCACCAAGGCACATGACAACAAATACTCTTTTGCCTAAATCCGAACTGACATTTTCCCGCCGGGAGAAACCGTTAACGATTAAATCAGTATGGGATTTATCGAGTGGAATTTTACATAAATATGAATTTCTTAGACTAAGCAACAGCAATGATGAAGGGCTCATAACTATTGTATTTCCTCCGGGTACAATCCTGAAGAGTGATGCAACAGATGCCATCAACTTCATAAAAGACATTGCAGAACAAAGTGTGACTGTAAATCTGGAAAGAGAGAAGTTCGTAAAAGCCATGGCAGATAAATATAAGGATATAAATAATGAAGCTGCCGACATGGCTATAAAAAGGATAAATGATTTAATCGCAGCGTACTCGGCAAAAGATACTTTGGAGTTACAAAATGGAGAACGTCTTCATCTATCATACGGTAATATGTATGGTGTTTTTATAAAGGATAGCGATAATAGTGTAATACCACTTGCTGTCTCAGTGTCTGAACCTTGGTGTGTCTGGAAGTCATTTTATATAAACCTCCATGGGGATATTATAGAATACAACCATAAAATTAGATTCGAAGAAGATGAAATATAAATACATACTATACTTTTTTGCGCTGATAATTAGTATATTTAGTGCAAAGGCCGAGGAATATTTCAGCCAACCCGAGTGGGATGAATATACCCTGCTTCATATTTACATGGGAGGACATGGAGTAGAACCATTTATGGATTTTGTGATAATTCCAACGGATGTTGACACTCTGTCATTGGACTTTACAGATTGTGATGTTTTCCAATATAGTTTGGATAAAGTAGGAAGTGCGAGTATTGACGTCGACTATGAAATGTATTCCTATCTAATGACTAAATTTTTGACTGGGGAAGATCGTAGCACGGTGTATTGGTGTAATAGATATACATATCCCACAGACGATGGTATAGATTTGCAAAATTTAATATCTCATGAAGCACATGAATGTAAATTTAAACGGCTGGAACAGCTAAAATTAGACCGAGGGACAGTAATAAAAGTAGAATACATGAATATAAGAGGCCTTTTTGTAAAAGCTAATAAAGATAGGTTCGAGACATATATTAGTGGGTTAGGCCATCGCTACACATCAATTATACTGCCTATTGCGGTTACCCAATTCTTAGAGACCCCGCACAAAATAACTTTTAAGAGACTGGATAAATGAGTGGCGGTTTTTGATGGACTTAGAGGATGGTATGGCTGTGGTTAGATCAGAACTATGTATCCGCCTTATTTTGCTAATTGTAGATTCAGGGCGAGTCTTTGCAGACTCGGGGTGTATGTGGCACGCTTTCCGGGCCTAACCTCGCTGCGCTCGGTAAGACCCGGTTGCTTAAAGGGCGAGGACCTTCGGCCCTCGGGTGTGGGGGGGCGGGTGTGGTTGAGTGGTCGCACCTAAAGGCGCTCTATCATAAGCATCGACACGATCACCCCGACCTGCGACCGCCATGCGGCCTTGGATCGGGGCTACAATTCCGGTCGCCTCCAAGGAGGCTTGGGCTGCTACGCAGCTACTTGTCAAGGTCGCTCCTGGTGGGAGGGGTGGCGGGGTTCTCAACCAGGGAGACTTTTGTTGCGATGTGGTGGCTGTGAGGGGGTGATATGACCAATAAGACTAATAGGACTGATAGGACTAATACTGGTTGTGTAGACGCCCTGAATCAGCGATGCCACCCTGGCAACGTGGGCGCACCTAAAGGTGCTCCTTTTATATGGGGGCTGGCGGGGGTGTGGTTGCTTTTGTGAATAAATCTGCGGAAATGGGCTAATTTAGGGGCATGAATTTGCGGGAACGAAAGTTAAGATGTATATTAGCGAAAAATTTCTATTATTCGAAAATTCATACTCCTATATATGGCTATTTCACCCCACAGATATTGCGTGATTATGTGCGGAGGTATAGGGAGCCGATTCTGGCCCTATAGCCGCACCAATCTGCCAAAACAATTTATTGACTTCTTCGGCACGGGGCGCACTCTGCTGCAGATGAGCTATGACCGCATATTGCCTTTGGTTGACCCAAAGAATATTCTTGTGGTCACCAACAGCACCTACTATGACCAGGTGCGCGAGCAACTGCCCGAACTGAGCGACGAGCAAATACTGCTCGAACCTGCTCGGCGCAACACTGCTCCGTGCATAGCATGGGCGGCTTATCACATTGCAGCCCGTGACCCTGAGGCGTCGATGATTGTGACTCCGAGCGACCACCTGATTACTCGTGAAAGAGAGTTTGAAAAGTCGATACGCCGTGGTTTTGATTTTGTAGAAAGCCGCAACGCTCTGCTCACTCTCGGCATCAAACCGACTCGCCCCGAGACGGGATACGGCTACATACAGATCGGTGCAAGCTGCGAGCCTGATATTCTGAAGGTGAAGACGTTCACCGAGAAGCCTAACCTGGAGCTTGCCAAGGTTTTTCTGGAAAGCGGTGAGTTTTTCTGGAACTCGGGCATCTTTATCTGGAAGGCATCGGCGATAAAAGAGGCTCTGCGCGAGCATTGCTCTGATGTGTCGTCGGTCTTCGACCTGGGCGAATCGAGCTTCGGCACGGCGGAAGAGAATGAGTTCATCAACAAATTTTTCCCGGCATGCATGAATATCTCCATAGACTTCGGTGTAATGGAGAAGGCATCGAATGTGTATGTGGAATGTGTGGACTTCGGTTGGAGCGATCTGGGCACATGGAGCGCACTGTATGACAACTCGCCCCGTAACCGCGACAATAATGTGACGCAGAATTGCTCGGTGCTGTCGTATAACTCCACAGGCAATATCTTTGCAGTGCGCGGCGACAAGCTGGTGGTAGTCTCCAACCTGGAGAATTATATCATAGCCGACTCGGGCGATGTGCTGCTTGTGTGTCCGATGAGCGAGGAACAGAAAATCAAGCAGATGGTAAACGACGCCAAGCTCAACTTCGGCGACAAATATCTATAATGCCTCTGCAGGCTACACAGATAAAAACACAAAAGGAATCAACTACTATGCCGCGGCGCCGATGAGGCGTCGCGGATAAAATTTATATTACGATGAAGCGTGCTCATGTGTTATGGCTCTTGCTGGCGCTGGTGGCTCTCACTGCCTACTCGGTGGATTATGCAGTTGCCGAGCGTAGGGCTGCCCGTTTTTTTAATAGCGGCGAATGGGCCTCAGCCTCAGCAATGTATACCTTGATGCTCGATGAGCGGCCTGACGTCAGCGACACCTACAGCCACGCTATAGTGTCGGCAGCCAAGCAGGCCGACACCGCCGAACAGATGCGCCTGCTCGAGCAAGCGATGCACCACAGCATAGCCTTTGACTCGGTGATGGGCGGTGTGCGCAGCGTGGCGCTATCGAGCGGCAATATCGAGACATACGAGCATTTCCTGCTCACGGCGCGCGGGAGCTATCCCTGGCTTGCGCGGGCAATCGACAAGTTTCTGCTGCAATACTACACCTTCCGCAGCAACGGCCCCCAGATGGTGCACTATAGTTCGCTGCTGCTGAAAGGATTGCCAGACAACACTGATTTTCTATCGACACTCGCATCGGGCTACCTGCTGCAAGACAGTGTGAACCGAGCAATGGAAGTATATGAGCATATACTGACGGTGAATCCTGACGACTACGACGCCCTGCTCACACTGGGTAATCAGGCTGTGCTAAGCCTGCCTAAAGCCACGCGCGAAGCAAGCCGGCAGCTACGCGCGAAAGCGCGCGAGTGGCTGCAACACGCTTACTCGCTTAAACCGACTCCATACGTGGCATCAATCTTGAAGAATCTATAGCTATTTATCAGATATGAACGCATTTTTACAGAAAGCCGCACAATGGCTGCGGCAACCGAATGTATGGGGCTTTCTGCTCTCCACGGCCATCATGGCAGTGATAGCGGTGGCTTTTTTTGCGCCCGATAATTTCGACGGCAACACCCTACGCCAGGCCGATATGCAGCAAGGCATGGCAAACGGCCAGGAGGGCGCGCTTTATTATGCAAATACAGGCGAAAAAGCGTTGTGGACCAACTCGCTTTTCAGCGGTATGCCCACCTTCCAGATCTCGCCGACGTATCCGTCGAACAGCCTTTTTGAATGGCTCAACACGGTTTATGGACTCGGTCTGCCCGCCCCAAGCAACCTGCTGTTTATGATGATGATGGGCTTCTTCATACTGATGTATGCCTTCAGAGTGCGCTGGCCTTTGGCGCTGCTTGGCGCAATAGCGTGGGGTTTCTCGAGCTACTACGTCATAATCATCGGAGCCGGCCATCTGTGGAAATTCGTAACACTGAGCTATATACCGCCCACAATAGCCGGTATGGTGCTTGCCTATCGGGGTGCGTGGCTGCGCGGCGGAGCCATGATGGCAGTGTTTGCCATGCTGCAACTCAATGCCAATCACCCCCAGATGTCGTATTACTTTGGCTTCGTGATGGCAGCTCTTGCATTGGCATGGCTGTGGCAGGCGGTGCGCCGCAAACAAGTGCGCCGATGGCTGATTGCAACAGTCACATGTATTGTTGCCGGTGTGCTTGCTCTCGGCGCAAATCTGCCAAGCCTATATAATACATACGAATACGCAAAGGAGACCAAACGCGCGGGCACGGAATTGGCCGACGCGGCATCGGCGTCGGCACCGGGTGCCCCGGCCCCAACAGGCGGCATGCCCTACAACGAAATAGTAGGGTGGAGCTATGGCTGCTCAGAGACCTTGTCGCTGCTGATACCCAACATCAAGGGAGGTGCCACAGCGCTCCCCGAGCACGGCAACATGGTGCTTGCAGGACTTGACCGCGTGCCCGACGCATCGCGCTATGCAGGCACACAAGAGGAATGGGTGCTGAGCCAATTCCCCCAGTATTTCAATGAATCGGAGTCTACCAACGGCCCAGTGTATGTAGGGGCACTGATATGTGCCTTGTTCGTGCTGTCGCTACTGCTGATGTGGCGCAAACCTGTAGTAATAGCACTGGCATGTGTGACAGTGTTGTCGATATTGCTTGCCTGGGGCCGCAACTTCACCGGACTGACCGACTTCATGATATATAACTTCCCGCTATACAATAAATTCCGCGCGGTGGAGAGTATATTGGTGATTGCCGAGTTTACAATGCCTCTGCTGGCGGTGCTTGTGCTTAAATATATCTTTGAGAAACGAGAGGAGCTCGACACAACACGAATACTCAAGGCTGTGTATTGCTCTTTCGGGCTGTGCATGCTCCTGTGTGCCCTCGGCATCCTCGCTCCAGGCATATACGGTAATGCAGTGACCACGGAAGAGAGCGGCGCACTGGCTCAGTATCCCGAATACTACACAATGATAGAGCAACTGCGACTGGGGCTCGTGCGCAGCGACGCACTGCGCAGCTTCATAGTGCTCGCCGCAGGCATGGTGATACTCTGGGCTTATCTCAAAGGTAAGCTCAAGGCCACGGCGACATCGCTGCTGCTGGCATCAGTGGTGCTGGTTGATCTCTACACAGTAGACAAGCGCTATGTATCGACCAACAGCTTCGTGCCCTATACACCGGCTCTGTCGGGCTACTTCCAACCCGATGAAATCGACCTGCAGATAATGGCCGACACCGACCCGAATTACCGAATAATGGATATACCGGGCTTCCAGCGCGCCGACCGCTCATACTTCCACAAACGACTGGGTGGCTATCATGCAGCCAAACTAAGCCGCTATGAAGACCTTATACAGCTGCGCATGCGCTATGTGAGATATATGGGCTATGACCCGTCGCTACTCAATGACTCGATAGTGGCAGCAAGCGTGCCGGCTGAAGGTATGGAGATAGTGAAACAACTTCGCGCCGACTACAATGTGCTCAACATGCTCAATGCCCGCTACATCATTAATCCGATTTTTGACGAGCAGGGCAATACAAAGGGCAGCACAGTCGTGCGCAACGAGCATGCTCTGGGCAATGCCTGGTTTGTGAATGAAGTGAAGTTTGCTGACGGTGCGCGCAACGAGTTTGAGGCTCTTGCCACTCTTGATCCGGCAACCGAGGCTGTTGCCGACCGAAGCTTTGAAGCAGTGCTTGGCGGCAAACCATATCTTGCTGCCGCCGGCGACACAATCTTCGAGACCTCATATTCGCCGAACAAGTTAACCTATAAGGCCGTAAACTCAACCGACGCAACAGCAGTATTCTCAGAGGTGTATTTCCCCTGGGGATGGAAGGCCACCATCGACGGTAAACCGGCAGAACTCGGCCGTGTGAACTATGTGCTCCGTGCCCTGCGTGTGCCAGCCGGAGAGCATGAAATAGAACTGGTCTTTGACCCCGACTCGCTGCACACCACCGGCCATATCGCATACGCCTGCGTGACACTGATTTATCTTCTGCTCATAGCAGCCGTGTTCACAAGCTTCAGATGTAGAAAATGCGACGACTAAGCCGATTGCTGCATAGTCTTGGGCGCTTCCGCCACGGGAGAGGTTTCGGCATACACTCGCCGTTTGCCTTTGCCTTCATTCTGCGCACACTGCGCGAGCGCACGCCATACTACGCCTATCCCCTGCTCAACGAGCGGCGCCGAATAGTAAAACAAGCCCACGGCAAGGGGCACGGTCCTATTTCGGCAGCTCATGTGCGCATGATCTTCCGCATAGTCAACAGATTCAGCCCATCGAGCGTTACGGAGTTAGGGTCGATGCACGGCGAAGAACTCGCAGCTATCCTGGAAGTGGCGCAGACGTGCACACTCAACGTATATGCCCCGGCACACAGCTTTGCCGCAGAAGCCATAGCACCTTACGACGACCGCGTGTGCGTGAAAAAAGACTTACCCGAGGTCATAGACACCGACTTTGTGGTGACAGGCAATGTAGACGAGTCGCTGCAACTGCAGTGCGCCTGCCTGCTGCGCACGACAATGCAGAATCTGAACGGGCGCATGATGGTGCTGGTGTTTCCCGACTTGAGTCATGCACACACGCGCCGATTATGGAGCGAAGTGCGCCGCGAAATGCCCTACGGCATGACATTTGACAACGAGAAATCTTTTGCCGTGGCAGTGGTGAACCCCAAACTTCCGCGTCAGGATTTCAGAGTCTCGATATAATAAAATTTGTAACAACACCCCTACTCTCTTGATTATGAAAACCCAAATACTCACTCTGGCTCTGCCGGCCCTGTCGCTTGCCATGCTCGCCTGTTGCTCGGGATGCCGCAAAGCGCAGACAGCAGTGGCCCCCGCGGCCGAAGCCGAATACACAGAAGCACCGGTGCAGCAGATCGGTGCCGGATTCCGCGACTCAAAACCCCATGGAGCTCAAATGATGCCCAAAGCACTTGCTTATAAAACTAATGGCGACTATCGCCTCAACGTGCCTATAACTCTCAACAGTTCACGCACAGAGATAGTGTCGTATCCGGCACCAACCGACATAAATATCGACATGGCGCCTGTAGAACTGGCCGACGGATGGCTGCTCGACCGTCGCGGTGTCAGCGAGAACTCGGCCTTCACCACATATACTTACTCTGAATATGCATCGCTGAGTCAGGCACCGACGATAGAGCAACTACTGGGCGCCGTGATCCCCGATGCGCGAGTGACAGCTGTGCAAAGTCTGCCAATGACGCTGACTGAAGCCCTGGCCGACACAGCCGCCGTCAATAAGCTGCTGCGCAGCCTCTGATTTATAAGCACAAGGGTAAAATGAAGATACTGCACTGCACATTCTCCCTCGGGTGCGGAGGTGTGGAGACTCTGCTTGTGTCGCTGGCCAACAACCAGGCCCGCGAACATAGAGTGGAAGTCTGCACAGTGACCCCTCCGCGCGACACCGACATTGCACGCCGCAATCTGTCGGGAGACATCGTGCAGTCGCATCTTGGCAAGCGGAGCCTACTCAGCGGCTTCGGCTCGATGGCGCGTCTGGCCCGGAAGCTTCGCAGGGAGAAATATGACATCGTGCATATACACGGGCAGCTATATTACTACATAGCCGCCGTGATTGCGGCTCCGCGCCACACAAGGTTTGTCTACACTGTGCACAATGATGCTGCCCGCGAAGACAGCCGATGGGATCGCATCTTCACAGGACTGAAACGCCGATGGTTTGCATCAGAGCGACTGTCGGCCGTGGTGATCTCGCGCGAGTCAGAGCGGTCGTTTACGGAATACTATGGCAATGATGTGCCACACACGCTCATAGTCAATGGCATAGCGACTCCTGAAATACCCCGACAAGACACGCTTGCGCAGTGGCGCGTGTCGACATCGACCCGAGTATTCATAAATCCGGGCAGGCTTTACGTACAGAAAAATCAGAAACAGCTGTGCGAGGCATTCGCCGAACTGGTGCGACGCGGGCACGATGTGCAGCTGATTATCGCAGGCACACGCGAGCAGGAAGATATATACCGGAGCATAGAACCATATCTTTGCGAGCGGATAGTGTATGTGGGGGAGCGAGATAATCTGCCACAAATGCTTGCATGCGCCGATGCAATGATACTGCCGTCGCTGTGGGAAGGCATGCCCATAGCTCTACTTGAGTGTCTGGCGACGGGGTGCATACCCTTGTGCACAAGGGCAGGCGGTATGGCTGATGTGGTAGACTCCAAGGCCGGTATAGCCATAGCCTCGCCCGCTGCCTCAGACATAACAGAGGCAGTAGAGGTATTTCTAAAAAAGGATGACGATGAAATAAAGGCGCTAAAAACTGCCTCAGAGGCTGCTTTCGCGCCCTATAGTATAGAAGGCTGCACAGAAGCCTATATGCGCCTCTACCGGCGTCTGACGGCCTCTCAGACGTTACTGAGCAAATAGAGTATTATCACCTCAAAAATCGCGAACACCAACATCAGCACACCTGCGGCCACCATGGAAGTGACAGCGAGGTGGCGGCGAGTGCCACCCAGCCCGAAGCAGCACACAACCATTGCAGTCAAAGCAACAAAAAAGCTTGCTTTACCGGAGAAAAACAGCAGAACCCAGGCTACTATGGTGAGCAGCGCACCTGCCACCGCCGGAAAACGCCTTGAGGGCCTGGTCGCAGGCTCTGACTGCTGCGGCTCCAGCATATCCTCGCTGAGCTGCGGATCGGGCTGATTATTATATGTTGCTGATGTATCCATTGTATGACTACCGGTTGAAATGAAGATTTCTGTCTGCAAAATTACGCAAAAATTTCTAAAAAATTAAAATATTTTTGTATTTATATTTATTTCTGCAAAAATTAGACGTGTAAAAGCTAAAAAGGTTTAACTCACCGACGTCATGTTTTTATTTTTGAGTATGTTTGCATAATCACCTTGCCCCGCACTCATGACTTATGACAGAGAAGCTGATGCAATATTGCTGGGAACACCGCCTGTGGAGACAGACGGTGCCATTGCTCACGCAAAAGGGTGAGGAAGTTGAGGTCATTGACACAGGCCTACGCAATGACGGTTCGGGCCCCGATTTCTTTAATGCCAAGGTGAAAATAGGCAAACAAATATGGGCCGGCAATGTGGAGCTACACATCAATGCCGCCGACTGGTATCGACATGGCCACCACAACGACAAGGCGTATTCCACCGTTGTGCTGCACGTAGTACTCAACGACGACGGCACACATGTGCAGCGCCCTGACGGCGCCGAAATACCGCAGACACAACTGAGCATATCAGACGATTTTCTGCACAGCTACTCCGAGTTGATTGACTCGCCATTTGCCTCCTTGCCATGCGCGGGGGCACTGATACACATCCCATCGCTGCACATCACCGACTGGATATCGGCTCTTGGGTTTGAACGCCTTTATGACAAAGGAGCGCGTGTGCTGTCGCTGCTTAAACAATATGGGGGCGACTGGAGCGAAGTGGCTTACATCACCTTGGCCAGGGCATTAGGATTCGGGAAAAACAGCACACCATTTGAGATGCTTGCCAAAGCCACACCTCTGCGTGTGTTGCTCAAACACCGCGACTCGCTTACAGCTTTAGAGGCCATGCTGCTCGGACAAGCAGGTTTTCTAAAAGGTCTGGACAAGCACCCCGACGAATATGTGCAGAGACTATGCCGCGAATATGCATTTTTTGCGGCAAAATTTGGTCTGCAGCCCATTGACCGCGCGTTGTGGAAGACGTCGGGGATGCGCCCAGGAGCATTCCCATATAACCGCATAGCCACGCTTGCCATGATGTTGCATGAAGGATTCCGCCTGGGGAGCGCGCTATTTGAGGTGGAGACAGTGGAGGATGCCCGCTCACTCCTGCGGGTGCCGGTGGCAGAATATTGGCAACGGCGCTACTCGCCCGGTGCTGCCCCGACAGGAATGCCACGCCGCGAAGGTCTGAGCAAATCGTCGATAGATCTATTGATAATAAACGTGGCGGCCCCACTTGTGCATGCCCGAGGTGTGCAACTTGATAACCGCCGGATGCTTGAGCGCGCAGTAGCGATGCTTGAGGCCACTCCTGCCGAAAAAAACTCGCGGGTAGAACCACTGGTGCTTGCCGGGGTGCCTTGCAGAGATGCCTTTATGTCGCAGGCACTGCTGCAATTGCGCACCGCCTACTGCAATCAGCGCAAGTGTCTATATTGCCGCATAGGCCACAGACTGCTTGCCATGAGCAGCCGACATTGATATAATCGACTAAGAAAACGTAAAAAATGAAGATGAATACACGCAGATTATTACTGATTTCAGCATGTCTTTTTGCTATGGTTGCATGCAGCAGCCGAGCAGCCGACAACTCAGGCGCGGACACATTCCCCTACCCCACAATCCCCGCAGAATATAAAGACGCTACGTCGAGAGCATCTTATCTTATAACTCATTATTGGGATAATTATGACTTCGCAGAGGCTGGCGGCAACGACTTTGAGCAGGCATTTGCAAACTTCATATCGGTGTTTGAACCGGCCGACTCAACATCGCGTCGTGAAGCGATGAAAAAACTTGTGGAGCTCGCTCATGCAAAGGGCGCAAAGAGTGAAACCGTAGATGAGGTAGCCGAAAGTTATCTCTACTCGCCGGAGTCGCCCGTATATAATGAGGAGTATTTTATCATGTATCTGCAGGCATTGCTGTCGTCGGGCACACTGACTGATGCCGAGACCCTGCGGCCGCAGTTTTTGCTTGAGGAAGCCATGCGCAACCGTGTAGGCTTTGAGGCTACTGACTTTGAGATACTAACACGCGAAGGTCGCATGAGCTCGCTTGCCGACCTTGCAACAGCTCGGGCAACGTTGCTGATATTTGTTGACCCTGACTGCGAGACATGCGCTGAAACGGTGAATGCGATAGACGCATCGCCGATACTGACTGACAGGATTGCCCGCGGTGAACTGGCTGTTGTTGCAGTGTACACAGGCGATGATACCGACACTTGGGAAACAGCAAAAAGCAAATATCCTGCGCAATGGAGTGTCGGAGCTGCGACCGACCCCGATCTGTCGGCAACACTATACACCCTACCCTCATTTCCTGTCCTATATCTTCTCGACGCCAACCGCAAAGTCCTCCATAAAAACACCAGCGTTGAGGCCATCGAGGCTGCTGCAGAATAATAAAACACCACGCCCCGGCATAATTCTATCAATGCCGGGGCGTGGATGTGTATTGTGAATGTAGTAAAAGACTACACTGTGAGGATTTCTTTTTCTTTGGCGGCGAAGAGTTCGTCGATGCGTTTGAGATACTTGTCGTGAAGCTTCTGTGCGCTGTTTTCGGCGTCTTTCTCAACGTCTTCGGGCATGCCGAGTTTCACAGCCTTCTTCAAGCCGTCGATGGCGTCGCGGCGGGCGTTGCGCACCGACACTTTTGCCTGCTCGGCCTCAGCCTTTGACTGCTTTACAAGGGCCTTGCGGCGATCTTCGGTGAGAGGCGGTATAGAGAGGCGTATAACTTCGCCGTTGTTCTCGGGCATGATGCCGAGCTCGGAGTTAATGATTGCCTTCTCGATAACCTTAAACATAGATTTCTCCCAGGGGGTAATGGTGATGGTGCGAGCATCGGGTACGGCGATATTGGCAACATTGCTCAGAGGGGCCATGCTACCGTAGTAGTCAACGCGAATACCGTCGAGAATCTTAGGATTAGCCTTGCCTGCGCGGATGTGTGCCAGAGACTCATCGAGATACTCCAAAGCCATCTCCATCTTCTCCTCAGCAGGATCGAGATAAGTTTTAACGTCAGTCATGATGATATATGTTTTTGTTTTGTTGATTATATCGCGTCAATAGACAAGAGTGCCGATAGGTTCTCCGGCGATGACTTTAGCCAGATTGCCGGGAGTATCCATGTCAAACACCACAATTGGCATGCGGTTTTCCTTGCACAGAGCAGTCGCGGTGAGGTCCATGACCTTGAGGCCGCGATTGTAGACCTCGTCATAGGTAATCTCACTGAACTTCGTGGCTGTCGGGTCTTTCTCGGGATCGGCAGTGTAGATGCCGTCGACACGAGTGCCTTTGAGCATCACATCGGCCTCAACTTCTACAGCACGCAAGGCCGAGCCGGTGTCGGTTGTGAAGAAAGGATTGCCGGTGCCGCCTGAGATAATGGCGACCATGCCTGCCTTGAG
>CAZAME010000039.1:0-15148 GCA_964486445.1 uncultured Bacteroides sp. | reverse complement strand
GACACAGCGCAACTGGATTGGCCGAAGCGAGGGCGCAGAGATGCGTTTCCCTCTCGCCGGCAAGGATGATGTGGAGCTTGAGATCTTCACTACACGTGCCGACACAATCTTTGGTGTGACTTTCATGGTGCTTGCTCCCGAGAGTGCATACGTAGATATAGTGACAACGCCCGACCGCCGTGAGGCCGTTGACGAGTATATCACTGCTACCAAGCACAAGACAGAGCGCGAACGCATGATAGACAAAAAGGTCACAGGTGTTTTCACTGGCGGATATGCCATAAATCCTGTTACCGGCAAGCAGATACCCATCTGGGTGAGTGATTATGTGTTGGCCGGTTACGGCACGGGTGCCATTATGGCTGTGCCTGCCCACGACAGTCGCGACTATGCCTTTGCCCGTCACTTTGATCTGCCCGTGATTCCTCTGATAGAAGGTGCTGATGTGTCGGAGGCAAGTTTTGACGCAAAGAGCGGCAAGATGATTAATTCTTCAAATGGTGAGCTCGTTCTCGACGGGCTTGAAGTGAAAGATGCCATTGCTGCTACAAAAAAATATATAGAAGAAAAGGGTATAGGCAAAGTTAAAGTCAACTATCGACTGCGTGATGCAATCTTCAGCCGTCAGCGCTACTGGGGTGAGCCATTCCCTGTATATTACAAGGATGGTGTACCTCACACTCTTGCCGAGGACAAATTGCCTCTGTTGCTGCCTGCCATTGACAAGTTCCTGCCTACAGAGACCGGTGAGCCGCCTCTGGGTCGTGCAAAAGACTGGAATACTGCCGATGGTTATCGTCTTGAACTCAATACTATGCCAGGTTTTGCAGGATCGTCGGCCTATTATCTGCGCTATATGGATCCTCACAACGACAAGGCTCTCGTCTCTAAGGAAGCTGATGAATACTGGCGCAATGTTGACTTGTATATAGGTGGTATTGAGCATGCTACAGGTCACTTGATCTACAGTCGTTTCTGGAATAAATTTCTCTATGACCTCGGTGAAGTGGTGGAAGACGAACCTTTCCGCAAGCTTGTCAACCAGGGCATGATACAGGGCCGCAGTAATTTTGTATATCGCATCAAGGACACCAATACATTTGTTTCCCTTGGTCTCAAGGATCAATATGATGTCACTCCGATACATGTCGATGTAAACATTGTGGAGAATGACCGTCTTGATCTTGATAAATTCCGTGCATGGCGACCTGAATTTGCAAATGCAGAATTTGTGCTCGAAGATGGCAAATATATCTGTGGTAACGCAGTGGAGAAGATGTCAAAGTCGATGTTCAATGTTGTGAACCCTGATGACATCGTGGAGCGTTACGGAGCAGATACCTTGCGACTTTATGAAATGTTCCTCGGCCCGCTCGAACAGAGCAAACCCTGGGACACCAACGGCATCGACGGTGTAAACAGATTCATCAAGAAACTGTGGAATCTTTTCTATCGCGGCGATGAGCTGCTTGTTGATGACAGCGAGCCTACCCGCGACAATCTCAAGAGCATACATAAACTCATAAAGAAAGTGACAGGTGATATAGAGACCTTCTCATTCAACACCTCGATTGCAGCCTTTATGATTTGTGTAAATGAATTGTCATCGCAAAAATGTCATAGCCGCAAAGTACTTGCCGACCTGTTGGTAGTGCTTGCTCCTTTTGCTCCCCACGTGGCAGAGGAGTTGTGGCATGCGATAGGCAACACCACCACAATATGTGATGCTGCATGGCCTGCCTTCAATGAGGAGTATCTCAAAGAAGACGTAGTAAACTATGCGGTGTCTTTCAACGGCAAAGCACGCTTTAACATTCAGGTTGCCAACGGCACACCTCAGGCCGACGTAGAGCGTCTGGCCCTCGAGAATGAAGCAGCAGCCAAGTGGCTCGACGGCAAGACTATCCGCAAGATTATCGTTGTGCCCAACAAGATTGTGAATATAGTGGTGGGCTGATAACACAATATTTTGTAATAAAGAACGTTAGCATTTCATATACAAGACATTATTCATTTATGGAGAAAGAAAAGCTGGTGATGGCTACAAACAATGTGCACAAGCTTGCTGAAATAAGACGCATTGTTGGCGACAGCATAGAGGTGCTGTCGCTGGCCGACATAGGCTGTCACGACGATATCCCCGAGACAGGCGAAACTCTCGAAGAAAATGCTCTGATAAAAGCGCATTGGATCAAGGATCGCTATGGATATGACTGCTTTGCCGATGATACCGGCCTTGAAGTCGATGCACTCGGTGGAGCTCCGGGTGTCTACTCCGCGCGCTATGCAGGCGAGCATTGCACTCCTGCCGACAACGTTGCCAAGATGCTCGATGCCATGAAGGATGTGCCGTCGGACAAGCGCACAGCATGTTTCCGCACCGTCATAGCTCTTATACGCAACGGTCGTGAGATTACTGTTGAAGGTCGTGTAGACGGCGAAATCACATCTCAACCATCGGGAACCGACGGTTTTGGTTATGATCCTATCTTTCGCCCTGCAGGCAGCAGTCTCACTTTTGCCGAAATGGATGCCGACGCGAAAAACGCCATAAGCCACCGCGGTCGTGCTACACGCAAGCTTCTCGAGGTGCTCGCACTGCGATAGGTCTATCGGCTTTTCAGCTCTCTCCCTCTCTACTCTTTTTGTGACATGAATTGCAGACTTCTTTATCTTCTCATTGCCCTTGTTGTGTCGGTTGTGTCTGAAGCGCAGACAGCACCAGGCGAGTGGTATGTGTATAGTGTTTACTCCGATCGTCTGGCTGACGTGGTAGAGACCCCCGGCAAAGTTTATTATCTGTCGGGTGGTAACTTGTATTCATACGACGCTGATGACAACGAAACATACGCCTACACCACGCACAATAAGCTCAATGGGTCGGTTATTTCTAAAATAGCATATAACCGCAGCGGCAAATATCTGTGCATAGTATATGATGATGCTAACATAGATCTTCTTCACGAAGACGGGCAAATTGTAAATCTGCCTGACATAAAAGTGGCATCGCTTGGCTATGACAAGGATATAAAGACGGTGAATCCCACTGACAATGGCCTCATGTTAGGCACAAGTTTCGGTTTTGTCATCTTTGATGCTGAGGGAGATCATGTGACCGAGTCGGCTGTCTACGGCAGCCCGGTAAGTTTCATCGATACAGATGGCGAAAGACTTTATATAATTCACGACAATGTGCTCAAGCATGCCCCCTTGTCGGCGCGCCACAATACTCCGGCAGCTTTCAGCAATCTTTATGACGTGCATCAGTCTTCGGGGTTTGTGTGCAAGGAAGACAATCTTTTGTTTGTCAACGACAACCATGATCGGGTGGAACTCCTCGACATAGATTACGGCAGTGGGCGCATAGAAATGAAGACACTTGTTGAAGCTCCCGGCCTGCGCACACTGCGTCGGTGCGAAGGTGGTTTCTATGTAGCATCTCCCGAAAAAATATATTTGTTTGACGCCGCCGGAAATCTCACGGATACACGCAGCTTGCCCGAGCCTTTGCGTTCAGGCGATGTATATTTCTATGACAACTCCACGAAAGTCTACACAGGCAATGGCGGCCTTGCAAGATATGATATATCATCGGCTACTCCTACAGTGCTCATGGAGGCTGCCCAGCCTGAGAATGTGCTCACTTGCGAGCGTGTGACATTCATGAAGCCTTCGGCCGACGGTAGCCGCATATATCTGAGCAATCTTGGTAGTTCGGCCTGGAATAGCAGTGCATACGGCGATATCACCGACAGCAGCGTGCAGAGCGTGAATCTGCTTGAAAATGGCAGAGTCATTGATATAACACCTCAGTCGGGTTTCACTTTCGATAACGAAGTGTTTGATGAGGCCAAACAACAATATCCGGCCGACGAAGTGCCTTTGCTTGGTCCTGCCGGCATGGCTGTCGAGGATCCCGATGATGCATCGGTAATATATATCTGCAATGGTCTTGAAGGTGTATTTGTTGTGCGCGACGGTGTGCCTGTGGGCAAAATAAACAGTGAGAATGCTCCTATAGCGCCAACATGGGGCGCAAAGGGTGGCCGCACTTTCTGCGTGGCTTTTGATCCGAAAGGCAACATGTATGTGGGCAGCGAATACAACAGTGCACGCGGTCTGCAGTCAGTTATAATGCTTCCGGCAGCAAAACGTCGCAGTGGTTCGTGGTCAGCATCAGATTGGGTGCAGTTGCCACTTCGCGGAGCTTTCACAGGCAATAAGGATATATCTATGTTGTTCTGCCGCCAGTCGCGAATGGCTTTCTTTATTGATGGGCTTTATAATGGCAAGCTTGTGGCATACGACACCAACGGCACATACGACAATATTGCCGATGACAAGCATATAGTTTGGGAAACTCTCACAGATCAGGATGGCAAGGAATTTCATCCAGAATACTACACCTGCCTTGTAGAGGATCGCAAAGGTCGGGTGTGGGTAGGCTCTAACGAAGGTGTCGTGGAGTTGACATCACCTTTGCGTGCAGCATCACCTGATTTCCGCATAAACCGCATAAAGGTGCCGCGCAATGATGGCACTAATCTGGCCGATTATCTGCTGTCGACCGACAAGATCAATGCCATTGCCGTTGATCACAGTAATCGCAAGTGGATAGCAACCGAGACATCCGGGGTATATCTTGTCAGCGAAAACGGCGATGAGATACTTGCCCACTATACTCCCGACAACAGTTATCTGCCATCGTCGGCAGTATATTCGGTGGCCTGTGACGCTGATAACAACCGTGTATACTTCGGCACAGCCACAGGTATGGTAAGTTTTGCCGGTAATTCTTCACCGGGCCGTGAAAGCTACTCCGATATACTTGCTTATCCTAATCCTGTGCGCCCCGACTATCAGGGCGACATCACCATTACAGGTCTTATGGATGGCTCATTGGTGAAGATTGCCGACAGCAACGGCAATGTTGTGGCTCAGATGCGGTCAGAGGGTGGCATGGCCATCTGGAATGGTTGTAATGCCTCAGGCAGTCCTGTGCGCTCGGGAGTGTATTATGTGTTTACTTCGCAGAACAGCAACGGCACCTCGGCTGCAGTTACAAAAATTGTAATTATCAGATAATGGAATCACTCAAGTATATAGACGAAGAAGATAAAATATATGGTCTCACCGGCATGGCTATCGCTATTGTAGTGTGGGATGAAGCCGAAGCCATCGACTCGATAAACGTAGACGGCAATGTTGAAGATAGTGTGCTCTTTGCCTCAGACTATGTATACGCAGCACCGGCTGGTGTGTCGGTGAAGAAAGTTTGGGAACATAATTTTCTTCATTATCGCTTGTGCATGAGGCTGTTGTTGGCTAATGTAGTTTGCCGTCATTATATGCGCAATGGCTCGACTCCTATAAAGTCTTCTTTGGAGAAACTTATGCGCGATATCCTTCGTGAAGAAGGTGTGCGTCAGTGTGCTCTTGAGGCCGATGAGATAGAATCTGTGTTTGCAAAGAACTACGACACCGTTCATCGCGTATTCCGCCACAACGGCGTGCAGCAGGTGGCACGCGACTTCGCCGCAACTTTGCGCGAGTGCCGCACTATGTCGGCAGGAGAGATTATTGATAATCTCTCACGCCTGCGTATGCTATAGAATTGCTTTATTATCTTAAAGCTAAATAATTATCCTTGCAAGCCGTGCAGTGTGTCGTAGTAAGAGGCATATTGAGTGCCGGGCAGGTCTTCGACAGGGATGAATTGCAGGGCTGCGCTGTTGATGCAATATCGCATACCGCCGCGGTCAGCAGGACCATCAGGAAATACATGTCCAAGATGTGCATTGCCAAGTGAACTGCGCACTTCGGTTCTCTCAGTGCCCAGCGACGTGTCGCTATGAGTGGTGATTGCGTCGGCACTGACAGGTTGTGTGAAACTCGGCCAACCCGAACCACTGTCATATTTTGCAGTTGACAGGAAAAGCGGTTGACCGGTCGTGACATCTACATAAAGACCGGGCCGGTGCTCATTCCAATATTCGTTTTTAAACGGCGGTTCTGTGGCATTGAGCTGAGTGACGGCATACTGTTCAGGTGTGAGTAGAGTGCGCAGTATGTCGTCGTCGGGTTTTTCATATCTGAGACTATCGGTAATCATTGCTTTATATCTTTTAGTGGTTATAAAGAAACGCTTTATCGGCTCTGATTGTTGGGTAACAATGCATCATAAAGGTTGTGAATATGTGTATAAATTGTTAATTTTGCGTCGGTATGCGCACCCACCACTACATAATCCTGTCTATGTTGAGTCTGCTTGTCGTTGCCTGCGGTAGCGGTAGTGGCAGCGGGCACTTGTGCCGACAGGAGTATCTTGGAGCTCTTCTTGATAGCTTCAATGGCGATGAGGTCTGGCTTGAGCATTTGCCTGAGATGCCCGATGACGGCTGCACACCACTTCGCACACGCCGGTTTGCAACGACGTTTCATCATCTGTTCAACGATAGTAACTATGTGCAGATAGCGGCCGCTGATTCGCTTGGCATAGCTCCGGTGTGCGATGTCGAGAGCGCCGCCCATCTCCGCCGCCCCTTGGTGAAAGTCAGCTCATGCGAGTACTATTTTGTAGACACTCTCAAGCATTCTTATCCCTATCTTGTGCCGGAAGCTGAGAAACTTGCAGCCGATATAGGTCGTGGGTTTATTGATAGTCTGCGTGCGCGAGGTGGTGGAGAATATCGCATGCGATTGTCTTCGCTGTTGCGCACCGGATATACTGTGCGACGTCTGCGTCGTGTCAACCGCAATGCCGTGGATACATCGGCACACCAATATGCCACGACATTTGACATCGCATACAACAAGTTTATATGCGACGGCACAAATCATCCGCGCACTGCCACAGATCTCAAAAATCTACTTGCCGAGATTATTGACGACATGCGCCGCGAGGGGAGATGCTATGTGAAATATGAATATAAGCAGGCCTGTTTCCACATAACAGCCAGGCCGCATCCTGCAAACAATGTTGGCCGGCAATAGAAAAAAACTGCTGAGAATAGCGACTTTGACGGTGATGGCGCTGTTGCTTGCAATGGTAGCTGCTGCAGTAATGTGTTTCCGCCACTTTACTCCACAACGGCTGACCCCGCTTTTTGAGACGTATGCTGCATCAAAGCTCAATGCCAGGGTGGAAGCATCCAGGGTGGAGTTAGGCTTAAGAGCGGCTTATCCGTTTATTACACTGCGCATTGATAGTCTTGTGGTGTTGTCGGCCGATATCCTTGCCTTGCCTGAGCAGGAAAGAGTGTTGTTGCCCGCCGGGGCCGACACGGTTGTGAAGGCAGATCGTGTTGAGGCTGCTATCAATCTGCTCAGAATGTTTGCTGGCGGAATAGATCTGCGCGGAGTCGATATCGAGAACATGGTGCTAACTCCGGTGAAAGTGCGTGAAGGTCTTGCTAATTATCATCTTCGCCGTGATGCCCCGGATATAGATGACGATTTGGTGCTTGATTTTGATTCTTTGCGGTTCAGTGGCATTTGCGCGGTCGATTATCTCGATATTTCCACTGCCGACAGCGCACTATATGTATTTCCTGCTATAACAATGTCGCGCAACGATGTTGAATATTGTGTTTCACAACTTATGGCTGATATTTATATGCGGCGCATGCTTCATTCAGCAAAAAATGGTGTATTAAAATCTCACGATAATGAATGATATAATTGATATTATAAGAAACTTCCTTGGAAAGCATCATTACCATGCCGTGGTGCCAAAGGCTGCTTTGCTCGACATGGACGGCACAATATATGATTCAATGGGTCATCACGCCGACGCATGGACGAAAATGTGTGCTCAGGAGGGGCTGAAGTGCTCGCGCGACGAGTTTTTCTTGTTGGAGGGCCGCACCGGTGCCTCAACCATAGATTTGCTCATGCAGCGCAACTATGGGCGCCCGGCTACTGATGAAGAGAAAAAAAGACTTTATCGCAAGAAGACCGAGTTTTTTAATGAACTGCCTCCTGTGGGAGCTATGCCGGGTGTTGTGAATCTGCTTCGAACAATGAAGGAGATTGGCATGGAGAGGGTCATTGTTACCGGTTCAGGACAAGCATCTTTAATAGATAGGCTGCAAGCCGATTTTCCCGGAATATTTTCAGCTGACAAGATGGTGACATCGCGCAATGTTACTCATGGCAAACCACATCCTGAACCTTATATACGCGGTCTGCAGCTGGCCGGAGTGAGCCCGTCGCAGGCAATTGCTGTCGACAATGCTCCACTTGGTGTAGAGTCGGCCTCGCGTGCAGGAGTATTTACGATAGGAGTCACTACCGGCCCGGTGTCTCAGACTGCATTGTATGAGGCCGGTGCAACCATAGTATATCAGTCTATGGAGGCTTTTGCCGATAATTTTCCTATACTTGTCTATAATCTTCTTACGACAACAGTATGAGCGAGAATGTGATATTTGATAATAACCCCGGCCAGGTCATAGACTCTATTATAGCACCTGAGGCAGGAGTTTTTGTGCTTGTCGATGCCAATACCGGTCGCGATGTCTTGCCGCGTGTTGCCGCGCAGTCACGTCGTGTAGCAGATGCCACAGTCATAGAAGTCCCGTCAGGCGACGACAACAAGAATATCACAGCAGCGTGTCAGGTATGGGATGCATTATGCTCGGGAGGCGCGACAAGGCAGTCTCTGCTCATAAATATCGGTGGAGGCATGATCACGGATTTAGGCGGTTTTGCGGCCTCTACGTTCAAGCGCGGCATAAAATATATAAATCTACCCACGACGCTGTTGTCGGCGGTAGACGCCTCCGTAGGCGGCAAAA
The DNA here is from genome assembly GCA_964486445.1 of uncultured Bacteroides sp. GTDB lineage: Bacteria > Bacteroidota > Bacteroidia > Bacteroidales > Muribaculaceae > CAG-873. Next base: position 6,350 of record CAZAME010000039.1, on the reverse strand, counting down.
CCGGTATTAATTTCAATGGATATAAAAACGAGGTGGGGCTTTTCTCACGACCGGAGGCTACATTGGTGTCGGTTGAGTATTTCGATACTCTGCCATATATTGAACTGTTGTCGGGGTATGCCGAAATGCTTAAGCACGCGCTTATTTGCGGTTACAAGGAATTGGCAACCTTGATAAACACCCCTTTGCAGGAGCTCACATCCGATAAAGATCGATTTCTCAATCTGATAAAAGAGAGCGTTGAGGTAAAGCGGGCCATAGTTGACAGAGATCCTTTGGAAAGTGGCGAGCGCCGAGCTCTCAATGCCGGTCACACAGCAGGCCATGCCTTCGAATCCTATGCCATGCAGCAGGGGAGATCATTACCTCATGGTTTTGCTGTAGCCCGTGGATTGGTGGTGGAGCTCGTGTTATCGAAATTACTGCGCGGCTTCCCGTCGGATGTGTTATATGAGTTTGCTGCTTATGTGCGCGATAATTACAGAGTGGACTCTATAGATTGCGGTGACTACGACGCTCTGCTCCGCATCATGCGGCATGATAAGAAAAACCGGCAAGCCTCAACCGTGAATTTCACTTTGTTTGATGCACCTGGCAGGGTCGTTACAGGTGTCGAAGTGGCCGACAGCGACATCACGGCAGCTCTTGATATCTATCGTGATCTTATGGGCATTTAAAACACCGTGGGGCGGCCGCCTATGGTGTAGCCGATAGTGAGAGCGACAACGTTGTAGCCCCGGCGCACTATCACAGCCTTGCAGGTGAGGCGCAGGCGATTGATAAACTCTATGCCGAATCGGGGCATGAAAGCTATGTTTGTGCCATCGCTGTCGTATGCCACACTGCCTTTGGCCGCATAGTGCGCTACACCCACACCACACCCGATAAATGCGCTCAGGGCGTTTCCGCGGGCAATGTTGTAGTCGGTAGTGATGAAAACCGAGGTTGTGCGGTTTTTCTGTTTGAAAACCTTCTCAGGGTTGTAATATCCGTCGACTACAACGTTGCGGAAGTTGCGGCCGGCATTCGTGACATCAAGAGCAACACCAAGATCCACAGGAGTCATAGGGAAATTATAGCGGAACTCCACTGCTGCGGTATAAGCATTGCGGTTTTCGCCTCCATGGTATGAGCCGAAGGGGGTAGTAATGCCGTCGGAGAGTTCTAATTCAAACATACCCACCGACTTCTGAGCACTGGTGTGCACAACCGTAGCAACAGCAAAAATTGCTGCAAAAAATAGTCGGAGCGTCATCTGAGCAACCTTAGTATTATATCTCAATATCATTTTTCTGCCAATAATTTGCCGAGCAACCGGGTACGCAGCACAAGTGTGTTATTGTTCTGATAATTTTTAATCAATGCACAAATATAATGAAAAATAATCAGACCTTTTTTGTATTTTTGCGATATGACAGAAAAAATACTTACAATCGATGGTTTTCCTGCTGTGATGTCTGATTGGCTCATTAGCGTAGGGATCGGAGACAATATGCTCGGCTTCACTGTTACATCAGTGGTGCTGATTGTGTATATTGCCATAGCCGTGGCCTTTTATTATCTGTGTACTCGGGTTGTGGCTCCCGTTTTGCTTAAAGTGGTAGAAAAAACCAAGGCAAAATGGGATGATATGCTGCTGAGCCGCCCTGTAGTCAAGGCAATCACTCTGATGCTTGAGACATTGCTGTTGAAAATGCTGCTGCCCACAGCTTTTGATTATTATCCCTACTTGCGCCAATGGACTGCTGTGGTAATCAACGTGCTTGTTGTGGTGAGTGTGGTGATAGTGGTGATACGCATCCTATCGGCTGTATATGAGGTCCTGTGCACGCATACTTCTATGCCGGCGCGGTCTCTGCGCGGATTACTGGAAATGATACAGATACTGGTCGCGTGCATCGGTGCTGTGGTGGCTGTCAGTCTGCTGCTTGATCGCAGCCCGCTAATAATTCTGTCGGGTCTCGGAGCATCGGCAGCGGTGCTCATGCTGGTGTTTAAGGATCCCATACTCGGTCTGGTGTCAGGCGTGCGCCTCACGCTTAATGATATGCTGCGCCCCGGTGACTGGATCACTGCACCAAAGTTTGGCGCCAATGGCACCGTGCTTGAGGTGAATCTCACCACAGTCAAGGTTCAGAACTTCGACATGACTATTGTCACTATCCCCCCCTATGCTCTTGTGAGCGACTCATTCCAGAACTGGCGTGGCATGCAGGCGAGCCCCGGGCGCAGAGTCATGCGCTCGGTGTGTATAGATGTCAATAGTGTGAGGTTTATGGAGCGGGCCGAGCTTGAGAAATTTGCCGGTAAGCCGTGGCTCGATACTCTGCCCGCCGGAGACCGTGTGGTGAATTTATCGGTTTTCCGCCGCTATCTCGAGCACTACATATCGTCGTCTGTGGCATCAACGGTGCCGTCGATGATGTCAATGGTTCGCGAACTTCAACCTACTCCGCAAGGAATTCCCGTGGAGCTGTATTTTTTCACGACGCATCAGGAATGGAAGTCTTATGAGCATCTGCAAGCCGATGTGCTTGACTTCGTGGTGGCGACATTGCCACAATTCGGTCTGCGCATATATCAGGCTCCATCGGGCCTCGATGTGCTTGCTCTTAAAAGTCACTGAACATAGTCGGCTTGATGCAGATGCCTACTCGTAGCTGCGAATGAAATTGTTTGTAGGCAAGCAGGCCTTCGCCGTAGCCGTTGTAGTATTGAACGAATAAATATTGATTGTCGCGCTTTGAGAAGCGATATCCAAAGCCTACCACGGTGTTGTAGTTGGTGAGCTTGCCGGCGCGCTTGACAAGTGTGATATCGCCGAAGAAGCGGCCGTTTTGCGACAGAAATTGCATACCCACCTGATATATACCGCAGTATCGCAGTATGTCGCGGTTCTCGCCGCCGTCGATGATCGGTGCCCACACTTTGCCATGAACCATGATGTTGGGGTCGAGATATATGCTCGCTCCGAAAGATATTTTATTCCATGAACGCGATTGTATGCTGTCGCGCCCGTTGCTCTCGTGCTCGAGTGTGAGAGTGAGTTTACCTATATACCGGTCGTCTTGAAACAGTGGCTTTGTCAGACCTATGCCCGGATTGAAGTTTAGATCGGTCATAGGCATTGACTTCTGCAACACGTTCCAGAACACTTTCTGTGTGAAAAACAGGTAGAGATATGTGCCGAATGGAAGTGTTGAACGGGTGAGTTTCTGTGAAATAGATATCTGAAACTTCACATTGGTGTTTTCATTGGTGATTTTCTCACCAATAGCCGGGCCGAAGATAAAGTAATTATCTTTATAAAGGCCGAAGTAGGGGCGCGAGTCAAAGTCGCGGATGACGCTGTCGCGGCGCATGGCCTTATTGTCGAGCGGCAATATCTGGGCCCTGGCGCACTCGGGAATACCCGCAGTCAGGACAATAAGAAAGGTGATTATGGCTAAGCGTTTCATAATGTGATGCGTGTGATGATAAAGTGTTAACAACCGACACACATCAATTGTTAGACCGCAGCCAAAATTTTCTTTTTATAGCGTGTTTCGCGCAGGAAGAAATATAGAAACAGCAACGCTGCCGACAGCAACGACACCGAGTAGCTCAAGACAATGCCGTATACACCGAGGTGGCAGGGGAATGCCAACAGGTATGTGGCCGGCAGGCCTATTATCACATAGCTTATCAGGGCAGTCCACATCATAGGCAGCACATTTGAAGTCCCGCGCAGAGCATTTGCAAAGGTTATCTGGGTGGCATCACACAACTGATATAGCAGCAGCGGGAAGATAAGAGTATATGTGAGCGTGAGCACAGCTGTGTCGTCGGAGAAAGCGTCGATAAGGTCGCGGCCGAAGAATCCCAGCACCACAGTCGATGTCACCATGAGCATTAGCATCAGCTGATAGCCTGCCATTGCTACTTGCCGGGGTAGTTTTCTGTCTCCCGAGCCGCAGGCATTTGCCACATAAACGGCTATAGATGCGCCGAGGCTGTAGTAGATGCAGAATCCTAAGGTGCCGGTGATGATGATGATCTGCAGGGCGGCCAGCGACAGCGCGTCTATCCAACCGGCCATCACTGCCGAGAGTGAGAACGATGCAGTCTCCATTGACATCTGCAAAGCCACGGGCCATGAGGTCGACAGCACCTGTCGGGTTTCGGTGGCTGTCACACGGCTGTCAGTGAAACCGGTGCGGTACTCCTTATAGCGTTTCGAACGAAAGTAGACCACCATAATGACAAGAGCACAGAACAGTCGTGCGACAAGAGTGGAGATGCCGGCGCCGGTGAGTCCCATTTCAGGACAACCGAGGTGACCGTAGATGAGGGCCCAGTTGCCAAAAATATTTATGGCATTCGCTATGAGAATGATCCACATAGGCATGCTCGAGTTGGTTATTGAGTAGCTCCACTGGGCAAATGCGTTGAAGATGGCTACCGGCACAATTCCGGCGAGCACGACAAGATAGTAGGGGCGTATCAGCGGCAGCAGTTCCTCGGGTTGGCCTAATCTATGGAGGTTGAAGTAGACGACAGTCATAATGCCGCACAACACCAGGGCAAAGGCAACATTGAGCAGCAGACCTGTGCGCATCAGCGAGCCTATCGACCGCTTGTCTCCTTTGTTGAAGAGTGCACCCATCAGAGGCGTCAGGCCGTATGAAAAGCCTATGCAGGCGAGTATGGCGATGTTAAACACGCTATTGACAAATGACGCCGATGCCAGTGCCGGGGTGGAGTAGCGGCCGACCATTATGTTGTCGGCAAAAGCTACGACTATCATGCCGAGCTGGCCCACCAGGATAGGCAGACCGAGGCGTATAAGTTTGGGATAATGTCGGGTGTAGCGGTCAAACGATCGTGACATTGCTGAGCAAAAAAAGCGGTGTCCCCTGAGTTGGCGGGGACACCGAGGTTATGATATAGATATGTAGATTAGTCGCGGCTGTTGCCGAAGAAGCGTAAGAGATAGAGGAACAGGTTGACAAAGTCGAGATACAGCATCAGCGCGCCCATAGTGGCGAGGCGACCTGTCTGTGAATCGGGCATAGACAGGGCCATAGTCTTGATCTGCTGGGTATCCCAGGCTGTGAGACCTGTGAAGATAGCGACGCCGAAGATTGAGATAATCCAGTCGAGCTGTGAGCTGTGCATAAACAGATTGACCACAATGGCGATTATGAGGCCCCACAGAGCCATGCTCAGTATATTGCCGATGCGCGAGAGATCGCGGTTGGTGAAGTAGCCATATACTGCCATTGCGCCAAATGTGCCTGCAGTGATGAAGAATGTCTTGGCTATCGACGACTCAGTGTAGACCAGGAAGATAGGAGCCATCAGCAACCCGTTGATAACAGCAAACAGGTAGAAGAGGCCTGAGGCTGCAGCTGACGACATACGCTTCACGGCACCTGTGACGCCGAAGAGAATGCCAAACTCGGCTGCTACGAGCACCCACATAAACCATCGGTTGGTCAGGAAGAATCGCAGATAACCCTCGGAGCCTGCGGCCCAGAGCGATACGAAGGCTGTGACAAGCAGTGCCAGAGTCATCTTCACGAAGACCTGTTTCATGGCAGAAGACACGCGAGTTGCCATCTGCTGCTGCATTGTTGTCTGATTAAAAGGAGGGGGATACATATTAGTCGGTTTTAGTTGATTATTAAGATTGTTACTATATAACAGACTGCCGGAGGGAGAAAAGGTTTAACAGCTTCTCTTTACATGCGCTCGGGCACACTGATGCCGAGCAGCGCCATGGCTGTGTGGATGGTGCGGGCTGTGGTCTCCGACAGCTGCAGGCGCAGCGAGCGCACCGCTTCGTCGCTCTCGTGCAGGATAGAGCAATCGTGGTAGAACTGATTGTATTCTTTCACCAGATCGTAGGCGTAGTTGGCAATGAGTGCCGGCGAATAGGTGCGGCCTGCTTCCGACACAACCCAGGGGAAGTCGGCCAGACGCTGTATCAGAGTTATCTCCTTCTCGCAGGGCTCCACAGAGCTATAGTCGCCTATGACAAATCCTTGCTCGGCAGCCTTGCGGAGCACCGAGCGGATGCGGGCGTATGTATACTGGATAAACGGACCTGTATTGCCATTGAAGTCGATGCTCTCTTTGGGGTTAAATGTCATGTTTTTGCGAGGATCAACCTTAAGCAGGAAGTACTTCAGAGCACCCAGCCCCACGATTTCAGCTATGTTGTCGAGTTCTTCAGGCGAGAGATCGGCGAGTTTGCCCATAGAGGCCGATACCTCGCGGGCAGTTTTAGCCATCTCATCCATCAGATCGTCGGCATCGACTACGGTGCCTTCGCGGATCTTCATTTTTACTTAGGGAAGTTCTACCAT
>CAZAME010000038.1:0-15178 GCA_964486445.1 uncultured Bacteroides sp. | reverse complement strand
TTTTTCGCCAAAGATTTTCAACTGAATCTTCAGCGCATTTTCTAAATACTTTAACGCCTCCGAATAGTTGCGTTGCTTAGAATATACCTCTCCAATATTGTTATAAGACGTCGCCACATTCGGGTGTTTTTCGCCAAAGATTTCTAACCGTATCTTCAGTGCATTCTCTAAATATTTTATAGCCTTCGAATAGATGCCTTGCTTGTAATATATCCCTCCAATATTGTTGTAAGAAGTCGCCACATCCGGATGGTTTTCACCAAGGATCTCCAATAGGATCTTCAGCGCATTTTCATTATACTTAAGCGCCTCAGCATAGTTGCCTTGATTGGAATATACCAATCCAATATTGTTGTAAGAATTCGCCACATTCGGGTGATTTTTGTCAAAGGATTCCAACAGGATCTTCAGTGCCTTTTCATTATACTTAAGCGCCTCAGAGTAGTTGCCTTGTTTGTTGTATACAATTCCAATATTGTTGTAAGATCGGGCCACATCAGGGTGATTTTCACCATACTTCTCTATTGCGCTTTCTAAAGCCCTGTTATAATAATCCAAGGCCTCTGTGTATTTTGCTAAATAGTCTTGCAGAAACTCACCTGCCGCCAAAAGATAATCGGGATTATCGGGCATTAGCTCGACACGTTTTTGCAGATAGTAGGCGGCGGAGTCGTTTTGGAATTTACTTGCGGCGACAAGGTACTGGCTGTAAAGTATTTCGGCGACTATCTCTGTGGTGGCGCTGTTCTCGGTCTTGACCGCATCGAGGGTCTTCTGTTGCTCATCGAGGGTCTTCTGTTGCTCGGCGATTGCCTCGCGCTGGCGGATCAAGGAGTCGGCCATGGCGACGACGTTGAGTTTCCTGAGGATGGAGTCGGCTGTGGTAAAATCGCCGTTGAGCAAGGCGAGGTTGATGGTCTCGTTGTCCTTGTCAATCGTCTCATAATCAAAGCTTGTCAGTCGCTTGGCATACTCGGGTATCTGCTGCTGATATTTGTCGAGATTGTCTTGTAACTCCCGCACTTGTTTGCGGTGTTCTTCGAGAGAAATTGTCTTGTTGTCGAGTTCGCGCTTCAGGCGGGCGATGTCCTTGTCGTAGTTCTTTTGGGCGTTATCCAGCATCTTGGCTGTGGCCTTCTGAGTCTCGTCGGCCTGCTTTTTCAGGTCAACGAGCACTATATCGGTTGTTGAGTTCGGCGAATAATTATATGCGCGTTGGTCAAGCAGCGAGAAGCCTCGTTTATAAATGCGGTCGATGTTGAATTCGTCACCGGTTTTCAGCCGGAGCGGGCGCAGCTCAAACTCCACCAGGCCGTTTTTGTTGCTCTTGAAGTCAGAATTAATGCCTTTTATAGAGATCTCCACGTCGGGCACGAGTTCATATTTCTTTCCCGGCAGTCGCGCGGTGCGTACACGGGCCTTTTGTGTGTCTGCATACCCGGCGGCAGCAACCACGGTCAAAATGGCTATAAGGAGCAAGAGTCTTTTCATAGTCATGAAGGTCTTGAAAATCATTAGACTACAAAGGTAGGAAAAATATCACAAACACGGCAGAATTTGATATGGTTTTGTGGAAATCTTGCCTATAAGGAAGGAGTGCTATGTAGCCGGGTGGGGCGGCCCTGAATCAGCGATGCCACCCTGGCAAAGTATCCGCCCAATATTTACGCAAAAAAAATCCGACTGCCCGAAGATGGGTTCAGTCGGATTTTTATGAGGTATATTTGTGATGAAGGGCATCAGAATGTCACAGCAAGCTGACACTGGATGCGGTTATCATGGAGGCTTGTGCCGTCGAAGCTTTTGCGACAGCCATAGTCGTATTCTACACCGGCCGAGACAAACTTGTTGATGTTGAAGACTACGTTGGCGGCCAGATAATCACCGTGACGATATTGGTCGGCGTCGGTGACAGCTTTGTCGCCCAACCAGTTGGTGACGTGGCTGTAGCTTACATTGGCAGTGGCCTTTTTAGAGAATGCATAGCTGAGACCACCGGTGACGCCCATAGTCTTCACCATAGCCAGCTTGCCGGCAGTGGCAGTAGGTGTGGCATCAAGGCCCAGGCCGTTATCATCCTGAATATAATCGCCTATGCCGCGGCCATAAGCCACATTATACTGCATGCTGAGGTTACCGACGATATTCGTCATACCCGACACCTGTGCACCGAGGCCGACGAGTGTGTGGTTTTTGGCTGTGGCGAGGTTGCGGTATTGCAGCGGGCGAATGAGTCCGGACAGACGCAGGTGTGATGCTCCGCCGCCCCAGGCATACTGAACATAGAGAGGTATAGCGGGGATGCGCTGATTGATCTGAGCTGAAGCTGATGTTGTGGAGAGGTCGGCCGAGGGGGCATCAATACCAATTGCGCCCGAGAAACCCTGGCCGAAGTTCTGCTGCCAGTAGGCTGTGAAGAGCGATACAGAGGGATATCCGTTAGGACCTTCATTATCTATAGTGTAGGGCATTGCTGCACCGTCGGTGAAGGCACTGTTGGTGTAACCGACAGTAAGACCGCGGTAGCGGGCATAAAAGTGTGAGCAGTTGAATGCGTTGCCGTCGCCGGTGAAGTTACCTTTGAAGAAGATGCCGACTTTATTGTCGGTGTGCGGCATGGCAACGATATTCATATATATTGATGATGACTGCCATGCAAAGCCAAGATTACCGTCGTTGCCGGGGGTGGGAGCTACTAATGACGACGGGGTGAAGTTGAGAGTCGAGGGCATGTCTCCGCCGAAGTCATAGACACCTTCGCCGAGGAACTGTGCGCCTATACCGATATAAAACTGATGGTCTTTACCTACAATGGCGAAGCGAGGCAGACCATTGTCGCGCGGCGTGGTCGGGGCATTTTCTTTAAAAGCCTGTTCTACTTTCGCCGGGTCGGCGGAGTCTTCGTTGACTATGATTGTGACAACTTCGTCTTCAAAAGTGCGGTTGTCGCGCTGTGCAAAAGCACTTGATGCCACGGCGAGGCCTGCAGTGACGAGTAAAAAAACTTTTTTGTTCATAGGAGTCGCGAATGAGTTATAATTATAAATAATAGTTGTATTAGTGAGGCGGGTGTAATCCGCTGATATGTGATTACAACAAATAAATTCTCGATATGATTTACCGACTGACATTTTTAACACTTTTTCTGCGCATAACAGATATTAGGATGAAAATATGAACCTTTTCGGAGCCGCCGATGTTGTTTTTATCAAATGCGACAAACGTGTAAGACACACAACTGCACATCGATTATTCAACTATTAACTCAATCAAAAAAATTACCTACATGGACAAGACTATCACACGGGCGCAAATCAAAGCAGCCGTAGAACAGGCCTATGCAGAGTGCAAGGACATCACCGGAGGCCATAATGCCGACTACATTCCTTTCCTGGCAAATGTAGACCCCAACCTCTTTGGTATCAGTGTTACTTTGCTCGACGGCACTACAATCAATGTGGGAGACACCGCCTATAAGTTCGGCATTGAATCAGTCTCCAAAGTGCTCACCGCTATTCTCGTGCTCAAGCAGTATGGAGCAGATGCGGTGCTCAAGCAGATCGGCGCAGACGCCACCGGCCTGCCGTTCAACTCTATCTTCGCCATTCTTCTTGAGAATGACCATCCCTCTACACCTCTTGTAAATGCGGGAGCCATCACAGCTTGCTCTATGGTGGAGCCTAAGGGTGACTCCTGGGGCAAGTGGGAAGCTATCATTAACAATATTGCGGCTCTGTGTGGTTCTGAGGCACAGGTGATCGACGAGCTCTATAAATCGGAGTCGGAAACCAACTTCAACAACCGCGCTATTGCATGGCTGCTTAAAAACTACAACCGCATCTACGACGATGTGCCTATGAGTCTTGACCTTTATACACGCCAGTGCTCAGTTGGTATCACTGCATCGCAGCTTGCCATCTGTGCCGGCACGATTGCCAACGGCGGTAAGAACCCTGTGACAAAAGAGCAGGTGTTTGCAGCCGAACTGGCACCGAAGATCACAACCCTGATTTCGTCGGTAGGTTTCTATCAGAACACAGGCGACTGGCTCTATACTTCAGGAATTCCCGCAAAGAGCGGTGTGGGCGGCGGCGTACTCGGCGTGCTCCCCGGTGTGATGGGTATTGCTGCTTTTGCTCCCCCATTGGATGTTGCCGGCAACTCTGTCAAAGCTCAGGCTGCAGTGAAAGCCGTGATGAATAAGCTTGGCCTCGGCGTCTTCAACGGCGACCGCGTGACCGTAACCGAATAAGACATAATTAACTATTAAAACATTTCAACTATGCAAGTAAAAACAGGTAAAGGCACCATATCGATGATGGTGGTCCTTGCAATATGGTCGCTGTCGCTTGCCGTTGACCTTCCAGGTCTGGCCGTGACACCTATCGAGGGTAGTCTGCGCAGTATCTTCCAGGATGCAACAGACTTTAAGATTCAGTTGCTCACTGTGCTGCCCAACCTTGTCATTATACCCTTTGTGCTCCTGTCGGGTAAACTCTCAGAGAGCCGCCACAAAGTAGCCGTGATCGCTTTAGGCACAATTCTCTATCTTGTAGCCGGCGTATGGTCTATCTTCTGTAACTCACTTACCGGCCTTATCTGGCTGAGCTGTCTGTTGGGTGCAGGCTGTGGTCTTATTCTGCCGTTCTCTACCGGTCTTATCGCCGACGTCTTCACCGGCAAATACCGTATGAAACAGATGGGTATCATCTCGGCTATCGGTAATATCGCCCTTGTGCTCGCCACATTTGCTGTAGGCTTCCTTGTAGCCGGCAATCTTGAGCACACCTGGCACCGTGCCTTCTTTGTATACCTTATCCCTGTGCTCTCTCTTATTCTGATTCCCTTCCTTCGCAAGATTCCTAAATCAGACTATCAGTCGGCTCCTGCAACCGATGCTTCTGCCTCGACAACTGCCGACAAGACTGCTACTTCTGCAGCTGCGTCAACTCAGGTTCCTGCTGTTGATGCCGACGGATTCTCAACCAAGGGTCAGACCGTGAAAGGCGGCTTCTATGTAGGTCGCACCGTGTGGTTGCTTCTGGCATACTTCTTCTTTGTATTCGCCACCTGTATACCTTCTTATTATCTGCCTAACTTCAAGTGGATCAGCTCTGAGGATGCATCGACAATGACATCGGTCTTCTACTTTGCCATGTTCGTCGTAGGTCTGGCTCTTACTCCTGTCATGAAGGCATTCCGCAAGACCACATTTATCGTTGCCACAGGCATGATCGTTGCCAGCTTCGCAATGTTTGTCTTCATCCATGAGTCGGTAACCATGTATATTGTAGCCGCAGCCCTTTGCGGTCTTGGCAACGGTATTGCTCAGCCTATCTTCTACACCAAGGCAACCGAGGTTGTCACCACCGACAGCAAGTCGACTCTGTCTCTTGCCTATCTGCAGGTTGCCAACTATGTAGCAATTTCTATGGTGCCTGTCATCATCGGTGCCGGTGAGAAGATCTTCAACACGACTTCTACACTGTTCCCCTTCGTCTTTGTAGGCATCGCCACCGCAATCGTTCTGGCCTTTGTGGTTATTCGCAGCCGCCACTTCGTATTCGGTATGTCAAAGAACTATTTCGAATAATATAACCTGAATTATGTCGGCGCCTTCAACTGAGTGATTGGGGCGCCGACACTATTAAAAACACACAACGTTATGGACACTACAACTCAAACCACAAAACCCAGAATTCTTATTATTTACACCGGCGGTACGATTGGCATGGTTGAAACAGCCAACGGCCTGCAGCCTTTTGACTTCTCGCATCTGATGGACAATGTGCCTAAGGTAGGCCAGCTCGGCTATGATATTGAGAGCGTGCAGTTTGCTCAGCCTATTGACTCATCAAATATGAATCCCGAGTATTGGAATATGATTGTCAAGGACATTGCCGACCGCTATGACGACTTCGACGGCTTTGTTGTGCTGCATGGCACCGACACAATGGCTTACACCGCTTCGGCTCTGTCATTCATGCTCCGCAATCTGCGCAAACCTGTTGTCATCACCGGCTCACAGCTGCCTATCGGTGATACCCGAGAAGATGGCACAGAAAACCTGATTTCAGCACTGCAGGTAGCAGCTGCCAAAGACGAGAACGGCGACCCGATGATTCAGGAAGTTGTCATCTCTTTCCAGGACTACATCGTGCGTGGCTGCCGCTCCACTAAGTTTACCTCTACAGGCTTCCATGCCTTCAAGAGTTTCAATTATCCTAACCTCGGCACCATCGACCTGCACATCGACTATGCCAAGCCTTACCTGATGCGTCATACCACGGCGCTGCCTCTTGATCCTTTCTATTCTATGGACTCCAACCTGCTTGTGCTGTGGCTCTATCCCGGCATCACTGAGGATGTTGTCAAGGCTCAGCTTGCTACTCCGGGCATCAAGGCAGTTGTGCTCCGCACCTTCGGCGCCGGTAATGCTCCCACCGAACAGTGGTTCCTCGATGCACTGACCGATGCAGTTTCGCGCGGCCTTATTATCTTCAACGTCACCCAGTGTCTTAACGGCGGCGACGAGCAGAAGCGCTACTATACCGGCGATATGCTTGCCAAGGCGGGCGTAATCTCAGGATATGACATTACCGTCGAGGCAGCTGTCACAAAGATGATGTATCTGCTTGGCAGTGGCCTGTCGGCTAAAGACATCAAGACCTATCTCACCACATCAATCGTTGGCGAGATGACTGTAGCCTGATCTCCAAGCTCTTCGAGAGTAAAGACTAACATAGCGAGCCTGCACTCGGGAAATTGCAAAACCCCGAGCGCAGGCTCGCTTGGTATATATATTTCTGCGTTGTCGGGGAGCGAGTTTTTTTGTATCTTTGTGGCTTGAAACACTATCAAGCTTCAGGCTTATGCTTATATCAAAATCGCTTGCGTCTCTCGGCGCATATTGCATATTTATGGCGCGTGTGTTCACTCTGCCCGACAAATGGCGCGTGACAGGCCGTCGTTTTATTGCAGAGGTCTCCAAACTGGGCCTCGACTCAATTCCGCTCGTCATAGTTATATCGCTGTTTATCGGTGCGGTAATTGCCATACAGATGCAGATAAACATCATGTCGCCTCTGGTGCCCTCATATTCTGTAGGATTAGCCACTCGTGATATCGTGTTGCTGGAGTTCTCAAATTCTATTTTGTGTCTTATTCTGGCCGGCAAGGTCGGCTCAAATATTGCCTCTGAGATAGGCACGATGCGTGTCACCGAGCAGATCGACGCGCTGGAGATCATGGGTGTCAATTCGTGCAACTATCTGGTGTTCCCTAAGATTACGGCTTTCATTTTCTTTATGCCGTTTCTGGTGATTATCAGCATATTCTCGGCCTTTGTTGGTGGCGCGCTGGTGGCTGTGTTCACCGATATTATTCCGCTTTCGCGTTATGTCTACGGTCTGCAGGCGATGTTTATCGAGTGGTATATATGGTATGGCATAATCAAGTCGTTGGTCTTTGCCTTTATCATCGCTTCGGTGGCCTCATACTTCGGTTACTACGTCAAGGGTGGTGCGCTGCAGGTGGGCCGCGCGAGCACAAACGCGGTGGTGAGTAGCTCGATACTGATACTTCTTTTTGATGTCTTACTCACAAAACTGCTGCTGCAATGATAGAGATAAAGGACCTCACTAAATCGTTTGACGGCCGCACGGTGCTCCATGACATCTCGGCTACATTTTATTCGGGTAAGACCAACCTGATTATCGGCCAGAGCGGATCTGGCAAAACTGTGCTGATGAAGTCGCTTGTCGGGCTGCTGCGCCCCGATAGCGGTCATATACTCTTTGACGGCCGCGACACTATGCTCATGGATCGCGAGCAGATAAAAGATTTGCGCAAGGAGGTAGGCATGCTTTTTCAGGGGTCAGCGCTTTTTGACTCTGAAACCGTGCTTGGCAATGTGTTGTTTCCGCTTGTGATGTTTACCCGCATGTCGGCGGCCGAGGCCCGCGACCGGGCAATGTTCTGCCTTGAGCGTGTGAATCTGCTGGGTGCTGAAAATAAGTATCCTGCCGAGATATCGGGCGGCATGCAGAAGCGTGTGGCCATTGCCCGTGCAATTGCTCTCAATCCTAAATATCTGTTTTGCGACGAGCCAAATTCGGGTCTCGACCCGCGCACGTCTATACTCATTGACGAACTTCTCAGCGACATTACACACGAATATGGCATCACCACTGTCATCAACACGCATGACATGAACTCGGTGCTCGGCATCGGTGAGAATATCCTGTTTATAAACAAAGGATATCGCGAGTGGGTGGGAAATATGAAGGAAATCTACACCACCACCAACGAGGCTCTCAACGACTTTGTTTTTGCCACGCGGCTCTTCCGCAAAGTCAAGGAGTATGTCAATGATCATGAGACTACCGTGCCCCCGGCCGGCAAATGAGAAACATCGACGCTAATCACACCATGGTGCGTTACCTTTCAATAGTTTTGCTTGCCCTGGCTGTTATGTGGCCTGGTGTAGCCGGTGGTGTGGAGGTGCCGAAGCGGGAGTTTCGTGGCGCGTGGATGCATACGGTCTATCAGGATGCATACGCCCGACGCTCTACCGACGAAAACAAGCGCTGGCTGTGTGCTCAGCTCGATGCCTTGCAGGAGGCCGGCATAAATGCCGTGATTTTTCAGGTGCGCCCGTCGGCCGATGCTTTTTATGACTCGCCTTATGAGCCTTGGAGCAAGTTCCTTAGCGCAGACGGCAAGGCTCCGCGGCCTTATTGGGATCCATTGCAGTTTATGATTGAGCAGTGCCACAAGCGTGGCATGGAGCTTCATGCATGGATAAATCCCTACCGAGCCACTACGTCGGCCCGACAGAAACTGCCGGCATCGCATCCAGGCAGCAAGCACCCCGAGCGTTTCATCACCTTTGACAAGCGACTGTATTTTGACCCCGGCATTGCAGAGAATCGCGAATTCATCCGCGACATCGTTAAGGATATCGTTGAGCGCTATGACATTGACGGCATCCACTTTGACGACTATTTCTATCCCTATCCCGTAAAAGGTTGCCGCTTTAAAGACGACAAAACCTTTCAGCAGCATGGCAAGGGCATGTCGCTGGCCGATTGGCGGCGACACAATGTCGACAAGCTCATTGAAGAACTGCATCATGATATACGCCACATTAAGCCTTGGGTGCGCTTCGGTGTCAGCCCGTTTGGCATCTGGCGCAATCAGAGTTCTGACCCTTCGGGCAGCCGTTCTGCCGGGCTTCAGAACTATGATGATCTTTATGCCGATGTTCTGCACTGGGCACGAGAGGGTTGGATAGATTATCAGATGCCGCAGCTGTATTGGACTCTTGAAAACAAAGTTGCGCCCTCGTTGCATCTTGCCGCCTGGTGGGCCGATAATGCCTGCGGCCGGCATGTTTACATCGGTCAAGACGTAGTGCGCACTATGGATAATCAGGATATCGCTCCCTCAACCGACAAGTCGCAACTCAATCATAAGGTGCGCATTACGCGTGAAAATCCCTCGCTTCAGGGTAGCTGTTTCTGGCCTGCGGGAGAAGTAACGGCAAACTACGGTGGCATCGCCGACTCATTGGCCGCTGATGTGCATGCGTTTATGGCTTTGGTGCCTGCCTATCCGTGGATTGATGATGCGCGCCCACATGCGCCGCGCAATGTCGCTGTCAAGGGGCACACCCTGCAATGGGAGTCGCATGCCCCGAAAGGCCACACCAACGATGCCACTCGCTTTGTCATTTACTGCTTCGATGAAAATGATGAGATTGATCTTGGCGATCCTTCTGCAATCATGGCTGTCACACCCGAGTGCTTCTACGACATTCCGGATGAGATCCCCCATGGCAGCATATTTGTCGTCACTGCGCTCAACCGTGTAAATAATGAGTCAGATCCCGGGAAACCATTTGTAACCTACTGACACTCACATAAAATGTTATTATGGTTTCGATAATAATACCTGCATATAATGCCGAGCGCTATCTGGCGCAATGCCTTGACAGCGTCATGCAGTGTGCGCAAGATTCACACGAGCCGGCAGAGGTGTTGGTTGTTGACGATGGGTCTACCGACTCAACGGGTCTTATTGCAGCCCGATATGCAGGAGTGAAGGTGTTGTCGCAGAATAATGCCGGACTATCGGCTGCCCGCAATGCCGGCATTGCCGCCGCTACAGGCGAATGGCTTATGTTTGTTGACGCCGATGACGTGCTGTTGCCCGGGGCCATAGACTGTCTTGTGGCACTTGCTGTTGCACACCGGTGCAAGATTGCTGCCGGAGGAGTAGTGAGCGGTGACACCCCGGAGACTTCCACGCTTGTGTCGGCTTATGGACATGAGGAAGTGTTGTCGGCCCCGACTGCTGTTGAGCGCACTCTCTATCAGCAGACTCCGCTGCTTGGCTCTGCGTGGGGTAAAATATGGCACAGGTCGTTGTTTGATGATCTGCGCTTTACCGATGGGCTTTACTACGAAGACCTCGATTTGTTTTACCGGGCCTTCCTTTTGGCCGGTGCAGTGGTGGTGTGCTCACGGCCGGTCTATTTCTATCGTTTGCATCCTACGAGTTTCCTGCGCACGTTTTCTCCGCGCATACTCGACGTTCTCGCGGTGACTCACCGCATGGAGCAATATATGTCAGCCGATTACCCAGCGTTGCTCAAGGCAGCCCGCGACCGCCGGCTTAGCGCCAACTTTAATATATACAACCGTCTTCATTCTGCCGAGGCTTCCGCATTTGCCGACCGCAAGGCTGTGGCCGATGAATGTTGGCGCACCATCCGCCGGCTCAGAGCCGCCTCGCTGTTTAACCCGAGGGTGCGTCTTAAAAATAAAATCGGCGTGCTTGCAAGCTATTGCGGGCGCCGGGTCTACAATATCATTTCCTCAAAATTCTCATGACTTATGGAAAAAGCTCTTGATAAACTGACCGATAAGGTTCTCGCCGGTGGCATGCTCACCGATGAAGAAGCCTATGTCTTGGCCGATGTTGCCGACAGCGATGCCCTGTGCGACGCTGCTGCCCGAATAACCAAGGCTTTTGTTTCGGATGACTTCGACTCCTGCTCAATAATTAATGTGCGCAGCGGCCGCTGCCCTGAAAACTGCAAATGGTGTGCTCAGTCGGCGCACTACCGCACAGGCTGTGCGGTCCATGGCGTAGTTCCGCGCAGCGAGTGTCTTGAAGCGGCAAGAGCTAATCACGCAGCGGGCATCAAGCGGTTTTCGCTTGTGGCATCGGGCAAGGCTTCGTCGGGCTCTGATTTCGACAGCATTTGTGATACTCTTGCGGCCATACGCGATGAAGTTGGCATTTCTACTTGTGCTTCGCTCGGACTGCTGCGACGCGAAGATTTTCGACGCTTGCGTGCTGCCGGTGTTAACCGTTATCACTGCAACCTCGAGACTGCACCAAGCCATTTCGCCACTTTGTGCACCACTCACACCATTGACGATAAGTTGCGCACGATAGCCGATGCCCGGGCCGAGGGTATGGAGATTTGCTCCGGTGGCATCATCGGCATGGGTGAGACCGAGCGTCAGCGCATTGAGTTTGCTCTCACTTTGCGCTCAATCTCTCCGGCCTCCATCCCCATTAATATTCTTTGTCCCATAGGAGGCACGCCTCTCGAGCACCAGCAGCCTCTCTCTGAGGAAGAAATACTACGCACGATTGCCATCTTCCGTTTTGTTAACCCCACGGCGCAGTTGCGCTTCGCCGGCGGCAGAGCAAAATTGTCACGCGAAGGCCAGATAAGAGCACTCCGCATAGGCATCAATGGCGGCATTGTGGGCGACCTGCTCACAACCATAGGATCGCAGGTTGCTCAGGACCGTGAACTTGTGGCTGAAGCCGGTCGAAAATTCTGATCGCCGTATGTTTACTCGCACAGCACCTTTTTTCAGCGATGCAGCTTCCTGTCGGCTTGCCAATGCCAGGGTCATAATCTTTGGTGTCGGCGGTGTGGGGTCGTGGTGCGCCGAGGCTCTTGTGCGCACCGGCATCAAGCATCTTACTATTGTTGACTTCGACACCGTCGCTGCGTCAAATATCAACCGCCAGATGCAGGCAACTCCGGCTACCGTCGGTGAGCCCAAGGTTGAGGCCATGCGCCGGCGTTTGCTTTCAATAAATCCTGAGGCTGATATCGTGGCGGTCGACGGCCGCTATACCGAGGCTACCGCGGCCGATTTTTCCTTGCAGGACTATGATTATGTCATTGATGCGATAGATAGTGTGGCTGATAAAGCCTTGCTCATAGTCAATGCCACGCAGTCGGGGGGCACACGCCTGTTTTCGTCGATGGGAGCCGCCCGCCGAGTTGATCCGGGCAGGGTGTCAACCGTGGAGTTCTCTAAGGTCACCGGCTGTCCTCTTGCCCGTGCTTTACGGCAGAGATTCAAGAAGACAGGTGTTTATCCTCGCCGTAAGTTTAAGGCAGTTTATTCCTCAGAGCCGGCTATCGTGATGCCCGACGGAGAGAAAGGGTCGCTGTGCCAGGTGACGTCGGTTTTCGGCATGCACCTGGCCGCTCTTGTCATAAATGATGTGCGCGCTCAGTCGGCCGGTTGAGCTATAGCCACACGTGCCTCCGATGGGTGCAGATAGCGTCGGGCCATATCACGGATTACCTCGGGGGTAATGCTGTGTATCTGCTGTTGCAGCGTGTGATAGTAGTCGTGCGGCATACCCTCGGTAAATTCACACATGCGGTATTCGCTGATGCTCAGCGGTGTGTCGAGCACAGTGGCTGCTTCCGATAGTGCATGATTGCGCAGTCGCTCGAGTTCGTCGGCAGGCAGGAGAGTGTCGCGCAGGCGGTTGATTTCGGCGTATGTCTCGTCAATGACCGCGCGCGTATACGCTGGATCCTGCTGAGAATTGATTGAAATATATCCGCCGTCGGCATCGCATAGCAAAGATGCTCCGATGCCGTAGGTATATCCCTTGTCTTCTCGGATATTGGTCATAAGTCGGCTGCCGAAATAGCCTCCGAGTGCCATAATTGTCGTGCGCAACGCGGCATAGTCGGGGTTATCACGGGTTATCGACGGGAAATTAATGCAGATGGCACTTTGCACAGCTCCGTCAACCACCACAGTCGTTTCTCCGGGGGCTTCCGGATTCATCGGTGTGCCCTCGATGTGTTTATCGGCATGGCCTTTTACTGCCGGCTCGGTGAGGTTGGTGATAGCCGTTTCTATGGCGTTCATGACTGATGCATCGGTGCATCCCGCCACATAAACCTCCGGGAGATTACCCGGATTGCATATATGTGAGTAGGTAGCCATCAGGTCATTGCGGGTGAGTGAGCGCAGTTGGTCGGGCGTGGCGACTCTGCAAGCCGGATGTGTGGGGCCAAACAGCATTTCGTTGCCTTGTCGGCGTGCTCGTTGTGCCACTTGACGGTCGGCTATCGCTGCCGAAACAGCCGCGTTTTCAAGCAGCACTTCCACACTGCGGGTGGGCATTGCCGGTGCAAGCACGCAGGCTATGACATCAGGCATGACGTCGCTCAGGCGCCCGGCAGCACATGTGAGGCGCAGCATTGAGGTGTATTTGGTGCTCAGCGACACAAGACGTGCACTGTTGAAGTCGAGCATTTCGGCCATATCTGTTGCCGATAAACGGTCGTTGGCCTCTCTCATGGCCGACATTGCCAATGTTGCGCGGCCTATTATGTTGCACTGATGTTCACCCCCACGCCACAGCAGTGTCAGTCGGCTCATTCCGGCCGAATCGCCGGGGAAAATATGCACCCTGATTCCCGAATCAAGTGTTATAGTTTTGCCTTCCGGCAGCACGAGGTTGCCGAATGGCCGGGTAGCTGGTGCCACCGATCGGTCAAGAGCATCAGTCGGGTTAATCATAATCCGAGTTTGCGGGCAAGGGCGCGGGCTTCCTCAAGTTCTTCGGGAGTGTCTATGCCTATGGTGGGACAATCATTGATGGCGACACGGATTCTGTAGCCGTTCTGAAGCCACCTCAACTGTTCGAGCGACTCGGCGATCTCGAGGCCCGACTGCGGCAGGCGGGTAATTTCGTGGAGCACATTGGCGCGATAGCCATACATGCCTATGTGGGTGTAGTAAGCAGCCTTTGCCGGCCATTCATTCTCAGGGTAGTTACGCACGTAAGGAATCACAGACCGGCTGAAATATAGGGCGTTGTGATTATTGTCGAAGACCACTTTGGGCGTGTTGCGGTTGAAGAGCGCCTCCGTAGAGCCGTCGGCGGGGAAAGGGCGCACGAGAGTAGCGATGTCTACATTGGCATCGGCGAAGCAGTCTTTGAGCGCACGTATCTGCACAGGGTCAATAAACGGTTCATCGCCCTGAATGTTGATGACAACGTCGGCATTGCTGTCAAGAAGGTCGTATGCCTCGCAGATGCGGTCGGTGCCGCTGCGGTGAGCTTCTGAGGTCATAACCGCCTGTCCGCCGAAAGCTTGCACTGCATCAAAGATGCGGTTGTCGTCGGTTGCCACGACAACACTGTCGAGTTCTTGCGCGGCGCGGTTATATACGCGCTCAATCATAGTTTTGCCTTCAATCACGGCCAAAGGCTTGCCGGGGAAGCGCGTCGAAGCGTAACGCGCAGGTATGATACCGATAAATTTCATTGTCAGCTGAGTTAAGCGGTCAAGTAAATAACATGGCAAAATTACGCAAATTTGCCGTGCAAAACAATGACAAATATCGAAATATCAGTAAAGCACTTATGCAAAATGATGTATGTATTCTTTATTAAACGAAGATATTGGTAAATTGCGCAATAATATAATACTCAATGCTCTTGTGAACGAACATTAATGTCAAACCTAACATTTTTATAATGTTTTTATAAATGAAGAATAGCAAAATATATCATTATATGTTTGTTATTATAAAGGAAATGGTTTATTTTTTGTGTAAATAATAAGTTGAAGCAATGATGCGTTCAATTCCTAATCCTCCAATGGGTCGAGATGATGTCGCTTGTTTCCGTTGTAATCTGGAGAAACATCTCCGGGGGGAATTTTAATGCAGAAGAACGACATCGCAATGAAGAGCGTAAAGCCCGAACAGAAGCAAATGCCAACCGAATAATTGCTAATTGTGGAGGAAAAAACCCGCTTCTTGGATATTAATTCCCGAATTCAAATAAGATTAATGAATGACGCAGACTATGAAAATATGTCTGC
>CAZAME010000037.1:0-15324 GCA_964486445.1 uncultured Bacteroides sp. | reverse complement strand
AATAAAGGAAGGAGCGCCTTTAGGTGCGACCACCCCACAACCGTTCCGCCCACACACCGAGGGCCGAAGGTCCTCGCCCTCCAAGTAACCGGGTCTTACCGAGCGCAGCGAGGTTAGGCCCGGCAAGCGTGCCACATACACCTCGAGTCTGCAAAGACTCGCCCTGAATCAAATACGCCCTACGCCCTTATCTCCAACCATTTACCGCGCTAAAATATCCACCGGGTGCAAATCTCCCGGAACTCTCCCACCAATCCCATATTAACTTTGCCGTAAAAATAAACCGACAACCATGAAAACCACAGAAATCACCCTCCAGCAGAAAGTCGCTCAGAGCGACAGCCGCCACTTCATATTGCAGTCATCATCATCCGCTGATAAGACCCTGGCCTATGCAATCGCCATACTCAAGTACCTCAAGACACCCTGCGGCAACGTGCAGGCACTGGTGTTGGCACCCACAGATGAGCGAGTTGCACAGATCGCCGACATCATCCGGTCACTCACCACCGAATACCGCACCATAGCATTATGCGACGAAAACGACTTTAACACGGAGCAAACCTCACTACGTACAATCCCCGACATCGTAGTCGCCACCCCACGCCGGCTCCTCGCGCACTACATGCTCGGCAATGTAGTCATCCGAACCGTGACCGCCCTTGTCTTTGATGAATACGACCAATCACTGCAACTCGGTCTTCACGACCCCATCCACAACATCGTCACCTGCATACCCTCGCCGACAACCGTAGTACTTACCTCCACAACGCCCGTCGACACCCTTCCCCGAGTCATCACCCGCGCCACAGCTGAGATCTATGACACAACAATCCCCGACACCCCCGCACCTCCGCAGGACCACCACATAGAAGAACTCCTCCAAGAACCTGTCGACTACCCCACATTAGATTACCCTACAGAAGCCCCGCCAACACATATCAGACCTATCGGTCCTATTAGTCTTATTGGTCCTATCGCCCCCTCAAACCCGCCGCATCGCGGCCAGAGCCTCCCTGGAGGCGCCCACATCTGTAGCCACATCCAAGTGCCGCGTGGCGGCGCGCAGGTTGTGGAATCCGCCCCACATAAAAATAGGAGCGCCTTTAGGTGCGACCACTTCACCACCGGACCCACCCATCACTCGAGGGCCGAAGGTCCTCGCCCTTTATATAACCGGGTCTTGCCGAGCACAGCGAGGTTAGGCCCGGCACAAAACCCGCCCGAGAGCACGAGTCTGCAAAGACTCGCCCTGAACCACAAGCGCCCCTCGCCAAAAAGTATCAATCCAATCACCCCCTCACACCCGCCACATCGCGGCCAGAGCCTCCCTGGAGGCGACCTCCCCATAACTCACCCGCCACCCATGACAGGCTGTTCTATTGAAAAATATCCCATATATCGCATAAATTGTGTATCTTTGTTGACGTTAACCGATTTAATCGCTATTCTGTAAAGTTTCTTGCAACTACTTCCTTGTCTATGAAGCAGAAATATGACTTTGACCAAATTATCGACCGTCGCGGCACTGGTGCCGTGAAGTATGAAGGACTCGATGATATGTTCGGTCGTCACGACGTAACCCCTTTGTGGATTGCCGATCTTGATTTTGCTGTGTGTCCGGATATTATCGACGCGCTGCGCGACAGGCTCAATCATCCGGTACTGGGCTATTCGGCCCCTTCCGATAGTTATTGGCAGTCGATCATCAACTGGCTCGACCGACGTCATGGCATAAAGGTCACTCGCGAGGAATTATCGTTTATTCCCGGCGTAGTCAAGGGCATTGCGTTGGCAGTCAATTATTTCACAGATAAAGGCGATAAGATTGTAATACAACCGCCGGTATATCATCCCTTTAAGATGGTTATAGAAGGTAATGGCCGGCAGGTGGTATGCAATCCGCTTAAGACCGACGGAGAGACTTATACAATGGATCTCGACGGGCTACAGGAGATCATCGATCGCGAGAAGCCACGCATGTTGGTGCTCTGTAATCCTCATAACCCCATTGGCATACAGTGGGATGAAGACACCTTGCGGCGGCTGGCTACTATATGCCGAAAGGCTGGTATGGTGGTTGTTAGCGACGAAATTCACGGCGACCTGATGCTTGGCGGCCGGCGTCATCTGGCTTTTGCCGGCGTCAGTGAAGATGCTGCAGCCATTGCTGTGACTCTCGGCGCACCGTCGAAGACCTTCAACATTCCCGGTCTGGTGAGCTCATGGATGTTCGTGAAGAATCCCGACTTGCGGCGCGACTATTACGCCTGGCTCGAGGCCAATGAATTCAATGCGCCTACAATGACGGCCGTGATCGGAGCCGAAGCTGCCTATAGCCACGGCGAGCAGTGGCTCGATCAGATGCTTGCATACGTCGAAGGTAATATAAATTTTGTGTGCGATTATGTACGCCGCAATATTCCGCAAGTGCGCGTTGTTCGCCCACAGGCATCATTCCTGCTTTGGCTCGACTTCAGTGCGTTGGGCCTCACTCAGCAGCAATTGATGGATATGCTTCTGGGGCGGGCTCATCTGGCACTCAACGACGGCACCATGTTTGGCGCCGAAGGACGGGGCTTTGTGCGACTCAATGTGGGCACCCAGCGCAGTGTGCTTGCTGAGGCTCTTGAGCATCTTGCTGAAGCCTGTGTTGCCGAAGTGCCTGCTTGTAACTAAAGCTTACCCACTATCAACATTACTATAATGAACTACCGCATATTCCCACCTGAAGAACTTATAGAAGGCACCGTTGAGATGCCGCTCTCGAAGAGTGTGAGCAACCGGGCACTGATGATTAATGCATTGGCAGGGGCGCAGGCTCCTGCGCAATATGCCCGCTGTGCCGATACAGCCGTTTTAGCCGAAGCTCTTTTCGGTAATCCGGAGGCAGAGCGGGTGGATGTCGGTGCCTCGGGTACAGCTATGCGATTCCTCACGGCTTGGTTTGCCGGATGCGAGGGCCGCACAGTAGAGCTCGATGGTGTCGAGCGTATGCGCCGCCGTCCGGTTGCTCCTTTGGTTGATGCCCTGCGCGAACTTGGAGCATCAATTGAATATCTCGGAGAAGAAGGGTTTGTGCCTTTGCGCATCACCGGCAGTCGGTTGCGCGGCGGAGATGTCAGAGTGGCGGCCGATGTCTCGTCGCAGTTTGTGTCGGCGCTGTTGTTTGCAGCAACCCGAGCCGAGGCTCCTGTGCGATTGATTCTCGATGGTGAGCTTGTTTCGGCCGATTATGTGGCAATGACTGTGGCAATGCTGCGCGATGCAGGTATAGAGATAGAAGTGTCTGCCTCAGAAATAGTGATTACTCCGGGCCGATGTGCTCCGGTAGAGCGCGTTGATGAGGGTGATTGGACTGCTGCTTCATATTGGTATGAAACTGCTGCTTTGTCGGCAGGGTGGCTCGAACTTGCCGGTCTGCAGCCCGACAGTGTGCAAGGCGACCGACGCCTGACGCAGTACTTTGATGCCTTGTGTGTAGGCACTGAATGGACCGACGAGGGTGTGGCACAATTGATTCCTTCGCCCGACCAGGCTCCACGTGTGCATCTGGCTCTTGAGAATAATCCTGATCTTGCACCGACTCTCGCTGTGAGTTGCTGTATGCTTGGAGTGCCGTTTACGTTTACCGGACTTGCCAATCTGCGCCATAAGGAGTGCGACCGTCTTGAGGCTTTGCGACTTGAACTGCTCAAACTAAGCTTCATAGTTGAGTATGACGAAAAGGGCACTCTGATGTGGGAAGGCCAGCGGGCACCCGTGCGTACAATTCCTTCGATTGACACTCATGCCGATCACCGCATGGCCATGGCTTTTGCTCCGGTGGGCATCTTCTGCCCCGGTATTGAGATCTGTGATGTCGAAGTGGTCGAGAAGTCATATCCCGGATTCTGGGATGCCATGCGCTCGATTGGGTTTACTGTTGTAGACTCAGACAACGTGCCCGAGGAGTTGCGTCAAATGTATATGGAGTCATGATCCCTGCGTTATACATCCTTGCTGCTCTGCTTATTGTGGGTTCAGTGCTCTATGCCGTGCATAGATGGCAGGATTCACATGCCTCGCATGAATCTGCAGACTCTGCGGCCAGTGCTGAGCTTGCTGGGGAGAGTGAAGAAGAATGTTGCGGCATGCACATCACATGCGAGAAAGACTCGTTGCTGGCGGCCGTCAGCTCTAAGATAGAGTATTATGACGACGAGGAACTTGATGTCTATGCCGGTCGTGCCCCTGAAGAATACAATGATGCTGAAACAGAGCAGTTTCGCGATATATTGCTGACTCTGCTGCCCACCGATATCGCCGGATGGGGGCGCAGTCTGCAACTGCGCGGTATATCACTCCCGGCGGAAGTGCGCGAGGAATTGCTCATGATTGTTGCCGAACAGCGGCAGATGGCTGCCGCGAAATCTTAGTCACTGAGAGGAATGCTTGAATATCTGCAATATCCGTTTTTTCGCTATGCTCTTTATGGCATACTCATCATTAGTATTGCGGCTGCTGTTATAGGCAGCTACATTATCACACGCCGTATGGTGTCTATTGCCGGCGGTATCACGCATGCCTGTTTCGGAGGCTTGGGCCTGGGTTATTTCCTTGGCGTGAGTCCGGTGGCAATGGCGGCTGTGTTTGCTGTCGGATCGTCGGTTGGTGTTGAGTGGCTGTCAAGCCACATGCGTGTGCGCGAAGATTCGGCTATAGCTGTGATGTGGTCGCTTGGCATGGCTGTGGGTGTACTTTTTGTGTTCCTGACACCAGGATATGTTCCTGAGCTTAATAGCTTTCTCTTCGGCAACATACTCAATATATCGCAGGCTGATCTCATGGCCTTTTCAGTCTATCTGATTGTGCTACTGGGCTTTTTTGCGCTCTTTGGGCGCAGGATACTTGTGTGCGCATTCGATCGTGACTTCGCGCGTGTGAGCGGCCTTGGTGTGCGCTTTATTTCATATAGCATGACGGTGCTTGTGGCCGTGTGCATAGTGCTCACAATGCGCCTTGTGGGGATAATGCTACTGATGTCGATGCTTACGCTACCTCAAATGGTGGCCGAGAGCCTATGCCGCCGGTTCTTGCCTATGGTGCTTGTGTCGGTGGGTGTGTCGCTTGTGTGCTCAGTGGTCGGTTTGTTTGCCGCAGCTGCTATTGATGTTCCCTGCTCGGCAACAATAGTGCTGCTTATGGCAGCTGTGTTCGTTGCAGTGAGAGTTGGTGTGGCTGTCAGGCGCCGTTATTGAGCCGCCGATTTCTGCGCATGAATCTCATGACAAAATAGGCTGTGACAAGGGTGGCGATCACATCAGATGCGGGGAATGACAGCCAGATGCCTTTGAGCCCGTAGTAGCGTGGCAGAATTATGAGCAGCGGAATCAGGAAAATCACCTGACGACTGAGGCTGAGGAATATCGACACCATAGCATGGCCTATAGCCATGAAGAAGTTTGTAGCTACTATCTGGAAACCAACGACAAAGAAGACAGACATAGCCACCGGCAGCGCCGAGGCGGTGACGTCTATGAGCGTGATGTCGTCGGTGAAAGCGCGGGCTATCAGGGGAGCGGCAAACATGCCGCCGAGTGAGCCGATTACAGTCAGTACACTTGCCACTATGGTAGTAAGCCACAGAGATTTGCTTACGCGATGATGAAGCTTTGCACCGTAGTTATATCCGGCCACGGGCTGCATGCCTTGGCATATACCTATGATGGTGAGGCAGATGAGTGAAGCGTATGTGGAGAATATTCCGGCTGCGGCAATGGCGAGATTTCCACCGTAGCTGGCAAGGGTGAGGTTGATGATGATGTTTATGGCGCAGGAAGCGAAATTCACAAGCGACGGGGCCGCGCCTATAGAGACAATGCCTTTGAGGATGCGTTTGCGCAGTTTGTAGATGCCACTGCGGAAGTGCACGGTGCTATCGGGGCGGGTGAAGTGCCACATCACAAATATTGCAGACACGAGCATGGCGATGTCAGAGGCTATGGCGGCGCCACTTATGCCCATATCCAATACGAAGATAAAAAGCGGATCGAGTGCGACATTGAGCACTGCACCGATAATCATGGTGAACATTGCCCGCTGAGGATAACCCGACGCGCGCATTAGGTTGTTGAATGTGAATGTGATGTTGCTCAAGGCAATGCCGGGCAGCATCCACATCATGTAGGTATATGCGTAGGGCATGGAGCCGGCATCGGCGCCGAACATCTGCAATATATCAGTCATATATATTGCAAACACAGGCAGGTATATGCCAATTATAATAAGCATCAATGTCAGGGCGTTGCCAAGAACCAGGTGCGCGCCACGCAGGTCTTTGGCGCCGAGCATGATGGATATTCTGGCAGAGGCACCGGCACCAATGAGCACACCGAGGGCCACGGTGATGTTCATGACCGGGAAGGTGAGTGTGAGGCCTGTGATGGCATCGGCACCCACGCCCTGTCCGATGAATATGCGGTCGACTACATTGTAGAGCGACATTACCAGCATGCCCACAACAGCGGGTAGCGAGTATTGCCACAGCAGGCGCCCCACCGGCAGTGTCGCGAGATTATTGAGGTTGCCTTGCGTGGCTGAGCTGGTGTCGGTTGATTCTGACATAAATAATGTATTGATAAATAAAAGCGGGGGGTCTCTCGACTCCCCGCTCTCAATCATGAACAAAAATATGAATAAATCAAATGACTTCGATTAATGAAGAAGTTTCTGCCGTTTGGCGGCCTGTGTGTCGCAGGGAGATTCTTGAGGTAGAATCACTTTGCGGCAGCTGCAGCGTTGGCGCGCTCGAGGTATTTCTCGGCGGTCTGGCCCTGCAGTGACATGGGATACTTGGTGAGTATCTCGTTATACATCTTAGCTTCGTCGGCCGACTTGCCAAGGTGGTTGTAGATGCGGGCTTTCTTCTGCAGGAAGTAAGGCACGAGCTGAGGATTGTTGTCGGCAGCTGAGATAGCCTTGTCGAAGTATGTGAGTGCTTCTTCGGGCTTGCCGAGAGCAACGAGGCAGTCGCCTGCTTTGCCGAGCACGCCGGGAGCGGCTACGGCATCGTTGAGGTCGGCGTCTTTGTAGTAATCGAGTGCTGCCTGATAGTCACCCTTCTCATAGAGGAGGTTGGCGGCGTATACTTTTGCGAGATTACCGCTCTTGTAGCCATATTCGGCAGCAGCGCGCATATCGGCGAGTGCCAGAGAGTCGTTGCCGAGAGCCAACTCAGAATATGCCTTTGCGAAGGCTTCCTGTGCTTTTTTCTCTCCGGGATTGCGGATTGCAAAGATGTATATAAGCACGATTACAACTACAGCAGCAACACCGGTTGAGCACCAGGTGATGGCTTTTTTGAGTTTCTCGTTTTTAGCTTTTTCTGCATCCAGCTCGGCCATAGAGGCTGCGGGTTTGGTGGATTTTTCCATTGTCAGTATGTGAAATTTCGTTTTTAAACGCGGTTAAATGCAAGGGCACACGAGGTGTATGCTCTTACCGATGTGCAAAATTACGTCTAATTATTGAAAAATGAAAATTTTAACGGCTGTTTTGTCGTATTTATGGTCTGTTCTTATAGATTTTTCACCTTGTTGGAGAAGTCAATCATGGTGAGTGCTGTGGCTGCGGCCTCTGCACCCTTGTTGCCGAGAGTGCCGCCGGCACGGTCGAGGGCGTCTTGCTCGGTGTCAACGGTGAGCACGCCGAAGATTACCGGTATGTCGCAGTCGGCATTGAGTTGGGTGATACCTTGGGTGACGCTCTGGCATACGTAGTCGAAGTGGGGTGTTCCGCCGCGGATGACGCAGCCGAGCACGATCACGGCGTCAAACAGGCCCGCCTCTATCAGTGCTGATGCTGCGAAGGTGAGCTCTACAGCGCCGGGCACTTCGAATACATGTACTTGGTCGTCAATATCATATCCTTCAGTACGAAAGACTTCGAGCGCTCCGTCGGCAAGGGCCGATGTTATGTGGCCGTTCCACTGTGCGCGCACGATGGCTATGTTGAGATTCTCTATTTTGGGGAGAGTGCCGCTTGGAGCGGCACCCGGAGTTGAAGTTGACATATCGGTTGGTGTTAAGGAGGATTCTGTTTATTCTTAAACTGCAAGCTGCAGGGGGCTGTCTATTGCTGCGGTGTATTTGTCGGCCGCTGCGGCAGCTTCGCCGATCATGTTTGCCATTGTGGTTGCATCTATTTTTTCAAGATCGGCAGCTGTGGCTATATTGTGATAAATGTATTCGACTATAGCTGCTGTTGCTGCGGCATTCCACAGCATTGATGCCGAGTGGGGCGAGGTGACTGCGCATTGCTCGAAGATTGAGTTGCCGAATGCCCTCAGGCAATGTGCGGCCGGATCGGTGTTTATCATTCTCGGAGTGTAGAATGATATGTTGTTGCGAAAGACTCGCGCATCGTCGGTGTTGCCGAAGATGGTGTCGAGATCACTCGTGCGTGTGAGCACAAGGTGGGCCAACTCAAGATTGTCGAGAATGGCTGGCATGTGGCGGGTTATGCGCGGTGCTCGCGATGCCCTGAAGCCGGGCAGATATACAATGAGACAACCGCGGTCGCGGGCTGAAGTCACCAGTTGCAACACACGTTCACGAGCGGAAGGGTCAACGGGCAGGAAGCCTCCGAAGACAACAATGTCATTTGGGTCAAACCGCGGCCATTTGACATCGAAGCGCTCAGCAGGGTATTGCTCGTAGCGGATGACATCGTGTCCTGTGCCTTTTCTGTCGGGATAGACAAGCTGTATCGGTGACAAACCTTCGGTGTATCTGTCGACGCAGCTAATGTCGACGCCGGCATCGGCCGGAAGAGCAACAAGGTTATCACCAGGCTGGTCGGCCGAGACTTCGCCAACAAGGATTGACGGGATGCCATGTCTGGCTGTAATAGTGGCGGCATTGACGATGCGGCCACCGCGCAAAGTGTCGGCAGGAGTCGCTGTTGCGTCGAAAATTATATTGAGGGCGAACTCGCCTATGTAAATAACTTTTCTCATCGGCCGGGAGCATTGACTTCGCCTCTGGCAGCCGAGCCGAGATAGCCGCCGTGGTGGCGTTTTGCGTAGTCTTCGCGGCTGAAACCTGTGGCTTCCATAACATTCACTACAAGCACATCACCTATTACGGTCATCATTGTTGTGGAGGTGGTGGGGGTGAGACCGAGCGGACATACTTCAGGGGCGCCTCCGGTGGATAGAGTGACGTCGGCAAGCGCTGCAAGCGGACTCTTTTCATTGCCTGTGATGACGATCACGGGGATGTCAGGGTAGAGGTTGTGTGCCAGATTCACCAGGGCCACGATTTCGCTTGTCTTGCCGGAGTTGCTCAGCACGATCATCACGTCGTTGGGTTGCAGCACGCCGAGGTCTCCGTGCTGGGCTTCGCTTGGATGAAGCCATACCGAAGGGATGCCCGTTGATGAGAACGTAGTGGCGATGTTCATGGCAATCTGGCCGCACTTGCCCATGCCTGATGTGACGAGTTTGCCACCCCGGCGGTGCACATGCTCCACTATGAGCTCCACTGCGCGGTCGTATGCGTCGCTCACCGGAATTGACTGCAAGGCTTCGCTCTCGGCCTTGAGAATTTCTCTCATTCTTTGCTGTATATCCATAGTGTGATGGTGTTGGAGACACAAAGTTACAATTTTCGGCGGCTCCAGCAAAGACGAGACCCGAAATTTTGTGCGCGACACTATCGCGAGCATGTGGATGTGGCGATAAAAAATAGCGCCGGCCCTCCATCACGGAGGGCCGACGCCCGGATTGACAAAATTATGAAGTGTTATTTAGAGTTTAGTCATGTTGTCGACTTTCAGCCAGTCATTAGAGACCGGGGCTTTCGAAGTCGATGCTGTAGTTGGTGATCTTCTTGTCGCCACGGAGCACGTTGAGCAGGTTGGCGTTATTGAAGATGATGTTGAAGCCCTGAGTGCGGTTGAATTCGTTGGCGTTCTCGCGGAAGTCGTTGGGGCGACCTTCAACGTTAACATCATCAATAGTGAAGACAACTACGCGGGTATTGCCCTGAACGGGGCCAACGAGCTGACCCTTGGCCGAGCCGGCGGCTTTGCCCTGCAGTGCGTTTTCGTTGACACCAAGGTTGCCGAACATGGGAGAAGCGAAGTTTACGTCGGTGGTATTCACGTCGGTGCCCATGAGCTGTGCGTAGCCGGCAACGTCGTTGGCTTTACCAGCATACTGCTCGATGAGTTTCTTGGCTTTCTTGTCGTTGTTGATCTTGGCGGTGAGGAGTTCCTTCACGTCGGGTGAGGTGTAGGGAACGTATTCATCATAGATGTCGTCGATAGCGACAGCTGCGAGGTAAGACTGCTTCTTATCCTGATAGATTGGCGATACGCTGCCTTTCTTGTTCTCGAGAGCCCACTTCACCATCGAGCGAGAGTCTTCGAGACCGGCACCGTACATGTTGGCACCGAGCTGAGAGGTAGACGCACCGATAACCGATGTCTGCACGTTGTAACCGGCTTCGGCAGCATTGTCGTTGAAAGCCTTGGCTGTGGGGTTGTCGGCAAGATATTTGCGCAGGTCGGCGGTGAGCTTGTTGATGGTCTCCTGTGAGGGATCAACTGCATATTCGATGAGAGCAACATCATAAACGGCGGTGGGAGCCTTGCGCTCGATCACCTTAACGATCATGCTGCGTGAAATGTAGTTGCCATCCTGGCCCATGATAGAGTCGTTATAGTTGACGATCTGGCCGTAAGGAGCCTCGGTGATAGTGGCGGTGAGGGTAGCGGGGGCCTGGCTTGTTGCGAGGACATCCCAGATGGAGTCTTGACCGGCACCGTTCTCAGCGATGTACTGCGAGAGGGTGAGTTCGCCGGCGTTGATGCGGGCTGTGACAGAGTCGCGGGCAGCGTCATCGGTGAAGATTGCAAATGAGAGGCGAACAGAGTCGGTCTGCATTGTCTTGCCGAGGAGTTTTGCCAGAGTGTAGCCCTGATTGTTGTGAACGAGCTGTGATACCTGACCAACGCGAGCAGAATCGAGATAAGCTGCGAGGATGGGGTTCTGTGCAGCACGCTTGGGGGCGTTGATGCGGTTGATGACGAAAGCGGGGTTGTTCTGGAGTGAGCTTACACCAGTAGAGTCGGCGTTAAGGGTGGCGATGGCTTCCTTGACAGCCTCATCGGCTGCGCGGAGGTCTTCGGCAGAGGGCTCGATAGCTACTGCAATGAAGCTAACCTCGCGGCTGGGCTCGCCCAGACGATAGCGCTCCTTGGTTTTGTTCCACTCCTTGCGCAACTCTTCGTCGGTGACTTCTTCATCAGGCATAGAAGTGAAGTCCTTGGCGGCGTAGGTGATGTGAGTGGTGGTGTTGCGCTCGTTGTAGAGAGCATCGGCATCCAAAGGATTGGCTGTGTACAGACCCGAAATCAGGCGCGAGAACTTCTCCTGACGGAGAGCTTCGTCGAGCGCATTTTCATTGGCAGCCCATAATGCGCGGAGCTGCTGCTGGGTCTGAGGATCGGTAATGCCATATTTTGCGGGGTTAGCGACAGCGTCGTATACAGCCTGACCCGACATGCTCTGCAGACCGAGGCTCTGGCTCATCTGATAGATGAACTGCTGAACTGCGGGATGGGGCATGGGAGAAGTCATACCGGCTGTGATTTCGGCGTCGCTGACAGTGATGCCAAGGTCGGCGATCTCCTGGTTGAGGAGGGCTTCGGTGAGCAGCTGCTGGATAGCCATCTGACGGATAGTTTCGCCGTCGATATTCTGGCCCTGAGCCTGCGCCTGCTGAGAGAGCTGATCGGCACGCTCCGACACCTGAGTGTAGTCAATTTTGTGGCTGCCTACCTTAGCCATGGTTGTGCCGTGGCCGAAGAATGAGCGGCCCGAGGTGAGGAAGTCGCCGAGGATAAAGGCAAGAAGCGCTACGATGATGATGGTGAAAAGCAGCGCCGATTTCTTGCGAATCTTTTCTAATGTTGCCATTGTAAGGTTATTGTGGATGTTTGGTTTTAAAATTAGCTTTCGGGTGTGGAGAGAGTTTTCTCGTTACTCAAAATCGCACAAAGATACGTTTTTTTTGCGGGGTTTCAAAACGTTGGAGCTCATTTTGCGCTTTTTTGACATATCCACAGCGCGTGAAGGCTTATTTTATGCCGAATGCCTGCTTTACTTCGTCGACTTTATCGAGTTTTTCCCAAGTGAAGAGTTCGACCTCGACAGTGCGTACTCCTTCGTATTTCGAGGTGAATGTTTTGGTGACAGTGCGAGGCTCGCGGCCCATGTGGCCGTATGACGCGGTTTCCTCGTAGATGGGCTGACGGAGTTTGAGACGCTGTTCAATAGCGTGGGGGCGCATGTCGAAGATGTCACCAACTTTTGCTGCAATCTCGGCGTCGGTGAAAGGCACTTTGGCTGTACCGTAGGTGTCAACGAAGATGCTCACGGGGCGGGCGACACCGATGGCGTATGCGACCTGAATGAGCACGCGTGATGCCACGCCTGCGGCTACAAGATTCTTGGCGATGTGGCGTGCGGCGTATGCTGCCGAGCGGTCGACTTTCGAAGGGTCTTTGCCCGAAAATGCGCCGCCGCCGTGTGCACCATGGCCGCCGTAGGTGTCGACGATGATCTTGCGGCCTGTGAGTCCGGTGTCGCCGTGGGGGCCGCCGATGACAAATTTGCCGGTGGGATTGACGTGGAGAGTGTAGCCCGACTCAAAGAGAGCAGCCACAGATGCGGGCAGCTTAGCTGTGACGCGGGGTATGAGATAGCGGCGCACGTCGTCGGTGATTTTTTCGACCATGCGGCGGTCGGCGTCTTCCTGCGATTCACCTTCGGCGGGAGTGATGAATTCGTCGTGCTGGGTAGAAACAACGATGGTGTTGACGCGCACGGGTCGATGGTTTTCGTCATACTCCACGGTCACCTGGCTTTTTGAGTCGGGGCGGAGATATGGCATGAGTGTGCCTTCGCGGCGAATGTCGGCCAGCTCCTGGAGCAGCTTGTGGCTCAGCGACAGGGTGAGAGGCATCAGTTCGGGAGTCTCGTCGGTGGCGTAGCCAAACATCATGCCCTGGTCGCCGGCGCCTTGTTCAAGAGCTTCGGCACGCTCTACGCCACGATTGATGTCGGGGCTCTGCTCATGGAGAGCAGAAAACACGCCGCAGGCATTGCCGTCGAACTTGAGTTCGCTGCGGTCGTATCCGATGCCGCAGATGACACGGCGCGTCACTTCCTGGAGGTCGATATATGCGTTGGATTTCACCTCACCGGCTACAATAACCTGACCTGTGGTGACGAGGGTTTCGCAGGCGACTTTAGACTGAGGGTCGTATGCCAGAAAACGGTCGAGAATAGCGTCTGAAATCTGGTCGGCAACTTTATCGGGGTGTCCTTCCGACACCGACTCTGATGTAAAGAGATAGTTCATATTTCTGATTTATATATTATATTATTGTGTAATCTTGTTGTGCATAGACACAGCATTGGCCGATGAGGACACTGATCTGTGCTCACCGAAAAAAGCTGATGCCTCGAGAGGGCAATCATGCAAAACAGACGTTACAATCGTGTAGATGAGGGGGATTGCGATGTGCAGTGCGGTTTTAGCATTTTTTTCGGGTGGTTGCAAGCAGCCAAATTTGTCCACCGGCGCCGGGCGCCTCTATGTTTTCGCGTGCAAAGTTAAGAAATTCCTGTCTAACATCAAAAATAAAAACGCATAGGCTACCTGATGTTTGTTGTCGGGTAACCTATGCGGTAGGGATTATAAGACGAGTGCTTACTTAGTCCTCGAGGTTAATCAGGAAATATTGCTGAGTGCCTGCGCCGAGGAGTTCGGCGGAGTCGAGCAGATGGCTTCCGTGTGCGACGTCAATGTCGGCGAGCAATATGTTGCGGTTATCCCACGACTCGTTATAGAGCAGGTCGTAGCAGGCGCGGTCAAGGGCAACAGGATCGGTAGAGACGAGCAGACCGCCGGGAGTGATGTTGAAAAACAGCAACTTGCCGTTCATCGCTTGCATCATGGCAGCAGCAGCATCGGATATAGACTCGAGGCGAGCATCGTGCTCGGGGGTGTGGTCGGCAACCTCGGTGTGCATGTCGGTAGCCCCCACAGTGAGCATCAGGCTCTTGCCACGCAGAGTTGCCGAAGACATAGCCAGAGCAGTGATGGCGCCGTCGTAGCCGGTGATGGCATTGCGGTCATATACAGCAAAGACAAACAGGGGGTTGCAGTCAAGGAGAGGCTTGCCCATGAGAAACTCCTCGAGGTGGTAGCCGGCGGGCACCGGCAAAGCCACTTCATCGTCGCCAAGAGTGGTGTTTGCCAACTCAGTCCACAGGAGCGACGAGCATTTCTCGGGCTTGTCGCAGAGCAGGGATGCGCCCGCAGTGGAGAAACCGGCAGCCTCGGCCGCTTTAGTGACGGCCTGTGGTGTGACGTCTTTAACCAGATAGACCACAGCCACGCTGTCGGCCTCATAGCTTTCTATGGCGTGAGCCTTGTGGGTGGCAAACAGAGCAGTAATCACTGCCACCAGGGTGTAGAGCAGATGTCGATTCATTTATTTCTTCTTTTCAGTAGTAGTGGTTTTCTTTGCAGATGTCTTCTTGGGGGCAGTTTTGCGCACGGTGGTTTTCCTTGATGCAGCCGTGGTCTTGGCCGATGTTTTGACAGCTGCCGTGTGGCGCGGCTGCTTGCGGCGCCGAAGCACCATGGCAGTGCGGGCAGGCAGATAGAGCCGCAGCCACTCAACACCGGCAGGTTTATAAAGCTTGTCGGGCTCGGTAGTATGGCTGACGTTATCGGCGATGTTGTCATATCCGCCGAAGCGTTTGTCGTCGCTTGACAGGACTACGTCGTAGGTGCCGGGTCGGGCAAGGACCCCGTAGCCGCTGAACGATTTTACGGGGTTGAAGTTGAAGACAAACACCAGGTCGCCGCGGCTGAAGGCCAGGATCTGGTCGTCGTCTTTTTCCCAAAGCTTACGCACCGGGAGAGCCTGGAAGTTGCGCACACCACGCACAAGCTCGACCATGGCGTTGTCGAAGTTGTTGAGGTATTCATACTGGAGGTCTTCGCGGTCAACAAGGCTCCATTGGCGGCGGGCATATTTATAGCTCCAGCCGTTGCCTTCGCGGGGGAAGTCGATCCACTCGGGGTGACCGAATTCGTTGCCCATGAAGTTGAGGTAGCCGCCGTTGATGGTGGCGAGGGTCACCAGGCGTATCATCTTGTGCAGGGCCATGCCGCGGTCGACCGTCATGTCGTGGTCGTCGACCATCATGTGCCAGTACATCTTGTCGTCGATGAGGCGGAAAATCACCGTCTTGTCGCC
>CAZAME010000036.1:0-15590 GCA_964486445.1 uncultured Bacteroides sp. | reverse complement strand
AGCTTGTGAAAGTTGAGGCTTTTGCTTAGTTTTTTTGCAGTTCTGCAACACCCTCAATAATTATCCGAAATTATATTACGACATCAAATCCGGCACCTCTGACAGCGGCGATGAGTTCGTTCTCATCATGCTCACCCTCAACGGTGGCTTTGCCGGTCGACAGGTTGACGTCAACTTGTGTAACGCCTTTCACACCACTGATGCTTTTTGTTACTGCTGCCTGGCAATGAGGGCAGTTCATACCTTTGATTTCATATTGTTTTGCCATAGTGTCTGAAACTTTATTTTTGTGAATATAACGTTTTATAAAAGTCACTACAAGTAATACGCTGAGTATTGCTGAGCATATAATCGAGAAGTTGCTGAAATCTTTTGCGCAATGTGCGCCCGTGCATGCATGCGTCAGGGCAAACCAGTTGGCAGGCAGCAGATAGTCTATCATAAGGCCGAAGCACATAGCACCGACAACAATTGACAGCAAATATATTATAGCCGATTTGCGCCCCATTTCGCGCGAAATGAGTGTGAACGATGCAAAATTTGCGGCAGGGCCGGCCATAAGGAGCACCAGAGCCGTGCCGGGTGACAGTCCTTTCATCACCAGTGACAGTGCAATGGGTATAGACCCCGTGGCGCACACATACATCGGCACGGCGATTATGAGCACTGCTATCATCGACAGAATAGGATTGCGGCCGAGGACAGCAAAGAAATCTGCTGGCACATACACGGTGATGATTGCCGCGATAATCAGGCCGGCCACAAGCCAGCCGCCTATACTCCCGACAAGGTCAATAAAGCCATATTTAAGCGCGGCTACGCACTTGTTGAAGAATCCGGCAGGTTGTTCGTCAATAGCATCAGTTGCTGTTGCGTCGACTGTGCACGACTTCTTTTCTGCTTTACCTACGGCCAAGCCACCGGCAACAGCCGTGCACATGGCAGCCACAGGGCGCACTATAGCGAAAGCAGGCCCAAGCAGCGACCATGTAGCCGCTATGCTGTCGACTCCCGTCTGCGGGGTTGCTACCAAGAATGATGTTGATGCTGCGCGCGATGCTCCGTTGCGCTTCATGGCTATTGCTGTTGGCAGTACTCCGCACGAACACAGTGGTAGCGGAACGCCGATAAGAGCCGATTTCACTACTGACTTCCATCCGGTTCCCGACAGATGGCGTGCAAACGTCTGCTGCGGAATAAAGACGTGCAGAAGCCCGGCCAAAAGAAATCCCAATAAGATATACGGCGACATCTCGTTGAGCATAAATAGGAGTGAGTTGAGAAGATCCATCTTTTTGTAACTTATTTTTTGCGTTACAAAAGTAGTGATAAAGCCATGCAACCCGGTGTCAAATATTGCAGCATTGTCCAAAATGCTTAACTTTGCAATAGTTATTCACAAACAATAACCAGAATTATGCATCAGGATCCGCAACTTATTATGGAGCGAGCAGGAGTCAAGCCCACTTCAAACCGTGTGCTCATACTCAGGACTCTGCTCAATGCTCGTTCTCCGATGAGTCTGATTGAGATAGAAAAACAGCTCGACACGCTTGAGCGGTCGAGCATATTGCGGGTGCTCACTCTCTTTCATGAGCACGATATTATACATACAATTGAAGACGGCAGAGGTGTCACGAAATACGAAATCTGCCGTGGCGAGAATCATTGCTCGGTCAGCGACATGCATCCACACTTTTATTGCGAGCGATGCAACCGCGTTTATTGTTTCGACGATATAGCCACACCCCAGGTGTCTATTCCTGCTGACTTCAGGGTTCGCACGGTCAATTATATGCTTAAGGGCATCTGTCCCGACTGTGCCCGCAAGGAGCAGTAGGCGACTCCTACTATCGTTTTAGCTTATCGTTTTTTTGCGGGAGAAGAGTTTCCTGATTTTTGAGAAGACAGTGAAAGCCATTATGCCGTAGTCGACGTATGTGAGCGATGAGGCAATTTTTTCGAGTATTGTTTGCTGGTCTGCCAATATCGGATAGCCTTTGGCGATGTCGTCGCCCACTGTTTTCATCTGTTGCATGAGCATCTCGCGGCGCGCAAGGTTGAGGGCGCGCTGATAGCGGAGTTCGTCAAGAGTATAGCCACTCCAGTTTACTGCTTCGTGACCATGAAAGGGGATAGACTGATGCATAATAATGTATGTTTAGAAAATTGGGCACTTATTTTTAAAATTATACTGCTCTGCGTCATATTCACTCGCGATCGCCGGGTTTTGTCGGCGGTTCTATGATAAGTCGCGATAGGAAGCGGCAGATAGGATTCATGATCAGCGGTTTGCGCAGTAGCCACAGGAGTATAACCGTGGCAAAATATATGCCGCTTACAATCAGATAAACCCACTTCATGGCAAGATGCCCCTCGAGCATATTTGCGATGCTGGCAGTGAGGAAGATGAAACCGACTGTGCAGAAAAACAGAGCCACAAGCGAGAATGCCACGGCGGTCATGAGCAGTGTCAGCCGCTCGGTGAACGATAATCTGAAGTTGTCGATGTTTAGTGTCAGATAGCGGCGCAGCAGGCGGCCGATAGCCTTTATATCAATACCATTCTTATTATATCGCATAGTGTGATGTCGTTGTGGATGTATTAAAAACGGGCACCCGGGAGTCTGCTATTTTGCTGCATGACACGGGTGCCCGGATAAATTCTTCTAATTTGAAAAACCGAGGAGCGGGTTATTAAGCTTCGCGGATTTCTTCGGCGATCTGGTCGGCGAGGGCTTCAAGCTTGTCCTGCTTCATCAGAGGGCAGTGGCTTTTGATAAAGTCTTTGATTTTGTCACGTGTGGTTTCACCCTTCTGGGGAGCGAATAATACACCAAGTGAAGCGCCAACGGCGATACCGGCCAAACCGGCGATTACAATTCCTAAGTTTTTCATAACAGTAATAATTGAATATGAGTTAAATTTTTTATTGAGTTTCTTGATATGTTTTACACTATTTATAACACGTCAGGCCCCCAATTGTTCTTGGAGGCCTGTAAAAATTGTTGATATCTGTTAGAGAATATATTATCTTACAGCGAGTCGGGCATGCAGCTGTGCAGATCGCTTTCGCTGAAATATCTGTGCAGCAGTTCTTCATATCTTGGTGATGTGCGATATGAGGCCAGCCATGTGTTGATACTGTCGGCAAGCGGCTTGCGGTTGTTGCGCACAGCCCAGCTTTGAAATTGAGCAAAAGACATGGCCGTAGATATATCAGTGTCAGGGTGATTCTTCTGCATCTTTAGTGCCACCCCCTCGTTTACTACAGCGCGAGGTATCTCGCCGGCCGCCACGAGGATATATAGTTGCTCCGATGAAAATTGCTTAGGCTGTTCTACAAATATAGTGTCACCGATTTCTTTTGCGAGCAATCTGACTCTTGTGAGGAAGGGAGATCCCGCCGGCAACCACACCGTGTCGCCTGCAAGCTGGTGATGCGAGGTGATTGGAGGCAGCGAGTCGCCGGGCAATATACGCTGCACGAGCACCTGGCGGTCGATGTATAGCGGTTTTGTCATTGCGAATCGCTCTTTCATTTCGCGAGTCGACGGCAGCGACGACACAGCTATGTCGTATCGGCCCTTCTCTACGCCCTCAAGGGCTGTGCTTATCGATGCGAAAGGATGAAATTTCACCGGGCGACCAATGGCGGCTCCGAAGTCGCGAAGCATTTCATAGTCAAGACCGTCAATTGTGTCAGAGGCAAGCGAGTAGAGCAGGGGAGAGACTTCTATTGCTACATCTATCGTGTCGCCACCCGAGTGTCCGTTTGTGCGTGCGTATGGCGATTTTGTGTTCACTGTGCATTGGCGCGCAAGCAGCATGGCGGCTATCACCGATGCCAATATCACCAGATAGAGCACAATGCGCCCGCGTGAAAATTTTGTCTTGACGAGGTTTGTTTTCATAGTTCGTAGTCTACAGGATTGAGTTCCATATCAGAGTCTACGCGCGTGAGGCTAATTTCGAGCCGGTATCTGTTGGTTGCGCATCAGTTGGCGAAGTCAATCGACAGGCCAATCTGGAATCGGCGCGGATTGAGAGGGTAGTGGGGCACTGAGAAGTAGTCGTTTTTGCCCATACCCTGATTCACATGCGACATCATCACAAAGAAGCGAGTGCGCGACAGCTTCATGTTGGCGTATAAATTCATAAACGGAAATCCGCCTACTTTGGTTTCACGCTGGTTGTAGAACGACGCCGTGGCCGGCTGATAGCCTAAACCGTAGTAGCGCGAATAATAATTGCAGTCGATGCCGAATTGCACCTGAAGCACTTTGGCAACCTTGAAGTAGATAAACAGGTTGCTGTAGATTGCCAGCTTCGGCAGCGGAATCACTTTGTCGTCAGTGGTAGTCTGATACGTCACGCGATTGTTCCAGTGCAGGATACCGGCCTTGAAGTTCTGATATAGACGGGCGCTGATAACCTGCACGCTCCCCGAAGCCTGGACTGGTAGGCAGGCATCGTTGAAATATATCGAGTTCTGCACATTTTCCACGGCAATCTCCAGTCGGGTGCGCGAGCGAGGTATGGTTATGTCGCCACCTATGCGCAGGCGTCGTGTCTTGCCGAAATTATTGTTCCATGCAAAGTGATTCGATATATAGTGGTTCATCAGATAGGGTGCTTCTTCGTTGGCGAAAGACACGAAACCACCCACCGACACTGTGTCGCGGAACAAGGGTATATGTGTGTCTACACGGCCGTCGACACGCACATCGCCTGCTACCGGGCCTAAAATACCGAGGCGCGCGTCTACCGAGTAATTCAGCACACGCCCTTGTTGTTTAGTGAGCTGAGCGCCGGCCCAGAATAGATTCTCGGTCTTCCGGCGTCGCATGTCGGGCACACCTTCGGGCAGGGGGGTATATCGCTCATAAATATCCTCAGCCGAGCGGTCGAGTGTATCCACCGTCTGATGATAGTTGCGCAACTGGTGTTGTGCATATACCGACAGACCTGCCTTGGCATACTTGTTAAAGCCCTCGAGCAGAGCTACACCGACAGTGTTGGTGAGAGTGTAATATGTGGTCTTGTCGTCGGTGAGTCTATCGTTGATATATGTGTTTTCAAAAAAGTCTCTGGCCTCAGCTGCGTTGGTGTTGTGGAAGACATGGCGGCCGGCTTGATAGTCGAGAGTCCAGATGAAACTCGTCACAGGTATGTAGGTGCGATGTACTATTGTGTCGTCTTCTGCTTTCTCCTCATGCCAGAATCCCACTTTGTAGCGGTTGTTGAGATAAATCTGTTTGCCGTTAAATCGTGTATGTGCGGCCGACAGTCGGGTAGGGATATTCTTTGCCTCTATGCTCGATTCGCCGCCCTGCAATTCTGCCGGGTCGGTGATATACAGGTCATCAGTGATGCCGCCGTTTTCCTTGTTGAGGAGATTGTAGTTGTTTACAAAGCCCTGAAATTCATAGCGGTCACCGATGTAACTGCCACTTAGTCCCCAGCTGAGATCCTTGTCGGCCTGATAATTATAGCAACCTTTAGAGTACAGAAAATCAATAAGTCCACCGATTTGCAGTTTGCTATTGACATTGCCCGAAAAAATTCCCTGCAGATGCTCCTGCGAGTTATCGCGCGTACCGGCTGTGTTGTATGACACCAGAGTCATCGGGATACGCGTGTTGTAGAACTTCATCTTGTCGAGCGTCGGATACCAGTGCGACAGCGCGTCTTTGAAGAAGAAGTCGCTCATCGCCGGCCGGTCGGCATAAATCATGTTTATGCCTTCAGCTCCGAGATTGCCTGTGCATGCCCAGGCGTCGGATATGGCTGAAGGCACTGCTGCCTGCTGGCCGTAGTCAAAGAGAAGTGTGTCTATTGTCGATGCTTTGCGCAGACCCAGAGGCGGCACAAGCTGCCATGCGTATGATGGTGCGAGCACCGGATCCTTGGCCGCAGCTTCAGGCAACGACAAGGTCACGACTGCTAATATGATGACGAATATGCGCTTCATTGAGTGGTGAAATACATTTACTTGTATATATTCTGCAAATTTACACCAAAAAATTGTATTATCTGCAACGAGCGCTGTGTTAATATCAATCAAGATAGCGATGTGTCAGCCCGTCGTAAGCATCAATTCGGCGGTCGCGCAGGAAGGGCCACCAGCGGCGCACATGCTCCGAGCGTGTGAAGTTGATGTCGACGATTGCCTCTGCTTCCTTGTCGGTGTCTGCCTGAAAAAGAAATTCGCCTTGTGGGCCTGTCACGAAACTCGAGCCCCAGAAGCTTATACCTCCTGTCATTCCCGATGGATCGGGCTCATGTCCGGTACGGTTAACCGACACCACTGGCAATCCGTTGGCTATAGCGTGGGCTCGCTGTATTGTCACCCATGCATCGCGTTGATATTTCTGTTCTTCTGCCGAGTCGCTGCTTTCCCAGCCTATAGCTGTTGGGTAAATCAGCATTTCTGCACCGCGGAGAGCCATCAGGCGCGCTGCCTCGGGATACCATTGATCCCAGCACACAAGTACTCCAAGTCGACCAACAGATGTGTCTATAGGCTCAAAGCCCAGATCGCCGGGCGTAAAGTAGAATTTTTCATAATATGCCGGGTCGTCGGGGATGTGCATCTTGCGGTATTTGCCGGCTATGCTGCCGTCTTTCTCAAAGACAACGGCTGTGTTGTGATACAGTCCTGGGGCGCGCCGCTCGAAAAGCGACGTAACCAGAACTATGCCCAGACGGCGAGCCACATCGCTGTAAATTTCTGTTACTTCGCCTGGTATCGGGGAAGCGAGGTCACACAGATCCACATGCTCTGTCTGGCAAAAATAGAGAGAGTCGTGCAACTCCTGGAGTACGACAAGTTGGGCTCCA
The DNA here is from genome assembly GCA_964486445.1 of uncultured Bacteroides sp. Classification (GTDB taxonomy): domain Bacteria; phylum Bacteroidota; class Bacteroidia; order Bacteroidales; family Muribaculaceae; genus CAG-873. The sequence goes on along the minus strand of CAZAME010000036.1, from coordinate 8,747 downwards.
CCGGCTGCCAGTTTTTCTATCTTTTCAATCAGCCGTTTGCGGTTGTCTGCTATATCGGCTGTGTTGGCTTGCTGTATAATGCCCACACGCAGGTGGGTAGATTTTTTATGACTCATAGATGAGATAATATTTGCAATATCGTGTTTGTTATCAGAATTTAAGTACTCCGGCCGGCAACTGCATTGTAGCGCAGTGCAGCGACCCATGCTGTTTTATCAGGGCCGAGCAGTCCACTTGTTCTATCACATGATCGGGATAGACGATTTTGAGCATCTGCATAGCCAGCATGTCTTTGCGTGCCTGCCCGTAGACCGGCATCAACACTGCATCGTTGAGCGGTAGAAAATTGGCGTATGTCGCCGGAAGCCGCTCGCCGTCGGCATCATATACCGGGTCAGGCAGTGGCAGTTCTATAAGATTATATGGTTTGTTGTCTGCAGTGGTGAATGTTGCCAGCTGCATTGCCATATCACGCAGTGCAGTGTAGTGTAAATCAGTAGGGTCGTCGCAGCCTGTGTAGATAATGGTGTCGTGCGGTGCCAGACGTGCCAATGTATCAACATGTGAGTCAGTGTCGTCGCCTGCCAGAAATCCGTGATCTATCCATAGCACACGGTCGGCGCCAAGACTACTTTTGAGATGGTCCTCTATCTTTTCTCGCGACAAGGCGGCATTACGGTTTGGCGATAGCAGGCACTCCGATGTCGTCAGAAGTGTACCGTGTCCGTCGGAGTCTATGCCGCCTCCTTCAAGCACAAAGTCGAGGCTGTTGCGGTAGGCACTGCTGTCAAATACACCTTTATCTGTGAGGAAGCGCGTTACGCGGTTATCGCGGTCTGATGCAAACTTTAGTCCCCATCCATTGAAAACAAAGTCATTAACTACTACCTTCCCTGTTTCGTCAACAGTTGTGATCGGGCCGTAGTCGCGGGTCCATGTGTCGTTGGTCGGGCAGTCTATAAATGTCACTCTTTCGGCGTCGATATCAGCCAGCCGGGTGCGTGCGTTGTCAAGATCCGGACCGATTACAATGAGCCTTGCATGCCTTGCAATAGCATGGGCAAGACTGTCATAGCAGTCCTGCACTTCTTCAAGCATGTAGCACCAGTCGGTGTCTTTATGTGGCCAAGCAATCATCACGGCCTCCATGGGTTGCCACTCTGCCGGTAATGTGCTGTTTTTATCTGAAACTTTTTCCATGTTAGTTATTTAGATAAAATTTTCGGAGAGAGCCGAGGAGGTCGGGGGCGAGCAAGAATACTATTCGTCGAAATCGCCCAGGTATTCCCAAAGGGAGTCTTGATTTTCGATGTACTCCTGACAGAAGTCGAGGAAACCGTTTTTCTCAGAACTGCCCACTGTGTGGCACCAGTCGCGATACTCGGCACGAAGTTCGTCGTCTTCGCCAAGCATTTTCTTGAACTCAGCATTGGCAATATCCACACTGCCGTCATGTTGCGAGAGCAAGTCGGTGAACAGCTGCGTTAAATCATTCATTAGCAATTAGATATCGGTGGTGGAATAGAATATTGGCAGGAGATATTCCTGCGGTTGATACATATATGCGAGGCAAATATATAAAATAATGTCATTATATGCAAGACTTTTGTCAGTTATCGAACTCTCCTTTGCTCACCTTCGAGGCCAGATCTGCCCATATAGGCATGTTTTTACGCAGCAGTTTCGGGAATTCTTTTACAGGCACCGGGCTATAAGTGCCAAGTTCTATCGTGGCGCTCGGGCGCAGGAACCGCACCTCCACTTCGTCGGCCCATGAGCCGTTAGGCGCTGCTGAGTCGGGGCCATAGCCGGGAAATCCGGTGTGGTTCTCGATGAGTTGTGCCATTTTTTGTGCAAGTGCGTTTACGTTGTCGGCGGCATTCCCGCAGCCATAATATACAAGGTTGCCCGATGTGTGATAGTTGAGAAAACAAGTGTAGTCATGAAGCTGTGCTGTTCGCATCATGAGCTGCGACTCAATCTCCGACAGAGGAGCTTGCCCGGGATAGAAGTCAAAATCTTTGACATTACGCAGCCCCTCGGCCACGGCAAATCCGTTGGGAAAGTTGCGGTTGATGTCGACCCCGCGGGCATTGCTCTTTATGCGTGTGCAGTCGCGCCCCGAGTCAACCATCTGAGTCAGCCATTCGAGGGTTGGGGTGGTGAGGGCGCCGTCGATTCCTTTTTGAGAAATACTCACGCCGTCGGGGTTTACCATCGGCAGAATTGTGAAGCATACTTCAGAGAAGAGTGGTCGCACCCCCAAGCCATTTATCTTTTTATCATGATGATACATGTATGCGTAATTCTCAAGCATAGCCATCACCATCTGCGCTGACAGATATTCGCGTGCATGCATGGCCGCCTGCACCATTACGTGTCTTGGAGCGTCGGGGTTGCCAAAAACAACGAGTGGTATCGGTCGCCCTTCATGCGTGGTGTCGGCTATGGTGTAGCGCACACACTCGGGATACAATCCGGCGAGTGAATCCAGTTCAGCCATCATGCGCTGATGTGTGTAGTGCTGCGAGCGGGTGTCAACTATCACTGTGTGCATCTGCGGCCGGCAGCTCCACAGGCACAATGCTGCCGCTGTCATTGCAAAAGCAAGAATACGTGTTATATCAGTTATTTTTCTCATTATGTTGGCAAAGTTACTAAAAAATGATGACACAGGCACTGCTTATTATTGTGTGTCCTGTAGATTATTGCTAAATTTGCCGATATGAAACAGACATTGAAGAACGACCTTCTCACGGTCGAAATAGACTCCCTCGGTGCCGAGTTGCAGAGCATTGTAGACAACCGCACCAATTATCAGTATCTTTGGCATGGCGACGCCCGCTTCTGGAATCGCCGCTCACCTGTGCTTTTCCCTATAGTCGGCTCTGTGTGGGATGCAAAATACCGCATGGATGGTGTTGAGTATTCGCTTGGTCAGCACGGCTTTGCCCGCGACTGCGAGTTTGAGGTTATGGAAGACGTGCCTGAAAATGAGGCATGGTTTGCCCTTGAGTACACCGACGCTACACTGGCAATGTATCCGCGCAAGTTCCGCCTCGAAATCGGATATATCCTACACGAAGACCGCCTGACAGTGGGTTGGAGAGTAAAGAACCTCGACGACAAGGAAATGTATTTCCAGATCGGCGCGCATCCCGCCTTTAATTATCCAGATTTCAATGCACAGGCTCCTGTGCATGGCTACCTGCTTTTCGACAAAAATAAAGATCTCAACACTGAGCTGCTTGCCGAGAAGGGATGCGTTGGCTACGATGAAATGAAAGTTGAGCTCGACAGCGAGAATATGGTGCCAATCACCGAGCATACATTCGACATCAACACTATTGTTTTGGCGCACGACAGTGTGCACCGCGTGTCGCTCCTTGGTCCTCAACGCACTCCCTACCTCTCTGTGCTGTTCTCAGCTCCGGTGGTCGGCATCTGGTCTCCTGCTCCCGATGCACCCTTTGTGTGCATTGAGCCTTGGTATGGCCGTTGCGACCGGGCTGGCTTTACTGGCAGCTTCGAAGAGCGCGAATATGTCAACCGACTCGCTCCGGGTGAATTATTCGAAGCTTCCTACATGGTCATCTTCGAGAATCTGTAATACTCCAATTGACAATAAAAACATTGACCGGAAGGCTTTGATAGTCTTCCGGTCAATGTTTTTTAATGCTTATTGAGCAATGTTTACTTAATGATTTTAGCATTATCGCCCGCATAATGCTTGAAAATCTGCTAATATCCGGCATGTTTGCTTAAATATATTAAAAGCCGCCGAAATATGCAAAATAAAGCCATATTTTTGCCGATAACAAACTAAACCCTTTGGGGCTTTTGCAATCTATTGTATTGAAAAATTTATAGCGATCTACCAATCATAACACGTAATCTATCACCTCAACTATTATGAATACATTTTTTAAAACCGGCTTTATTGCCTTAGGTGTACTTGCTGTTCTGGCAAGCGCACGCCCGGCTTCGGAGAGTGCCACTGCTGCCGCCGATGCCGATAAAACGGATTATGTCAATGACCCCGTGGAAGCTTTTCAGCAGCGTTTCACCACCGTTGCCGAGAATACCGTCAACGGTGTCGTTTCAGTGAAGAGTTTCGCTACTCCTACGCGCAATTCTTATGGTCGCGGCGGGGGGGGGTATGACGACTTTTTCAATGACCCCTTCTTTGAGTACTTCTTTGGACAGCCCGGCCGCCGTCAGGCACCGCGCCAGCAGGAAGAACCGCAGGAGCAGCAACTCGGCCTCGGCTCGGGTGTCATACTCAGTAGCGACGGCTATATTGTCACCAACAATCATGTTATCGATGGTGCCGAGCGCCTCGAGGTTACTCTCAACGACAATCGCAACTATTCGGCCACTGTCATCGGTGCCGACCCCAACACCGACCTTGCCCTTATAAAAATTGATGCCGATAGTCTGCATCTTATTCCTATGGGCGACAGCGACAAACTGCGTGTTGGTGAGTGGGTGCTCGCCGTTGGCAATCCTTTCGGCTTCACTTCTTCTGTGACTCAGGGCATTGTCAGTGCCAAGGCGCGTAATATTTCTGCCATGACACAGGGTGGTGCCGGCAATAGCATCGAGAGCTATATCCAGACCGATGCTGCTGTCAACCGAGGCAACTCCGGTGGTGCTCTGGTGAACCTGCGCGGTGAGCTTGTCGGCATAAATGCGGCCATATATTCTCAGACCGGCACCTATGCAGGATGCTCCTTTGCCATCCCCACATCTATTGTCAACAAGGTCGTTAAAGATCTTAAGGAGTATGGCATGGTGCAGAGGGCTATGCTTGGCATACGTTTCGCCGAACTCACTCCCGAACTCGTGAAGAAAGAAAAAATCGAAGGTGTTGTTGCCGGCATTTACGTCGGCAAGATCGAGGACAACTCTGCTGCATCTGAGAGCGATCTGCAGGTCGGTGACGTTATCGTTGCCCTCGACAGTCAGCCCACCACAAATACTGCCCAGCTCCAGGAAGCCGTGGCTCGTTATCGCCCCGGCGACAAGGTAACTATTACTTACGTGCGCAATGGCAAGACTGCCCGCACCTATGTCACCATGCGCAACACAAAGGGCAACACCGATGTCACCCGTCAGGGCAGTTTCGACGAACTTGGTTGCACCTTTGCCTCGGTTTCTGCCGATACTCAGAAAAAACTCGGCTTGCGCTCTGGTGTTGAAGTTAAAGAGGTGCGCGATGGCGGCAAAATCAAGCGCGCCGGCATACGCCCGGGCTTCATCATCACCGACATCAATAATATAAATGTTTCGTCGGCCAAGGACGTCGAGAAGATATATCGCTCGATCATGGAGCAGGATGAGTATGACCACGTGATGTTTATCACCGGCATCTACCCGATTTCGCGTAAGAAAGCATACTTTGCTATTGATCTCGGCGATTGATGACTAATCACCTATCTCTCTATTAATATATCTCAATTCTCTCCGTTTCCGCCTCGCTCCGTAAAATATTCGGGGGCGAGGCGGAATTTTTTTTGTCTACGGTGAAATTTTTTGAACTTCCTTGCGTCAAATGATATATAAGCCGATTGCATGAGCTGAAATTCTGTAAACCTATCAACATATATGGCAGAGAATATTCTCGAAATCCACAATGTGAACAAAAGCTTCACAAACCACCGGGCGCTGACCGATGTCAGTTTCAATGTGCCCAAAGGGAGCGTCTATGGTCTGCTCGGCCCCAATGGTGCCGGCAAGACCACCCTTATTCGCATCATAAATCACATCACCGCTCCCGATAGCGGTTCGGTAATTTTTAAGGGGCATCCTCTGGTCGCCTCTGATGTCTATTCCATCGGCTATCTGCCCGAAGAGCGTGGCCTTTACAAGAAAATGAAGGTCGGAGAGCAGGCCATGTTCTTCGCCCGTCTCAAAGGTTTGACTAAGGCTCAGGCACGCAAGAGCCTCGACGAGTGGTTTGAACGCCTTGAGATTACTTCGTGGTGGAACCGCAAGGTTGAAGAACTCTCAAAAGGCATGGCACAAAAGGTGCAGTTTATCATCACTGTGCTCCATAACCCCGATTTGCTCATTTTCGATGAGCCGTTCTCGGGCTTCGATCCCATCAACGCTGCAGTTCTTAAACGCGAGATTCTGCGGCTGCGCGACGGCGGAGCCACTGTCATATTCTCAACCCATAACATGGGCAGTGTCGAGGAATTATGCGATGAAATCACTCTTATAAATCAATCGCATAACATCCTCACCGGCAGTGTCGCCGATGTGCGCAGCAGCTATGGAGCCAATCGCTATCGCATTACCCCCGCGTCGGCCGACGAAAACGAGGTCGCTGCCCTGCTGAGTGCCATTGAGCCTTTTGTTATTGAAAGCAGTGTGGTGCCCACCGACAAGCTCAACTTGGCAACTGTGGAGTTTACTCTCCGCGAGGCTTCAGGACTGCGAGGTCTTTTGTCGGCTGCCAATGATGCCGTTGTGCTTCGCTCGTTTGAGCCATATATGCCGTCTATGGATGAAATTTTCATTTCGGCCGTTGAAAAATCAAATACTGAGCAACCTCCCGTATATATCAAGCAATGAAATCTCCGCTTTCACTTATAATAGCGCGCGAGTTTACCCAGAGGGTGTCGCGCAAGAGTTTTATTATCACTACCATCCTGATGCCTGTGCTCACCGTCGCGCTTATGATGGCGCCGGCGCTGATAATGGCCTTGTCGACACCGTCTGCCAAGAGTATTGCAGTAGTGGACTATAGTGGTCAGGTGCTTCCGCTGCTCAAAGGCGATGAAAGCATAAAGTTGTGTCCTTTTGGCCCCGACACCTCTGTCGACACTCTTAAGGCCGATGAAAGCTACTACGGTGTGCTTGTGCTTGGCGAAGACATTGTGCAGAATCCCGATAATGTCAATCTTTTCACACACGAAGCAGCATCGATAGACGTCGAGAGCGCGTTGAGCCGTGAGCTCTCTGATGCCATCGAAGATATCCGTGTGAAGAGCTACGGTATCGCCGACCTGCGCACAATCATCGAGTCGGTGCAGGCCGATGTCAAGATTTCAACCCAGCGCATCGGTCAGGAAGAAGAGTCATCATCATCGATGCTCTCCTATGGCCTTGGTGTAGCCATGACTTTTGTTCTGTATATGTTCCTGCTCATCTACGGGCAGATGGTTATGACTGGCATAATCGAGGAGAAGAATAACCGTGTGCTTGAGATTGTGGTTTCGTCGGTGAAACCCACCAATATCATGCTCGGCAAGATTCTCGGCATTGGTCTCGTTGCCACAGTGCAGGTTGTCATCTGGGCAGTGCTCATTGGCAGTGCGTCTATGTGGTTGATTCCTTGGGTATCGACCGCAGCCGGTTCAGCCGATGCCGATCTCCTTGCCATGCTTTCGCAGTTGGGCAATGTGAGCTACATCCTGGGACTCTTCGGTTGGTTACTGCTCTTCCTCATCGGCGGTTTCCTCTTCTATTCGTCAATCTTTGCTGCCATCGGTTCGGCAGTCGACAATATTCAGGATGCAAGTCAGCTGACGTCGGTTGTTGTGCTTCCTATAGTTGTTGGCCTTGTGATGGCGATGACCGTAGTCACTGATCCAAACTCAACCATGGCTCTATGGCTATCCTATATCCCATTCACCTCGCCTATGGTGATGCTTGCCCGCATACCTTTCGGCATACCCTTGTGGCAGATTCTGACAACACTGGTTACTCTCTATCTGTCAACCTTGCTGATGGTGTGGTTAGCTGCCAAGATCTATCGAGTGGGCATTTTCATGTATGGCAAGAAACCTACACTCAAGGATCTTGTGCGTTGGGCTCGATATAAATAATCCTAAACTTTGCCTGCCGGAGCCAACTTTGAGACTTCGGCAGGCGTAATATATGCCGTAACGGACAATAAATATGCCATAATTTTCGTATGATTGAATATTTATTGCTAATTTTGCACGAATTTTCCCGACATTGCATATATGAGACAGCTAAAAATTACTAAGTCAATTACCAACCGCGAGAGCGCTTCGCTCGACAAATATCTTCAGGAAATTGGTCGTGAGGATCTTATCTCTGTTGAGGAAGAGGTAGAACTCGCTCAGCGTATACGTCAGGGCGACCAGGCCGCTCTTGAGAAGCTTACGCGTGCCAATCTGCGCTTCGTGGTTTCGGTTGCAAAGCAATACCAGAATCAGGGCCTCAGCCTGCCCGACCTCATAAACGAGGGCAATCTTGGTCTCATCAAGGCTGCCCAGAAGTTTGATGAAACACGTGGTTTTAAGTTCATTTCCTATGCAGTGTGGTGGATCCGCCAGTCTATTCTGCAGGCTTTGGCCGAGCAGTCGCGTATTGTGCGTCTCCCACTTAATCAGGTGGGTTCACTCAACAAGATCAGCAAGGCGCTCTCTAAGTTTGAGCAGGAAAACGAGCGCAGACCTTCGCCCGAGGAGCTTGCCGAGAGTCTCGACGTGCCCGTTGAGAAGATTGCCGACACCCTCAAGGTTTCGGGTCGCTCTATTTCGGTCGATGCTCCCTTTGTAGAGGGCGAGGATAACTCACTGCTCGATGTCCTCACAAATGATGACAGCCCCATGGCCGACGCCACTCTCACTCAGGAGTCGCTTGCCAAGGAAGTTGATCGTGCTCTGCACCAGCTCCATGAACGTGAGCGCGAGATTCTCAAGATGTTCTTTGGCATTGGCTGCCAGGAAATGACTCTTGAGGAAATCGGTGCAAAGTTCGATCTTACA
>CAZAME010000035.1:0-16389 GCA_964486445.1 uncultured Bacteroides sp. | reverse complement strand
AACTCATGGTCGACAACGAAATGTGGCCCTTGCCTAAGTATCGCGAACTGCTTTTCATACGCTGATGGAACCTCTCAAGCATGAGTGTGGCGTCGCACTGATACGCCTGCGCAAATCACCCGACTACTATTTCCGCAAATACGGCACCTACGCCTATGGCCTCAATAAGTTGTATCTGCTCATGGAGAAGCAGCACAACCGAGGGCAGGAAGGCGCTGGCGTCGGTGTGGTAAAGATAGAGGCAGATCCAGGACATGAGTATGTCTTCCGCGAGCGCGCTCTCGGAGCTGGTGCTATACAAGAAATCTTCACCGGCATCTACAGCAAGCTCGAGCATACTGCACAACAGGCTCGGGAGACCAACATTGATCCTGCATCAGCAATGAAACAGGCGCCCTTCATCGGCGACGTCTACATGGGACACTTACGCTACAGCACAACCGGCCGTAGCGGTATATCATACGTGCATCCTTTTCTCCGACGCAATAACTGGAGATCACGCAACCTGCTGATGTGCGGAAACTTCAATATGACTAACGTCGACAGTATATTCGATGACGTAGTGGCACGCGGGCAACACCCACGGCTCTATAGCGACACAATAATGCTGCTTGAGCAACTTGGCTATGCTCTTGATCGTGAGAATCACCGCATATACCGAGAACTACGCGACACACTCAACGGAGCAAAACTCGCAAACGCTATTGAAGAAAAGCTCGACACCATAAATATACTGCGTGACACAGCTCATACCTGGGATGGCGGTTACGTCATCTGCGGCATCACCGGCAGCGGCGATATGTTTGCTATGCGTGACCCTCACGGCATCCGCCCCGCATTCTATTATGCCGATGATGAAGTTGTGGTCGTAGCCTCAGAGCGCCCAGTCATACAGACTGTGTTCAACGTAGCATTTGAGAAAGTCATAGAACTCACTCCCGGCGAAGCTATAGCAGTAGCTCGCGATGGCAGTATGCGTGTAGAGCGGGTATTGCCGGAGGGCAAAAACGAGCGTTGCTCATTTGAGCGCATTTATTTCTCCCGAGGCTCTGATGCCGATATCTATCGCGAGCGCAAAGCATTAGGCGCAAATCTGGTGCCCGAAGTACTAAGACATGTCGACGGAGACCTTGATCACACTGTTTTCTCCTTTATACCCAACACGGCTGAGGTGGCCTTCCTTGGCATGATTCAGGGTCTCGAGCGAGAACTCGACACACGCAAAATGCAAGCCATCAACCAGGCTATGCATAACGGCGCACTCACCGACGGTGTCCTGACGAGCATCATGAGCAAGAAAATAAGAGTTGAGAAGATTGCTCTTAAAGACATAAAACTTCGCACTTTTATTGCCGAAGGAAGTTCGCGCGACGAACTGGCCGGACACGTTTATGACGTGACATACGGCTGCATAAACGACGGCATCGACAATCTTGTGGTAATTGATGACTCAATTGTGCGCGGCACTACGCTTAAGCGCTCAATTCTTGCAATGCTCGACAGGCTGAAACCCAGACGTATTGTTGTAGTGAGTTCATCGCCGCAGGTACGCTATCCCGATTACTACGGCATCGACATGTCGCGCATGGGCGAGTTTATAGCTTTCCGCGCAGCGGTGCAACTACTGCGTGACCGATGTATGCAGCATGTGCTTGATGACACATACCGTAAGTGTCTTGAGCAGCTTGCGCTGCCAGCCCCCGATCAGGTAAACTGTGTAAAGGCCATTTATGCACCATTCACAGACAATGATATATCTGAGAAAATAGCGCAAATGCTCACCGGTGAGGACATCAAAGCCAATGTATCCATAGTATATCAGACACTCGAAGGCATGCACAAAGCCATTCCCGACCATCCGGGAGACTGGTATTTCTCGGGAGATTACCCGACTCCGGGAGGTGTACGCCTCGTAAACCGAGCTTTTGTCAACTACTACGAAGGCAACGCCGACAAACGCTGACACCACTTTGTTGTAGGTCCGAGAAAAAATGTGTATCTTCGCTGATAAACTATATTATCGACCACACATTATGACCGGAAAACTATTCATAGGTGCCGCCTCGGCTCTTACAGCTGTTTCAGCCAACGCAACCAACCCGTCAGTCGCACCTAATATAATATATATTATGTGCGACGACATGGGGTATGGCGACCTCGGATGCTACGGACAGAAATATATATCAACTCCGCGTATTGACTCTTTAGCCTCACAGGGCATACTCTTCACTCAGGCATACGCCGGGTCACCGGTGAGTGCTCCTTCGCGAGCATCTCTGATGACAGGGCAGCACTCAGGCCATGGTCATGTACGCGGCAACAAAGAATATTGGTCATACGCCGACACTGTCATGTACGGCAACAACGTAGACTTCGCAGTTGTCGGACAAGAACCTTACGATGCCAACCACATAATTCTCACCGAACTGCTTAAACGCAATGGATACACGACTGGCGTGTTCGGCAAGTGGGCCGGCGGTTATGAAGGTTCACACTCTACCCCCGACAAACGTGGAGTTGATAACTTCTACGGATATATATGCCAATTTCAGGCTCACCTCTATTATCCCAACTTTCTTAACCGATATCAGCCGGCCAAGGGCGACACTACTGTTGTCAGAGTGCCTCTTGAAGACAACATCCCCTATCCGATGTTTGGTGATGATTACCACAAGCGCACGCAATATTCGGCCGACATGATACACCGGGAAGCCATGAAATGGCTTGACTCACAAGATGGTTCTCAGCCATTCTTCGGACTCCTGACGTATACATTACCCCACGCTGAGCTTGCTCAGCCTGCTGACTCTATCCTCCAGGAATATAAAAGAAAATTTTACCACGATCGCACGTGGGGCGGCCAGGAAGGTAGCCGATATAACCCGGTTGAACATACCCACGCGCACTTCGCCGCCATGATCACCCGCCTTGACACCTACGTCGGTGAGATCCTTGATATGCTCGACCGCAAAGATCTTGCCGACAACACCATTGTCGTCTTTACCAGCGATAATGGTCCTCACGAAGAAGGTGGTGCTGACCCAGAATTCTTCGGCCGCGACGGCAAACTGCGCGGACTCAAACGTCAATGTTATGAGGGCGGCATACGCATCCCATATATAGTGCGCTGGCCGGCAAAAATAAAGGAAGGCAAGCGCAGCGACCATCAGCTGGCCTTTTACGACGTAATGCCTACACTGGCCCAACTCGCCGGCGACACCAATTTCCCGAGCGCATATCTCAATCCCGCAGATCCCGCCGACTGCTTCGACGGAATATCCTTTGCACCAACCCTCACCGGTGAAGGCGAGCAACAGCAACACACTCATCTCTATTGGGAATTTCATGAGACCGACCAAATGGCCGTGCGCAAAGGTGATTGGAAACTTGTTGTTGTCAACGGTGTCCCGAGACTATATAATCTTGCAGAAGATATTCATGAAGACAACGATATAGCAGCATCTCACCCCGACATTGTATCAGAGTTGGTTGATATAGCGCTCAGCGAGCACAGCCACAACGATCTCTTTCCGGTAACACTACCACAACGTATAACTAAGTAAAAGCTGCCCCACATATAATGATATACCTTCAGGTAGACAATCTCACTAAGAGCGTAGGCGACAGAATGTTGTTTGCCGACGTAACTTTCGGAGTTAACGAGGGCGACAAGATTGGCCTTATCGCAAAAAACGGTACAGGCAAATCGACAATGCTCAGTATAATTGCAGGCACCGACACACCCGACAGCGGTAGCGTCACATTTCACAACGACATAAGAGTCGGTTATCTGCCACAGACGCCATATCTTGACCCTTCGCTCTCGGTTGTACGTGCGTGCATGGCTACCGACACAGAAACCACATCCATTATCGCAGCATACGAAGAAGCTCTCGCCAGCCATGCGACTGCTGAAGAGCTCGATGCCGTGACCCGAGCCATGGATTCGGCCGGCGCTTGGAACTACGAAGAACGTCTGCGACAAATGCTTTCGCGTTTAGGTATCACAGATCTCAACCAACAAGTATCGCAGCTATCTGGGGGGCAACGAAAGAGAGTTGCTCTGGCACGTCTGCTGCTTGACGAACCGCAGATGCTCATACTCGATGAGCCAACAAACCACCTTGATATCGAAGTCATCGAATGGCTTGAAGGCTATCTACGCCGCAGCCGGGTTGCCCTGCTCATGGTTACTCATGACAGATATTTCCTTGATAGAGTGTGCAACCGTATAATTGAGATAGATCGCCAGACCACTTATACCTATGATGGGAACTTTGACTACTACCTGCGACGACGCCGTGAGCGCATAGAAGCCATGGCCGCCGAACTTTCTAAAGTGCGCAACACATTGCGCCGTGAGCAGGAATGGATGAGCCGACAGCCCCAAGCCCGAGCCGGCAAAGCAAAATACCGTATAGATGCTTTCTATGATCTCAAAGACCGATCTAAACTAAATTTGCGCGAAGACAACGTGCGGCTCGGCGTTGAATCGACCTATATCGGTTCAAAAATTTTTGAAGCCGAGGGTGTCTGCAAAAGTTTCGGCGACAAGAAGATCCTCGATGACTTCACATACACCTTTGCCCGCCATGAGAAGCTTGGCATCATCGGTCATAATGGTGTAGGAAAATCGACATTCATAAAACTTTTGCAGGGAATTATCGAGGCAGACTCTGGCGAATGGAACGTCGGTGAAACAGTGCGTTTCGGCTACTATTCGCAGGAAGGTTTGCCACCCTCACCCGGAAAGAAAGTAATTGATGTTATTAGTGAAATTGCTGAAGATGTAGTAGTCAACGAGAAAATACACTACACCCCGATGCAATTTCTGCAACACTTTCTCTTCTCTCCGGCAGACCAGCAAAAATACGTCGACACATTGAGCGGAGGTGAGCGATGCCGACTGCATTTGGCCGCAGTGCTTATGCGCTCACCAAACTTCCTTATCCTCGATGAGCCTACAAACGACCTCGATATCGTCACACTTGGTATTCTTGAAGAGTACCTCGCAAACTTCTCCGGCTGCGTTATCGTGATATCCCATGACCGATACTTCCTCGACAATATTGTCGACCATCTTTTTGTCATGCAGGGTGATGGCGTCATAAAAGACTTTCCCGGCAACTACACCGACTATCGCACATGGCTGTCGCAATCGGCACAGGACATGCAGTCCGACAACAAAACGACCGCACCGCAACAACAGGCTCGCAAAGAAAAGCCCCGCACAGAGCGACGCAACAAAATGAGTTTCGCAGAGCGAAAAGAATTCGAGTCGCTGTCAGCAGAAATAGAGCAGCTAACAGCAGAGAAAACGCAACTCGACCGTTGTTTTGCCGGAGAAGAACCTTGCGATGACATTGCGGCAGCCTCGGCTCGTTACAGTGCTCTGTCTGAGCAACTCGACGAAAAAGAAATGCGTTGGCTTGAACTGAGCGAAAAAGAATAACACAGCACTAATGCACATCTCACACAAAAGGTGCAATTATTTAAAAATGTATAACAATGCCACCAAGAGATGGCATTTGTTAGGTCGGTTGGTGAAAATGTTGTAAATTCGCTCCGTATTTTCAACCATACGCAAGAAAATGACTGAAACAAGCACCACGGATATACCTCAGCAATCGTTTGATGATATTGCACCTTACTCCGATGCTGAGTTTAACAGCAAGCTCGCCGGCCTTGTAAAAGAGCCGGGGTTTGAGCATGCCGTGAAATATGCCATGCCCGGGGTCGACTATCCGGCATTTGTGCAGCAACTGCTCACCATACACACTCAGAACGATTTTCAGACACAAATAATGTGGCCCTTCCTTGAGATGCTGGCTACAAAAACTACCCAAGGCGTAAGTATCGGCGGACTTGACAACCTTCCTGCCGACGAAGTCTTTACTTTCATCACCAACCACCGCGACATCGTTCTTGATGCATCATTTCTCAATCTTGGGATGATGCGCAACCACCGCCCAACCACTGAAATTGCGATAGGCAACAACCTGTTGATATACGACTGGATATCTGATCTTGTGAAGCTTAACAAGAGTTTTATCGTTAAGCGTGATGTACGCATGATAGACGCTCTGAAAGCTGCTCGCCATCTGTCGGCCTACATACACCACGCCATCACAGAGAAACATCGCAGTGTGTGGATTGCTCAGCGCGAAGGACGCGCCAAAGACTCAAATGATGTCACACAGGAAAGCCTCTTGAAGATGCTTGCTCTTGCCGGAGGTGGCAATCTGCGCGAGAACCTCATGCAGATCAACCTACGTCCATCGGCAATATCATACGAATACGACCCCAATGACTATCTTAAGGCACGCGAATTTTTGCTTCGTCGACGCGACCCGGCATTCCATAAGTCGCAACACGATGACCTGTTTGCCATGGAGACCGGTCTGATGCAGAACAAAGGTCGTGTGCATGTAGAGGTCGGCCGTACGGTAAATCCGGCTATTGCTGCCCTGCCCGAACTTGACAAGACCGATTTCGTAAAAGCAGTATGCCACATTATTGATAATGAAATCCACAGAGGCTACCGCATTTACCCCATAAACTATATAGCATTCGACATGCTTGCCAGCGAGCCAAGATATGCAGACATGTACACTGCTGAAGATGTTTCTCGCACGGAAGAATACTTCAATGCTCAGTTCGAAAAGGCATATGACACCATCGAAAACATCACCGATGATGAACGAGCTTTCATGCGTGAGACAGTGTTGGGCATGTATGCAAATCCTCTCAAAAACAAGCTCCGCGCAAACTGACAGTCACCATGCGCATACCCTTGTTGCCAATATTTGTGGCGCTGATAATCGGCGTTCTCATTGACTTTTACATCAATCGCCGCATCAAAGCACAAACGCGTTTATGCGGCAAGCGCGGTCCAAAAATCCGTTCGATATTATGGGGTGTTAACATCTTTCTATATACCCTGCTTTTGCTTGTTATCGCCATGCCATCTCGACGCACCGGCGGTAGCAACCTACTTGTCGTACTCTGGATTCTATATATCTTTATCACTGTTTACCTGAGTAAACTGATATATGTGATATTTGACCTTCTCGGATCTGTTCCGCGAATATGGAAACACCGACGCTTACGTTGGCCCTGCATCTGCGGTATAGTATTAGGCATCGCAGTCTTCATGCTTGCGTGGTGGGGAGCGCTTATCAATCGGTTCAACATAGATGTGCGAAACGTAACCGTGGAAGTCGAAGGATTGCCAGAATCATTCGACGGCCTCACAATTGCCCAACTTTCTGACATTCATACAGGCACATACGGTTCGGACACCACCTTCCTGGCAAGAGTAGTAGACAAAGTCAACTCGCTTAACCCCGACATCATATTCTTCACTGGTGATATCGTGAACCATCGAGCCGGCGAACTTTTGCCTCACACTGCTACTCTTGGGCGACTCAACGCACCTAAAGGCGTGTATTCTGTTCTCGGCAATCATGACTACGGCGATTATGCTCAGTGGCCTGACGAATATGCAAAACTCAATGACCGTGAACTGTTATACTCTCTCGAGAAGTCAATGGGATGGAACCTCCTGCGCAACAACACTGCGTGGCTCACGGCCGGCAACGATTCGTTGGCAATAATCGGCGTGGAAAACATAGGCGAACCTCCATTCAACGTGTACGGCGACCTCGAAGCATCTTATCCGGGACAACTCAGCGACGATATTACCAAAATTTTGCTATCGCATAATCCCATGCATTGGCTCAACGACATCGCCGACAAAGCGTCGCAGAACATAGCTCTGACATTGTCAGGACACACACATGCAATGCAGATTGAACTTGGTGGTGTGTCGCCTGCCGCATTGCGCTATCCTGTGTGGGGCGGATTATACACCGACTCTCTAGGCCGCGACTTATATGTAAATATCGGCATAGGCACAGTCGGCACCCCTATGCGCATTGGAGCCACTCCTGAAATTACCTTAATCACACTTACAGCCGCCAAAGGCAAATGACACATCTGAGCGACATCGTTGCAAGCAACACATCTTTACCGGCTAAAGGTGTTATTGCCACCATACGCCTCCTTGACGAGGGCGCTACAATTCCGTTTATCAGTAGATATCGCAAAGAAGCGACAGGAGAACTCGACGAAGTGGCTGTCGCTGCAATAGAGAAAGAATTGCGCAGACTGCGCGAACTCGAACAAAGAAAACAATATATACTTGAAACAATCGAGCAAGCCGGAAAACTCACCACTACATTGCAATCGGCTATCATCGAAAGCTGGGACAGCAAAGTAATCGAAGATTTATTTGCTCCATACAAGCCACATAAATCATCGCGAGCCGACAAGGCGCGTGCCCTCGGGCTTGAACCCTTAGCTGCAATCATCATGGCGCAAAATACACAGGATACATTAAACTCTGCACGCAGATTTGCCGGTAAACCTGAGGTTCCTGATGCAGCTACGGCCATATCCGGAGCAAAAGATATTATTGCAGAATGGATAAGCGATAACGCACGTGTGCGTGGCCGGGTACGCAACATAACGGAGCGCATGGCAAACATGAAAGTCAGCATTGCCAAAGGAAAGGAAGAAGAAGGTGCTAACTATCGCAACTATGCTGATTTTTCCCGCCCCCTGCGCAACCTGCCATCACACAACTATTTGGCTATCAAACGCGGCGAGCGTGAAGGTATTCTAAAAGTTAATATTACAGCCGACACCGACAAGATTCTTGATACAATAGAATCACTGACATTAAAATCATCGGCAAGCCCATCTACACGCTCCATAATATCCGAAGCCATTGCCGACGGATATAAACGCCTCCTGCGACCATCACTTGATAGTGAACTCAACGCAGAAACAAAAAAACGCGCCGATGCAGAAGCAATAGCACTCTTTGCTGCCAATCTTCGCCAACTGCTCATGGCTGCCCCGCTCGGCAGTAAGCGCGTGCTTGCTATCGACCCAGGTTTCCGCACAGGCTGCAAAGTTGTCTGCCTTGAGCGCGACGGATCTCTGCGCTATCACACAGTCATTTATCCTTGTGCTCCACGAAACGACCGACAGGGAGCCGAGACGACATTGCGCCATCTTGTTGCAAAATATGAAATTGAGGCAATTGCTATAGGAAACGGCACAGCCGGCCGCGAAACAGAGACATTCGTGCGGTCGCTTTTCGCAAACACTGCTGTTGATGTGCACAGCGTCAGTGAAAGCGGGGCTTCAGTATACTCGGCATCAGCAGTAGCCAGAGAAGAATTCCCAAATGAAGATGTCACCGTGCGCGGCGCTGTATCAATAGGGCGCCGACTACTCGATCCTCTTGCCGAACTTGTCAAGATCGACCCTGCAAGCATCGGTGTAGGACAATATCAGCACGACGTCGACCACACAGCACTAAAAGAAGCCCTTGACTTCACGGTTACATCATGCGTAAACCATGTTGGGGTCAACGTCAACACAGCGTCTCCTCAGCTATTGTCATACGTTGCAGGTGTTGGCCCTGCAATGGCTAAGAAAATTGTGGAATACAGAAGCGAACACGGCATGTTCACCTCTCGCCGTCAGCTACTCAAGGTGCCACGCCTCGGAGAAAAGACTTTTGCTCAATGTGCGGGATTCCTGCGTATCCCAGGAACAGCAAATCCACTTGATAACACTGCCGTACACCCTAAGGACTACAACATAGTCGAGCGCATGGCAAAAGACCTCAACTGTTCTGTCAGCGAGTTAGCTGCGAATTCCGATATGATTGACAGCATAGATATCACCCGATATGTATCTGACGACCGCGGCCTGCCCACACTTCGCGACATTATCGCAGAACTACGCAAACCAGGTCGGGATCCACGCACAGTAGAGCAAACGGTGGATTTTGCTCCGGAAATTGCGTCTATCGAGGATCTGAAACCTGGCATGATACTCACTGGCATTGTGAATAACATCACCGCTTTCGGCGCTTTTGTTGACATAGGTATCAAGCAGAGCGGTCTCGTGCACCTATCGCAAATGTCTGATAGATATGTGTCATCTCCCGCAGAAGTCGTGAGACTACAACAAACCGTGACCGTGAAAGTGCTTGACATTGACATGAATCGCAAGCGTATATCACTGTCAATGAAAGGTCTTAGCAACAGTTAGTTTATGAGATCCTCGCGCTACACACTGTGTATTGGCAGCAATACCATGACAGAGGTCGATTTCACTACGGCCTGCATGGATGTATGCTCAGTTCTCACCAACGCGCGCTGCAGCCACATATACCAAACCCCCGACGCGCTGCTGCGACCCGACACACCACCATATCTTAATATGGTTGTTATAGGCGACAGCACATGCGACGATAATACACTCAGATCTCAATTTCGCCAACTTGAGCAGCGCTATGGCCGTCGAAGAGAATCAGAGAAAAACCGGGTACCTCTTGACATAGATATTGTCGTAAAAGATAATGTAGTACTTAAAGAAGCAGATTTTACGGCTCATCATTTCAAAGTAGGCTACCAGGCGTTGCAGTAACGTTATTACCATAGTGTTACAAAAATTGACTGAGTCACCAACTTTGCGTAAATTTGCAAAAATACTGCAGAGGAAGTCTCAGAAAATAAATGAAACCCGCTTTAATCATCAACGCGCTATGCCTGTCGGTTGCTGCGACAGGAGTTTTCTGCATGTTCGCCGAGCCGCCTGTCGACGAGCATGAGGAAATTGTGACCATACTCTCTGCTACAACACCGCGTGCAGGCATCGAAGACCCCACCACTGCCATGCTCATGCTTGAAGACGGATTTAACTGCACCCCCCTATTCGACCACTCTCCCGCACAAGACATGATTGACTTTGCCGTAAAACATCTTGGCAAACCATATAGGCGTGCAGGCAAAGGTCCTTCGGGATTCGACTGCTCAGGATTCACAAGCTATGTATTCGGGCAATTTGGCTACTCGTTAAGTCCATCGTCATCAGCCCAATATACACAGGGGGAACCAATCGACATAGAAATGGTGCAACCCGGTGATCTGTTGTTTTTTTCAGGCAGACGAATATCACAATCGCGCGTAGGCCATGTGGCAATGGTCGTTGATGTCGATGAAGACTCCGGATCGGTGTTGTTTATCCATGCTGCCAATGGCGGTGGCATAAGATATGACCGCTATCCCGACGCTCCGTATTATAGAAGCAGATTTATCGGTGCCCGCCGCATGCTCATCGACACTCCGACTGGTGCCGACAGCGTCGAGACCACATCGTCACAATTGTAATAGAAGAAATTATTCAGACCACACATCATTATATATCTCTCCAAATTTCTAATATATTCCTGCTATGTATAAAAAAATAAGAATATCAGCCGCCATCATATCATTCCTGGCAATGATTGCTCTTTTCGTAGACTTCACCGGTACGGCGCGTCACTGGTGGGGTTGGCTGGCTAAAATACAATTTATTCCGGCACTGCTATCACTGAGCATTATTGGTCTTGCATTCGTGATTCTGCTCACTGTCGTTTTTGGCCGCATTTATTGCTCGGTGATATGTCCTCTCGGCATATTCCAGGATTTCATTAACCGCCTTCGCAGTAGCTTCGGACCAAAGAAAACACGCCGCAACCGCTTCAACTACAAGCAAGCAGCGACAAAACTGCGCATAGCAATATTGGCATTATTTGCCATTCTTTTTGTACTCGGCCTCACGAATGTACTTGCCGCTGCAGTTGCCGGCCTTATTGAACCATACAGCGCTTTTGGCCGAATGGCTAATGCTTTTGCTGTGCCTGTTGTTGATGCAATTAACAACTATATTACGGAAAACACTACAAGCTACACATTTACCTACGTATATCACACTACATCTACACTGATACTTATAGTAGCTGCTATTACACTGATTGTAGTGACAGTTTTTGCATGGCTTACAGGCCGTGACTACTGCAACAAGATATGTCCGGTCGGCACAATTCTTGGCTATCTCAGCCGTATTGCAATCCTAAGACCTGTAATAGACACGACGAAATGTAACGGATGCAGCAAATGCGCACGCAATTGCAAGGCATCATGCATCAACGCGTCGGCCCACACAATTGACTACACCCGCTGCGTCGCCTGCATGGACTGCATTGACAATTGCGCACAAGGTGCCATATCCTATACCACACGTAAGCCTGCGGTGAAAACTCCGGAGGAATCAGCAGACTACAAGAGCGACGTCGACTCTTCGCGTCGCGCATTTCTCACGACATCGGGTATAATTGTTGGTGCATTAGCCCTTAAAGCTGCGGATAAAACGACCGACGGTGGTCTGACACCTCTGCTTGACAAACCAAAACGCGAACGTGCTACTCGTGTGCTGCCTCCAGGCGCATTGAGCATCAGCAATCTCACCGCTCATTGCACCGGTTGCCAACTATGCGTTTCGGCTTGTCCGGAAAGCGTGCTTACTCCATCAACATCTTTCGACTCGCTCATGCAACCGGAGATGAGTTTCAATAAAGGCTACTGCCGCCCTGAATGCAATGCTTGTTCGCAAGCATGCCCCACCGGAGCCATAGAGCCAATCGACATCATAGAGAAGTGCTCTACCCGCATCGGGCTTGCCAGAGTTGATGCATCAATATGTCTTTCAGCAGCAGAGGGCATCAAATGCGGCAATTGTGCCCGTCACTGCCCCGCCGAAGCGATCATTATGGTTGAGACCAACGGAGAAGGCTCAAATTTGCGCCCTGCCGTCGACGAGTCGCGATGCATTGGCTGCGGCTCATGCGAATATCATTGTCCTGTAGGTCGCGTAGAAGGCACTCCGGCAAACCAGTCGGCAATCTATGTAGAAGGCATAGAAATCCAACACACCATCTGATTTTTCTATACTTAAACTACACTATGCCATCACTGTTCACAGAATAAATTCTCTCTTCTTTCTCATTCAGTAAACAATGTCATTAAACAACCACAAAATAGATAACAACTCTAAGCCTCTGTCACGACGCGATTTTCTGCGCAAGGCAGGTCTTATTGGAGCTGCAGCAGCAATCCCTGCGGTTCTCACAGACTGCACCAGAGGTGAAGAGATAAGCCACCCGACCCGACCGATACCAAAAGCACGAGCCATCAAAGGCAACATGTCATACCGCGTAAACCCAAACACCGGAAACAAAATATCGATTGTGGGTTATGGCACCATGCATTTACCGAGACTGCGAAACTCATCAGACCGTAATTCTGTTGAAGATATTAATCAGGAAGCCGTCAACCGACTCGTCGATTACGCGATAGATCATGGCATTAATTTCTTCAACATGGCCCCGACTTATTGCAACGGACAATGCGAGAAAGCTATGGGATTTGCCTTGAGCCGACATCCGAGATCTCGATACTTCGTGTCTTCCAAGATGTCGAATATGGAGCCTGAGAATCACTCGCTCGAAGCATCTAAAAAGATCTATAATAAAACTTTTGAGGAACTCAAAGTAGACTATCTTGATCTCTACATGCTCCACAACATCGGAGTAGGTGGCATCGAAACGTTCAAAAAACGTTTCATCGACAACGGTGTCCTCGATTTTCTCAAACAACAGCGAGCAAGCGGCAAGATTCGCAACCTCGGCTTCTCCTTCTCAGGTGATATCGATGTCTTCAATCACGCAATGGCTATGCACGACAGCGGAGAGGTTAAATGGGAAGCTGCTCTCGTGAGCATCAACTATATCGACTGGTATCATCCCTCTGGCGGTGTAAACTCCGACACCGACTCTCAATATCTTTATAATGAGTTGCTCAAACGCGATATCCCTGTCCTTGCCGTTGACCCCCTGTGTGGCGGCCAACTCGGTACAGTGTCTAAGCCTACATCGGAAATGATGCTGAAAGTACGCCCCGACGATTCACCGGCTGCTTGGGCAATGCGCTTTGTCGGTTCTTTGAAAGGCGTAATATGCATTATAGCAGGTATGGGATACACTGAGCACCTAAAAGATAACGTTTATACTTGTTCGCCTCTGACACCTGTAACCGATGAAGATCTCGAGTTGATTGAAAAAATTGCCGATCGCATATCTCAGCACCCAATCATACGCTGCCAGCAATGTCAGGCCTGCGAACCGTGTCCCTACGGTGTAGAAATCGCGGCAGTCTTTGAGCGCTACAATATGGCCCTAAACGCCGATCTGATTATTATAGACGGGAACCATACATCAGCATCGAAATACAAACAATTACGCCGTGCGTTCCTTGTCGGTATGGACTGCGCAGTGTCTAAACTCCGTCAAGCCGACCAATGCATCGGGTGTGGTGAATGTTTAAAGCGCTGCCCGCGCCGCATTGACATTCCTAAAAAGATGCAGTTTATCAGTCAATACACCGAGCGCTTGCGTTCTCATCCTGAAAAGCTATGACAGCAAACAACAAACCCGATAACAGTTGTGACAGGCTACATCGCCGACGATTCCTGCAAATTGTCGGAATAGGAGCATGCGCAGCTGGCGCAAGTCAATTGCTGTCTTGTGTCGGCAAGAGCAACAATGACAAAAACTCGCATCTGCCAACAGAGAGTGCCGTAAAAGAAAATGGCACAATGACATATCGTCAAACACCGACAACCGGCGACAAGGTGTCATTACTGGGGTTTGGATGCATGCGTTTCCCGACACGCACTGACGACGACGGAAACGACGAGCTTGACCAGGAGCAGATAAACCGACTGATTGATCACGCCCTCGAGCATGGAGTCAACTACTTCGACACGTCGCCCGCATACTGCAAAGGCCGATCAGAAGCTGCACTTGGCATTGCATTGAGCCGACATCCGCGCGACAGCTACTACATAGCGACAAAACTATCAAACTTTGCTCCGCAGACATGGCCTCGGAGCAAGTCTATAGAAATGTTTGAGAATTCGCTGCGGTATTTGCGTACCGACTACGTCGACTATCTTCTGCTGCATGCTATAGGCCAGGGTGGCATGGATGCCTATAATGGCCGCTATGAAGACAACGGCATACTCGATTATTTGATTGATCAGC
Organism: uncultured Bacteroides sp.; assembly: GCA_964486445.1. Lineage (GTDB taxonomy): Bacteria > Bacteroidota > Bacteroidia > Bacteroidales > Muribaculaceae > CAG-873. Next base: position 1,385 of record CAZAME010000035.1, on the reverse strand, counting down.
GCAATCGCGGCCGAATTCGCAATCTTGGATTCTCTTATCATGGCGACGTAGAGGTGTTTGACCATCTGCTAAAACTACACGATGAAGGCCGGGTAAAATGGGATTTTGTGCAGATTCAGCTTAACTATATCGACTGGTTGCATGCCAAGGAGGTGAATCAACGCAACACCAATGCCGAGTATCTGTATGGTCAACTCATGTCGCGCGGCATACCGGCAGTTATAATGGAGCCCCTGCTTGGTGGTCGTTTAGCATCAGCCAACGAACATATCGCCGCACAAATGAAGAGCCGCCGGCCCGACAACAGCATAGCCTCATGGGCTTTCCGCTTCGCAGGCACTCCCGAAGGAGTGCTAACCGTGCTATCGGGCATGACATATATGGAGCATCTGCGCGATAATCTTGCCACATTTTCGCCTCTTGAACCACTTGACAGCGACGAAAGCGACTTTCTTGAAAATGTGGCAATCGAAATGCTCGCACACCCGCTCATAGGCTGCACCGATTGTAAATATTGCATGCCATGCCCCTACGGTGTAGATATCCCGGCAGTGTTTGCTCAGCACAATAAATGCATTAACGCCAATATTGCGGCCCGTGCCGACAGCGAGCATGCCGAATATGCCGAAAAACGGCGCGCTTATCTCGCTGATCTTAGTCGCACTGTCCCTCGAGGCCGTCAGGCCGATCAGTGCATCGGATGTGCAAAATGTGTATCACACTGCCCTCAGCACATAAATATCCCTGCCCGACTCGCTGAGATAAGCAGCTATAACGAATATCTGCGCTCACATAAAGCATGATGGCGAGCTATATTGCATCTGTAAGATTTTATTCTTAAATTTGCATACCCTCTCCGTAAGCATAAAAGACTCAACAATCAAAATAACCACAAGTTATGGCAACAAAGCCCTTCCACTATCAGGAAATGTTTCCGCTTGGCCCCGACACCACGGAATATTACCACCTCACATCAGACTACGTGAAAGTAGAAAACTGGGCCGGTCACGAAATGCTCGTCGTTGACCCCGAGGCACTCACAGTGCTCGCCCGCCAGTGCACACATGATAATGCATTCATGCTGCGTCGTGAGCACAATCAGATGGTCGCCAAAATCCTCTCTGATCCCGAAGCAAGCTCAAACGACAAGTTTGTGGCCCTCACCATGCTGCGTAATGCCGAAGTAGCCGCCAAGGGTCAGCTTCCTTTCTGTCAGGATACCGGCACAGCTATCATCCACGCAGAGAAGGGTCAGAACGTCTATACCGGTTGCAACGATGAGGAACGCCTTTCTAAAGGTGTATATGAAACCTATACACAGGACAATCTCCGCTATTCGCAGAATGCTCCGCTCAATATGTATGATGAGGTCAACACCGGTTGCA
>CAZAME010000034.1:0-16444 GCA_964486445.1 uncultured Bacteroides sp. | reverse complement strand
CTCGCGCGAAAGTTTCTTATACATGCCATACATGTAGCCGACTTCACGGCCACCAACACCTACGTCGCCTGCGGGAACATCCTGGTCAGGACCGAGGTTGCGCCACAACTCAAGGATAAATGCCTGGCAGAAGCGCATGATCTCGCGGTCGCTCTTGCCTTTGGGCGAGAAGTCGCTGCCGCCCTTGGCGCCGCCCATGGGCAGGGTGGTCAGGGCGTTTTTGAAGGTCTGCTCAAAGCCGAGGAATTTGAGTGTAGAAAGGGTGACTGAAGCGTGGAAACGGATGCCGCCTTTGTATGGGCCGATGGCATTATTAAACTGCACACGATAGCCAATGTTGTTCTGCACTTCGCCGTTGTCGTCAATCCATGTGACGCGGAAGGTGAAGATGCGGTCGGGTTCTACCATGCGCTCAATGATTTTGTTGCGTTCGAATTCGGGATGCTGATTATATACGTCTTCAACGCACAACAGCACCTCCTTCACGGCCTGAAGATATTCATTCTCGCCGGGATGTTTGGCCTCGAGGGCCTCCATGATATTGTTTATATCCATAGTTCTTTGGATTTAATAAGATTAACGCCGCGAATTTAAGCAATTATTGTCAAATAAGCAAATAAATCGTGCGCGCGAAGATAGTGCGATATTATACCGGTTAATTGGAGTCTAACTGTTGTCTGACAGACTCTTCGTGAATAGCTGCGAGAATGGTGCTCACAAATTTTTCATTAAGCCCGAGCGACAGCCCGTCGGTCACGCGGCTGTCGACCATCCTGGCATATCTGTCGGGTTGCAGCACTGCCATGCGGTGCTGGCGTTTGTAGTCGCCGATTTCCCGTGAAATTTCCATGCGCTGAGCCAGCACCTCGAGTAGTTTGCTGTCGAGTTGGTCAATGCGTTTGCGCAATTGTTCGAGGCTGTCGGGAGGCAAAATGCTATCGCGGAGATTCAGATGCATCAGCATGTCGGTAAAGTCCTGAGGGGTCAGCTGTTGGGCTGCGTCGCTCAGGGCTGCTTCAGGATTGCAGTGACACTCTATCATCAGGCCGTCGAAGCCTATGTCAAGTGCTTTCTGAGACAGCGGGCCTATCAGATCGCGACGCCCACCGATGTGCGATGGGTCGCACAACAGAGGCAGCTGCGGACAACGGCTGCGCAGCTCGAGAGCGATGAGCCACTGCGGGCTGTTGCGATAAAAATGCTCGCCGTATGTGCTGAAACCACGGTGTATGGCTCCGATATATTTCACTCCGGCAACGCGCAGGCGCTCTATAGCTCCTATCCATAGCTCAATGTCGGGGTGCATGGGGTTTTTAACGAGTACGGGCACGTCGGTGGCCGACATTTCGGCAAGTTTGTCGGCTATTTCCTGCACGGCAAAGGGATTGCCTGTAGTGCGGGCGCCGAGCCAAAGCACATCGACACCTGCGTCGAGGGCAGCTTCAAGATGATGCGCCGTGGCAACCTCCACTGCCACGGGCATACCGGTGAGCTGTTTGACCCTGTTGAGCCATGGCAAAGCGGTTTCGCCGACACCTTCGAAACAGCCTGGTTTGGTGCGTGGCTTCCATACTCCGGCACGAAATATCTGAGCACCGCTGTCGGCTAAGGCCAATGCGGTATCAACAACCTGTTGCTCGTTCTCGGCACTGCATGGGCCGGCGATGACAAGCGGTTTTTTGTATGTGCGATCTCCCAAAAAAAGAGAAGTCAATGCCATAATACAGGAAAAATCGATTTTTGTAGTGCAAAATTACATAAAAGCCGACAATTATTCATATATTTGCTTGATATTTGCCCCCAAGTGTTTTTAATGCATAAATTATTTCCCCTGACAATGACTTTCCTCAAATCTATTGTGGCAGTGATGGCTATGTCGTTCCTGCTTCCGGTGACGGTGCTGTCTGCTGACTATAAGCAATACACAAATCTGCCCACAGTCTACATCGACACTCAGAATAAAGCCCCAATCACAAGCAAGACGGAGTATGTCCCGGCCACCCTCCGCTATGTAGATGCCACGGGTGTTACGACCTATGATGCCTTGGGTATCCGCGGCCGCGGCAACTCAACATGGGGGCTTGGCAAGAAGCCTTATCGCATAAAATTTGATAAGAAACAGACTTTCCTTGGCAAAGATCATGCTAAGGCCAAGAGCTGGACTCTGCTTGCCAATCACACCGACAAGACGTTGATGCGCAATGCCGTAGCATCATTTATTGGAGAACTCGCAGGACAGCCATTTAACCCGGCTGCATGTTTTGTAGATCTTGTGCTAAACGGCAAGTATATAGGCAATTATCAGATCAGCGACCAGATAGAGGTTCGCGAAAAGCGTGTTGACATTCCCGAGCAAGACGAGCCAGCTACGGCAACCTCTAATATCACAGGAGGCTATTTGCTTGAGGTCGACGGCTTTGCTGAGAGTGAACGCGTATACTTCGTAACAGAAAAAGGTGTGATGATAACAATCAAGTCGCCCGATGATGAGATAATCAACGATGCGCAACTTGATTATATCGCAAACTACATACAGGAGTTTGAGACAGCTCTGTTCTCCAAGAACTTCACTGATCCTGAAAAGGGGTATCGCAAATATGTCGACCCTGAGACGCTGGCATCATGGTTCGTGGCATCAGAGATTACTATAAACCCCGACATGTACTGGAGTGTGTATATCTACAAGAAACCCGATGATCCGCGCATTTACTGGGGCCCGATGTGGGACCACGACATCGCATTCAACAACAGCCGTCGTAAGGGCGACTTGAGCAACTCGGTAATGTGGAAAAACGGTTTTGGCCAGGATCTCGCTTATAAATGGATAAACCGCATGTGGCAGGACCCTTGGTTTGTAGCTTTGGTTGACGCCAAGTGGAAGGAAATGAAGGCTATGGACTTCGAGAAAAGTGTTCTTGCTTTTATTGATGAGAAGGTTATCGAGCTTAATAAATCGCAGCAACTCAATTTTGAAATATGGCCGATAGACCAGCGAGTCTACGACGAATATAAACTGTTTAATACCTATCAGCAAGGTGTTGAGTTTATGAAACAGTCGTTTAAGACACACAACATATATCTTGACTCTCAGATTTCGCGCCAGGTGACAGCCCTGAGTGACATTGCCGGTGAAAACATTGCGCCAACTCCGGCCTATGATCGTGCCGATCAGAGTCTTGTTTGCGATCTCGGTTCTGGCACCGTCGAGGTGTATAATCTCGCAGGAGCATTGATGATGCGTGCGCAACTGTCTGATCGTGTGGGAGTATCGCTGCTTCCGGCAGGGGCGTATGTTGCAGTCTTCCAGGGCTCGCGCGGATCTGCACGCCTCAAGTTTATTAAGTAGCCCGCGTTATGAATAAGCGTGAGAAGGAGATTTATGCCGTAACGCTGACCGGATCGGCTGTAAATGCCATTCTCATATTGCTGAAGTTCATTGCCGGTTTCTTAGGCAGGAGCTCGGCATTGGTTGCCGATGCCGTTCATTCGTTGAGCGATTTTATTTCTGATGTAATAGTCCTCGTCTTTGTCAAGATAGCCGGGAAACCTAAAGATAAGGGCCACGACTACGGCCACGGAAAGTTTGAGACCTTAGCAACCATGATAATCGGCATACTGTTGGTTATCGTTGGCATCGGGCTGATGATAAACGGCATAGAGGCTGTCCGCCGCAGTTTCGGCGGTGATGCTCTGCCTCGCCCCACCACACTGGCACTTGTTGTTGCTCTGGTGTCGATTGTCTCGAAAGAATGGCTGTATCGCTACACGATAAAACGCGGTAAAAAACTCGATTCGCAGGCTGTAGAGGCTAATGCCTGGCATCATCGCAGCGACGCTGTGTCGTCACTGGGCACACTCGTCGGCATAGCGGGTGCAATGTTTTTGGGCGATAGTTGGCGAGTGCTCGACCCTATAGCGGCTATCGTCGTGAGTGTCTTTATCGTTAAGAGCGGATACGACATTATCAAACCTTGTATCAGTGAGTTGCTCGAAGCCTCATTACCCGAGGACAAGGAAAAGGAAATAGTAGACCTCGTGAAGGGAATCCCCGGTATAGTGCATGTTCACAATTTGCGGACACGTCGCATTGGCAATGGCATTGCTGTTGACCTGCATGCCAAGATGGATGGAAATATGACGCTCTCTGAAGCTCACGAAAAAGCTACGGCCGCTGAAAATGCAATCAGGCGAGTTTTCGGCGATAACTCCATAATCAATATTCACATGGAGCCATCCCGCGAGTCAGTTGCGCCAAAAATAAAGTAACCGAAGCTAAGGTTTTTTAAAGCCCGGTCAGGTCATAGGGATACACGATATCGTGCAGAAACAAGGCATGCCCCGGCATTGATGTACCGGCGGCGCAGCGGTCGCGCGCCTCGAGAATGCGTCGCACGTCGGCAGCTGTGGTCTTGCCGCGGCCAACGTCGACAAGCGTGCCTACCACCGCGCGCACCATGTTGCGCAGAAAGCGGTCGGCCGAGATTTCAAACATCATCACATTCCCGTCATGCGGCATCCAGCAAGCCCTGCGCAGATCACAAATATTAGTCTTGACATCGGTGTGCAACTTTGAGAACGATGTGAAGTCATGGCGCCCGATGAGCACCTTGGCAGCCTCGTTCATTGCGTCGAAGTCAAGACCTTGTGGGGCCTGCCAGGTGAATCGGTTATTGAAAGGCGAGCGGCAGAGGGCGGCGTAATAGCGATAAGTGCGCTCAACGGCATCGAAGCGGGCATGCGCGTCATCGTGCATGAGTCTTATGCCGTAGACGGCAATATCAGGGCCTGTGATTGCGTTGATGCGGCGTGGCAGCTGATGCTCATCGGCGATGGGCGCCGGAGCGTCGAAGTGAGCTATCATCATCGATGCGTTGACGCCGGCGTCGGTGCGCCCGGCACCTGTGACCTTCACCGGAGCACGCAGCAGTTTCGACAGAGCATCTTCAAGAGTCTGCTGCACAGTCGTTACGCCTCCGGGTTGTTCCTGCCAACCGTGAAAAGCGGCACCGTTATAGGCCAGTCTGATAAAGTAGCGCGGCATATCAGGTGAGCGCTTGTCAGTCTTTCTCGAGGTAGGTGTAGCCGTAGAGTCCCGAGCAGTAGTTGCTGAGGAATTCGCGGCCTTCTTCCGGCGAAATCTTGCCGGCCTTCATTGAAGCGGTCGCCCAGGTCTCAACGTTGCGCACGAGTTTCTTGGGGTTGAACTGAACGTAGTCGAGCACCTCGGCAATAGTCTCACCCTCGATAACCTGGTCTATCTCATAGCGGTCGGGATAGACGCTTATATGCACGGCGTTAGTGTCGCCGAACAGGTTGTGCATGTCGCCGAGAATTTCCTGATAGGCTCCGACAAGGAAGACCGCGATGTAGTATTTTTCGCCCTGACGCACAGCGTGAACAGGTAGCTGTGCCGATGTGCCGTGTGAGGTGATGAAGTTGGCGATTTTGCCATCGCTGTCGCAGGTGATATCCTGTATAGTGCAGTGGCGTGCGGGCTTCTCGTCGAGGCGCGCGATTGGCATAATGGGGAATATCTGGTCGATGGCCCACAGGTCGGGCAGCGACTGAAACAGCGAGAAGTTGCAGAAACACTTATCAGGCACCATCTTGGCAACTTTGCGCAGCTCTTCGGGCGCATGACGCATCGTGTTGGCCATGTCGCCAACCTCGCGGGCGATGCTCCAGAACAGCTTTTCGATCTGCGCGCGGGTGCGCAGGTCGAGAAGACCGAGATTAAAGCGGTCGAGCGCTTCCTCACGTATCTGCAGAGCGTCGTGCCAGCTTTCGAGCAGGCGAGGCGAATCGAGCCGGTTCCAGATGTCGTATAGCTCGCGGGCAAGCTCATGGTCTTCGGGCGTTATCTCCTCGTTGTCGCGCCACAGCGGCAGCGACGTAGTCTCGAGCACCTCGAAAATTAATATCGAGTGGTGGGCGGTGAGAGAGCGGCCCGATTCGTTGATGATGTTGGGCTGAGGCAGATTGTTTTTTATGCACGCATCGGCGAGTGCCGACACTGCGTCGTTGGCATACTCCTGTATTGAGTAGTTCATCGACGACTCGCCCGAGCCCGAGCGGGTGCCGTCGTAGTCTACACCAAGACCGCCGCCTATGTCCACAAGCTCAATGTTGTATCCCATGCGCGATAGCTGCACATAAAATTGTGTGGCTTCGCGCAGGGCGTTTTTGATGCGGCGTATCTTGGTGACCTGGCTGCCGATATGGAAGTGTATCAGCTTAAGGCACTTCTTAAGACCTTTTTTCTCAAGAATATCAAGTGCTATGAGTAGCTCCGAAGAGTTGAGGCCGAATTTCGACTGGTCGCCGCCCGACTCTTCCCACTTGCCCGAGCCCGACGACGACAATTTTATGCGCATGCCAATGTTGGGCTCAATCTTCAGCCGGCGGGCAATGTCGGCAATGAGCACCAATTCGTTGAGTTTCTCGACAACGATGTATATGCGGCGCCCCATTTTCTGGGCGAGCAATGCCAGTTCTATATATTTCTGGTCCTTGTATCCGTTGCAGATGATGAGGGCGTCGTCGGCGATGTTTGTGGCGAGCACTGCGTGGAGCTCAGGTTTTGAGCCGGCCTCAAGACCGATGTTAAACTTCCGGCCATACGACACAATCTCCTCAACCACAGGCTTCATCTGATTGACCTTGATAGGGTAGACCATGAAGCATTCGCCTGAATAGTCATATTCCTTGCAGGCATTCTTGAAGCAGTTTGTAATTTTCTCGATGCGGTTGTCGAGAATGTCGGGGAAGCGCAGGAGCACGGGGGAGGTCATGTCGCGCATGAGGAGTTCATCCATCACGTTCTTGAGGTCAACAGGCACATCGCCTTCGCGTGGAGTGACAACCACGTGACCTTTATCGTTGATGGAGAAGTAGTTTCTTCCCCATCCGTTGATGTTGTACAGCTCAGCGCTGTCTTCAACACGCCATCTTCTCATTTCTCAGTCTAATATGGATTGGTTGATGTAATTTCAATGGTTTTATAAGCGCAAAGTTACGAAAAAAAACGGGCTTTGAAACACTTTGCCCCCCTTAATGGTTTTGTAGTGGCTTCAAGTGTTTCAAAGCTGTTAGCCGAGTTGCAGCGTTCGGGCTTTGGTGTTGCGGTTTTTAAGTAGAGCTGCAAAGGTGCGGAAGATGTCGGTGAGGTTGGCTGTGGCGTTTTCTACCTGGGCGTTGTAGAGCTCGGCGCCGGTGTTGCGGCTCGTGGCTGTAGTGCCGAGCAGAGCCTCCGGCACGCCTGAAATTTGGTCGAACAGCTTCATCTGTATGTCGAGCAGCCGGTATGCCTGTGTGTCGCCGCCGTGAGCCACTACCTGCTTAGGCTCGCCTTCAACAGTGTTGCCTCTTATGGGGATAATGCCGTCGCAGGCACTCCACTCGCGGGCAACGTCGGCCAATGTCCAGCCGTCGACAAGCTGTTGTTCGGGGAACAGCAGCACGCCTTTGGCCGATGTCTGCATTGTGTGGTCGATGCTCACGATGAGCCTGTTGATATACCGTTGTTGGTCGACGAGTCCTTCGACAAAGGGGTGAACCTCGCCGTTGGTTAGAGGAAACAGCTTGAAGACAAAAGGGTGCGAGTGGTGTGCATAGCCCGATACACCCTCGTCGAGCACAGTGCCGTCAGGAGCAAAGAAGTGATAATACCACACCGTCTGCACCGAATAGCGGGTGTTGATGCGCGGTTCGCCGCGTCGGCGCCGGCGGCGGTTTTCTGCATCAATTTTCTTTTGCCGGTCGACTGGCACCGCATAAGCCTTGGCGTCGCGCAGGTCGTGGCATAGCAATACATCAGCGCTGCGTCGGCTCCATACCTCCACTACACGACACCGCGGATGCACGGCCCCTACATCGTCGGCCACGAAAAAGCGGCTGTCGGCCGACACTTCATCGCCAAGCGGCAGGGCTGACGCCATACTGTCGCAGGCCAGTCGGTCGTAGATGACACGCAGCTGCGCTGCACGCCGCGCATCGCCATGGCAGAAACGGCGCACGACCTCATTGACGGGCATTGAGTGCAGCATGCCGAGCAGTTCTACATCGCGCCCGCGAGGGTCGGTGTGTCGGTTGATGAAGAAGTCTGATACGGGCACATTGTCTATCTGCACACCATTGCGGCTGTCAGAGTCGATGCGCTGTATAGCCACGCCTGATATAAGAAACTCTTCGAGCAGCCGTGCATCGAGTTCGGGCAAGGCATTTTCTTCGGCAAAGTCTGTTGCTGATCTATAGATATCTTCGGCCAGGGGCATAGAATGCCAGCGACCTATGATTACTTTTACCAGGCGGCGAATGAGATTATTAGTGAGTGGATTTCGCCCCGAACTGCGGATTGCGTCGCCTTCGGTGCCGCATATTCGGCCCGAAGGATCGCGGCAGAGGTCGCCCCACTGGTCGCCGTAGGTGTAGTTGAGAAAACGCCGGCGGCGCTCGCGCAGCATTGATGCTGCTTCCCAGGCTTTGTAAGCCGCATGAAATGTTTTAGTAGGCATAGATATAAAGGTTTTAGAGATTTAATAGAATTGGCTGTCATAGAATAATACGGTCGGGCAGCAATGCCATTGCAGCCGGAGTGACCGGGTAGAGTGTGTCGGGTGCCGGATCTGTCGGAGGCATACAATATGCCGTGCACGATATGTCGGACATCACAGGGCGCACTCGCAGTCTCAGGATTAAAGTGTGTGTTGTTGCATAATACACGGCAGCGAGGTCATCGGCCGGCCCGTCGGTGCGCGGTGTGCATGCCAGCGCCAGGGCAGCACGGCGCGGTTGTGAGGCCGCATCTATAATAGTGCACGGTTTGTTGCCTATCCACAGCGATGCCGGTCGGAGCACCGATGCCGGCAAGTCTATGAGCACTTCATGTGCATCAGCCTGCGGTCGCAGTGATAATTGCCCGGAAATGTCAGTTGCCACAATGACATCGGTGTGCCCCTCGCGCACCAGTCTCACATACCAGTCGGCAATTCGGCTTTTGAGCACGTTGTCATAATTTATGCCGGCCGTGAAGTCTACGGCACAGTCGTCGCGCACGTCGGCCAGCCCGGCCCTCAGACGCCAACGTGCGACGACATCGGCATATAGCATGGCGCCCTCCATCAGTCCCACATTGATTTTCGGGGTGCGACAAGCAGGTCGGGCGCCAGGTCAACCGAAGTCTCCCACTGCTCCATAGCCATAGCTATCTTCTCGTTGCGGCCACGCAGATACCCTCGCTGCTCTGCGTCGGCGATGAGGCGGTCGAGAGCCGCGTTGTCGGGCTGAGCGGGCGTTGTTGCTGCTTCTTGTGTGGCATTAGACTCGGCTGCAGCATCTGCGGCAGCATCGTTTTTTACTTCTACGTCGTGATTGTTGTTGGTGTTGTTTTTCATGTTAGTAAAGATTTTTGTGAGTTAGGAAGATTAAGTTTTCACCGGCAAAGTTATGCCAATATTCACCGGTGAGTTCCGTGAGAAAAACCACTGTGTGCGAATGTGGCGGAAATTATGGTTGTATATCGTTGTTTGTCAATATAATAAAAAAACACGGGAGGCACGCCGTGTTGGCGAGTCTCCCGCGAAGGATGATGATATTGCAGAATGTCGAGAAATCAGAACTTGTAAGCCACGCCGAGCATTACAGGGATACGGGTGAACTTTTCTGAATAAACCTTAGTGTAGTTATATTTGATCTCTAGGCTGAGGCTGAGATTCTCGGTGATGAGGTATTCGCCACCTACACCGGCCTGTGCCATGAACTTGGTCTCAGAGTCACCACCTTCGGGCTTTACGGTGATAGCACCGACGCCTACGAGGGGATAGATCTTGAAGCTCTCGGCAACGTTGAAGAGGTAGTGAACGTTCACGGCATAGTCCATGAATGACACGTGCTTGTTCTTCAGACCGTAGTTGAAGGCAGCTTCAAGACGCAGGGGATCAGAGAGGTTATACTGATACTTAACGCCAAGCTCGATGTTTTTGGGTTTGGGTTCGTCGAGAGCGATGCTATAGCCGAGGTTGATGCCTACAGCCGACTGACCTTTCTGTGCGAATGCTGCCACTGAGCATACGATAGCGCATACGAGCGCAAGACAAATCTTTTTCATTTTAGTGATGTTTTTAGATGTTGGTTTATAAATGGAAATTAATAAAGGTTAGCAAGGTGGTTATTTCACTTCCGACATGTAGTATTCAACGAGTTCGGTGTATTCCTCTCCGTGGTCTACATCGGTGAACTCTTCGCTTATAGTGAGCGAGTTGCCGCTAAATTTCACGTTTATGCTGCCCGATTCATCGGGGTCAAACAAATAGTCGTAATCCCATGAATAGCGGGCGATGCCTTTTGACTCATTTTCCCAGCACCATGTCGACACGGCCAGTGTGTGGTTTGTGTAGAACACAACGTATGTACCGGCTTTAGAGAACATTACCTGGTCGGGTATTTCATCGTCATAGTCTTCGCCCTCTTCTTCTTTGACAAACTCGGCCATCGACATTTTTTTGTCGAATATCTTTCTGCCGTCTTCCCATACTGCCACACGCACTTTGTCGATTTTCCATGTGCGGCACAGTTTGTCGGTCATTTCGCTGGAGGCATACATGTTGCTGCGGTTGGCGCCGACAACAATGCTATTGCCGTTGTTGGTGGTGATGTCGATGTCTACGGCGTTGCCTCCGTTTGTTTCGATCTTTATTGTGCCGAAGCCGTCGAGGCGATATTCGTTTTCACCGGTTTTCACATATTTGCCATAGATAACACCCCAGTCTGAGCGCGAGAGCTGCTTTGCTTTACCTGAGAAGATGGTTTTGGCTTTGGCAAGCGACGAGTAGTTTACATATTCGCTCGGAGTGATAATATAGTTGCCTGAGGCTGAAAGCTCGATTGACGCGTATGGTGAGTTTCTATCGGTGATTTGATAGAGGGCGGCGTCTTGCTCATACTTGGGTGTGTCGAGGCTGCCGCTGTCGTCGCTGTCTGAGCACGAACTGAAAATCACGGGTGCAGCGGCTATCACTACTGCTGCGAAGATTGAAAAAAGTTTTCTCATCGGGGGTGACTGATTTTGTTGAATTTTTGTTGAATTTTCAGCAAAATTAGTTAAAAAATTACCCCCCCCCATTTTGTTAACGTATATTAACAAAAATTATCAGATGTTGATTTTAAGGCGCGTAAATGGCTGATGTGCAATATTTTGTGGCTATTTGTAAAAATATGGTGGTAATGTGGCGGAAAATGCAGGTTATTTGTCGGCGGGATAAATGATTTTCTTCTGTCCCTTGTGGGCGGTGGTGTTGCCGTAGGCTACGGCATGGCGCGGGCACACATGGTAGCATGCGAGGCAGAATGCACAGTTGCTTCCCCACTGCGGGTGCACCGGTTTGTCGCATGTCATGGTTATGTTGCCCGTGGGGCATTGCCGGGCGCACTTGCCGCAGCCGATGCAGGCATCTGTGGAGTGGAAGCGCGACGGCGACATTAGAAATTTGTGAAAAAAAGGCCGCAAAACACCCGATTTTATGCCCGGCATTGCGCCGGGGCGATAGGAGTCGGTGTGGTTGTCTCCATTTTGGTTAGCAGCGATGTCGGTGGCGATGTGTGTGACTGTTTCACTCGCATCGGCGAGTTTTTGCTCGGTCAGCTCGGTCGAGTCGACATCAAAGCCCGGCAGACAGATATATGTGTTAGGCATTCTCACTCCATATACGCTGCCTGGGCGTAAGCCTTTGGCAGCAAGCAGGTGGCGCCACTGCCGGCCTATAGTGCCGGCGTCGTCGCCGTATGTGATTACGGCGTGATGCACGGCCCGGCTCATGGCCTTGGAAGGCTGCATCGTGGCGATAAGTTTCTCTATGACAGGAGGTATGCCCCAGGCATAGACGGGGAAGGCCCATATCACGGGCTCCTTATCATCGAGGGCGACATCGGGGAGTTGCACAAGGGTATCCCTGCGCAGTGCTATGCATTTCTGATCGAGGTGCTTGCTGAGCTGTCGGGCGACAAAAAGGGTGTTGCCAGTGCCGGAGAAGACGAATATCATCGGCGTATAGTGACTTGAGTGGCTCCGAATCCATATTCGCGGAACGATGCATCCTGCACGTCATGGCCTTTATAGCGGTGATTGAGCTCCTTGAGCAGGGCCTGGCGGAGCACTCCCTCGCCTTTGCCGTGAATAAAGACAATTTTAGTGCCGGGTTTGCGCAGATATTTGTCCATGGTTGCGCGGAAGTGATCGATTTGCAGATTGAGCATGTCGGCATTTGAGAGTCCGCGCGTGCTGTCCACGAGTTCATCAATGTGTAGATCCACAACCACTGGGCCCTCGGTGGTGGGGAGATTGCGTTTCGACACCGGTCGTTTTTCGGGGCGAGTGTCGGCTTTTTTCTGCTTTATGCCCTCTTCTATGGTTTTGGCATCTGGCAATGTCTGTTTGCGCATTGGCACACCTTTGAGTGTGATGTCGAAGGCAATGACCGGCTCCTCGAAGTAGAGATTGGGGTGGAAGCAGTGGAGGCGGCAGAATTTGGTGGTGTCGAGCCGCCACTGCACAAGTGCAGGTTCGCGCAAATCAAAGAGTCGGCCCTGCTTGAAGGGTATGTATTGTATAGCTACGCGGTCTACATTGGGTAGTTCAGTCACCGGCATCACCTCGAGGGTGAGCTGGGTGTTTGGTTCGAGCAGGCCGGCCGAGCGGGTAGTCCATTGAGGCTCGAGGTCCGACGACGTCATGTAGGCATAATATATATAATAATTTGAGTCGTTGACGAGCACGGCTTCGAAGTCTGTGGTCGAAAGCTTTTTTATGTCGACAGGAATATACGCCAGCTGAATGTTTATGGTGTCGCCGTCGCGGGTCTCGGCAACGGGAGCTGCTGCCGGAGCTGGCGTGGTGTCTTTGCTCGGAGGCATAGTTGCCGCGCTTTTGGGGGCCGGCGATCCGGGGGCTTTCACTGCCGGCGCACCGGTGGCTCTGTTGTGGCTTGCTTCGGCCACGACCACACATTCGCGCACAAGCACGGGAGTCTCGAAGCCGTCGGGCTCGAGCACGTATGCCATGTTGCCTTCGATGCGGGCCACGGTGCCACCGCCCACGCTGTTGAGATATCTCACTGTGTCGCCTGTCTTTATCATAGTTGCAGAGATTGGAGTATTCTTATATATTGTGTGAACTTTTTGCAAAGGTACGCAGAAATATTTGTAAATTTGTAATATGGATTTCAATAGTCTTAATTTTTCGGGCCTGCTTGTTGGCCTTGGCGTGTTTATCACTATCGGAGTGTTTCATCCGATCGTCATCAAGTGTGAATACTACTTCGGCGTGCGTTGCTGGTGGTGGTTTCTGGTGGCGGGGATCGTGTTTGGACTGCTGTCGGTGCTTGTCGACGGTGTGATTGCCTCCACCATGCTCGGTGTGGTGGCGTTCTCATGCTTCTGGTCGATACTTGAGATTTTTGAGCAGCGCGAGCGTGTGCGCAAGGGTTGGTTTCCTGCAAATCCCAAGAAGAAAAATCGCTGACGGAGGCTGTCGTTCTTTGTTCTGCTGTCAGATACGCTTTTGTTGTCTGTGGATAACCAGGCTGCAATAGTGGGTTGAATACCATTATCTTTGCAATTTGTTTGCAAAATAATATCTATATAATTTGCAAAACGACAAATTGTGTTGTAATTTCGCAAACGAAAATCAACAACCAATAAATCGTTTTAGCAATGAAGAAATCAGTTAATACTATGAAGACCACTCGCTGCAGAGCCGTATGTGGCAGACCCCGCGAACTTACGCGTCTGCGCAATCAAGACTTTATTATAGCCTGTAGCTCGGTGCTCGCGAGATACCGCCGGCTCGGCCGACCGGTCACAGCTGCTAAGGTGGTGGCAGAGGTGCTGCGATCAGGTGCGCCCGGCTATTATGTGACTCTTGATCATTGTGCTGAGACTGTGAGCCGACTCCTGAGTGGGCGCATTCCCAAAACATTAGTGCGTAAGCCGACAAGCAAACGCATGTGGGCCGAAATTGCCGGTCGGGTTGAGGATCGTCTCAATAGCCAAAGCGGCAAGTCGCTGACACGCTGCGTGGCCGACGTGCTCACTCAAGACCGTGCATCGGGTTTCTTTATGTCGCAGGCCTATGCCTTGCGCATATTTCGCAAACATTTCAAATCGGTAAGCAGCTATGAGGCAGTGTGATGTAAATAATGCAGGGATGCAGCAACAGGCATCCGTTGTCACCGTGCAGATCATGGTGGAGCAGGTGGCCGATACTATCTATTGTCATACTGCGTTAGCTGCAAGTCTGTCGGCCGACGTCGACCGCAGCGGGCATGGGGTGTTGCCGCTGCCGTCGAGGGCTCACAGAGGGGTGATTTATGAGTGGATTATGCGTGAGACGGTGGCAATAGTGTGCGATCTGGGGCTTGCAGGCAGTCTCCTGCCTATAGACGATGTGGAGGCTCAGCTTGAGGTGAGGCTGCAGCCCGGCACCGCTGAGACTTTCAGGCGCACCTTGCACGATGCTGCTGCCTACGCTGTGTTACGACAGATGCACGCCGGCATAAATAATGCTGTCGCCGATGCTCACGCTGCAATGTATGAGGGGTGCATGCGCAGGGCGAAGGCTTGTATGGCGGTGAATATGCCAGGGAATGCCCGCATCGCTCCGCGATACTGAGTGAAAATATTATTGAGTCTTATCCTTTAACTCTAAATCTAATACTTTTATCTTTAAATCTGATACTATGAAAAACTTTCTCTCGCCCGATGCAGCCTCTTGGCTGATGGCATGTTATGTGGCGGTTATGGTGGCTGTGTGTATAGACCTTGTGGCAGGTGTGCTGAAGAGCAGGCGGTTGGGTATACCGCGCACGTCGCGCCGGTTCCGCAAGACTGCGCAGAAAACCGGGCGCTACTTGCTGCCGATGGTTTGCCTGACGTGCATTGATGTTTTGGTGGCGGGGTATAATCGTGTGCCGATGCTTACTCCGGTGATGGCGGCGTATAATGTCTTCTGCGAGTTTCGCTCGGTGATGGAGTCTGTCGGCGACAAGGAGGAGATTGCCCGCAGTACCGACGATCTGAAGAATTTTGTGACAATCCTCGAGAGGCTGCTCAAGCATCTGAAGTGATTGTCGTGCAAAAGCTAAGGGGTCGTGCCCTTTTCTTTGACACAACCCCTTTTGCTCGTGATGCCGATGGCTTGTTATTTCTTGATGTAAGTTACTCCATCGAAGGTAACTCTGTTTCCTGAAATATAATATGGACCGCTTTCAATTTGGCCGACGTCTTCACGTTCGCTTGATTTTTGGATTTCCATATATATGTTGCCGTTATTGGTGTACCACTCTCCTGAGCACCAATATGTGTCTTTGCCGTCTTCTTCATCATAGTAGGTATTATCAATCCTGAAGTTACCGTTGGATTTAAATGTAACTTCAGTTTTGTCCCACCAGTCGCTTCCTTCTTCATACGAAACCCAGGTGCCTATGAGTGCTCTGTCGTGGGTTGAAGGATCGGCAGGAGATGCGTCGTCATCGTCATCGCTGCTGCATGCGTTGAAACTGATTGAAACAATCATGGCTATCAAAGCCATTCCAAGAATTCTGAATGTCTTTTTCATTGTTGTGTTTTTTGATAAATTGGCCTAAAAGTGTTGTCATAATGTGATTGACACGCGAAGTTATGTAAAAATTCTTTGATATGAAATGATAGCAAAAAAATAGTGCAGCTACTCTCGCGAGCTACTGCACCAATAAACCTATGATTCACTTAATATTATGCTTTTTTTTGACGATATTGCAGAATCAGCGGTTTTTTACCTTAAAACATGTAATACATGGAATGTTAATCTTTAAGCGGTTTATACTCCACGAATGCTTCCATAGCTTCGTATGAAGCAAGGCCGAGCGACTGGTAGAGTTGTGCGGTGGCACGGTTGCGCTCCTCGGCACGCTGCCAGAACAGGCGGTCGTCATCGCCAAGGAAGGGGGCGTTCTCCATCTGCGATTGGTGCTTAAGGATGGAGTTGCGCTTTGAGCGCAGCTGCTCAGGTGAGATGGGCACGGCCATTTCGATGTGGTCGATTTCCCATTCTGCCCATGCTCCGCGATACATCCAGATGCGGCAGTCCTGCATCCAGGGCTCGTTGCGCAGCTCATAGAGAGCAGCGAGCACGGCGTCGGTGCACACGCGGTGTGTGCCGTGGGGGTCGGCGAGGTCTCCGGCCACAAATATCTGGTGGGGTTTGACGTCTTCGAGGAGTTTCTTGACGATGTTGATGTCTTTTTCTGAGAGGTCACCTTTCTTTATGGTACCGGTCTCATAGAAAGGCAGGCGCAGGAAGTGGATATTCTGCATCGGCACACCGATATACTGGCAGGCGATGGTGGCCTCGGCCTGGCGGGTGCGCGACCTGGGGCCGCAGGTGATAGGGTCGGTACTTCATCCGCGCGTGGTC
>CAZAME010000033.1:0-17033 GCA_964486445.1 uncultured Bacteroides sp. | reverse complement strand
CGGCATGATGTAAACAATATTATATCCCATAACTCAGGAAAAGACGTGTCCTCACCCGGGCACGTCTTTTTTATTACATGCCTGCCCCGACAACCTTGGCAGTGTCGGTGATTTTGCGTAAATTTGCGTAATAATATAGATAAGCAAGATTATGACAGACTCGTTTGATTTGCTACCCAAGGATCCGGCCATGCTGATGAGCTACCTCAACACAAAACTCCGCGATGAATATGCGTCGCTTGACGAGTTATGCGAAGACATGCACATTGACCGGGCTCGTCTTACCAAAGCCTTAGCCGACGGAGGCTTTGAATATGACCCTTCACGCAACCGTGTGTGGTGAATATCGGCATGAGGATATAATTGTAAAAAATATTGACTGGTCTGTGGAAAATTATCTTGAAGGACTTAATGAGGAGCAACTCGCAGCTGTGACGTATCTCGACGGTCCAGAGTTGGTTATTGCCGGCGCAGGTTCGGGAAAAACGCGTGTACTCACCCACAAGGTGATGCATCTTCTTGCCAACGGATATGAACCATGGCGTATCCTTGCCCTGACATTCACAAACAAAGCTTCACGGGAAATGCGCGACCGCATACGCACTCTTGTCGGTAATGACAAGGCGTCAAAGATATGGATGGGAACATTCCACAGTATCTTCAGCCGCATTTTACGCCAGAACGCCGCTCTGATAGGCTTCAAGAGCAACTTCACCATATATGATGCAGCCGATTCGCGCTCCTTGGTGAAGTTGATAATCAAGGATATGAACCTTGACGAAAAGGTATACAAGCCGGCAACCGTGCAGGCCGATATATCAAGAGCCAAAAATATGCTCATCTCGCCGGAACAATATGCTATGGCTGCAGACCTTCTTGAAGCTGACCGCAGAGCCAAGCGGCCGCGGACTGTAGAAATATACAAGGCATATCGCGACCGTTGTCAGGTAGCTTCGGCTATGGATTTCGATGATCTTCTATATTACACGGAGCGTCTGCTACGCGAAAATCCGGATGTGCTTAGACACTACCGCGAATTTTTCAGATATGTTCTTGTAGATGAGTATCAAGACACCAACTATGCCCAGCACCGCATAGTGTGGCTTCTCACGGCTGAATCACAGGCTTTGTGTGTGGTTGGAGATGACGCTCAGAGCATCTACTCATTCCGCGGAGCCAATATACGCAATATACTCGAACTGAAACGCGACTACCCTACTCTCGCTACATTCAAACTCGAGCGAAACTATCGGTCAACACAAAAAATCACCGAAGCCGCAAACCGACTGATTGCCGCAAACCGTTTTCAGATACCGAAAAATGTGTACTCAAAAAACGAGCCAGGCTCAGCACCCGAAGTTGTGCCGACATATAGCGATTATGAGGAAAGCTATATTGTGGCAAACAAAATACAGCAGGTGAAAATGCGCTCGGGCGACTCATACGAACAATGCGCCGTGTTGTATCGCACGAATGCACAAAGTCGTATTCTTGAGGAATCGCTACGCAAACGCAATATCCCCTATCGCATTTACGGAGGTCTGTCGTTCTATCAACGCAAAGAGGTAAAAGATGCTATTTCATATTTCCGCCTGTCAATAAATCCGCAGGATGACGAGGCTCTACGACGCATCATCAACACTCCGGCGCGCGGTATAGGCGACACAACACTCGCCAAACTCACCCGCACCGCCATCGACGCACGTGTATCACTTTGGGAAGTGTTATCGCAACCCGACCAATATGGACTACCGGTAAATGCCGGAACTAAAAAGAAATTACTCGCTCTGGCAGACATGCTTGCTGACTTCAACACGATGTCGTCGACGATGCCAGCTGACGAACTCGCGACACAAATTATTGCCCGCACCGGCTTGATATCTTCACTTGCACATGATAACACCCCTGAAAGTATATCACGCAAGGAAAATCTTGTGGAGGTGCTCAATGGTGTGGCTGAGTTTGTAAGCGGCAAGCAGGAGCAAGGCGAAGAAAATCAGATATACATAAGCGACTATCTGGCAGAAGTATCGCTTGCCACCGACCAAGACTCAGATGACGATCAGAATGCCGAAAAGGTGACCTTGATGACGGCTCATGCTGCAAAAGGATTGGAATTCAACAACGTGTTTATTGTCGGAGTGGAAGAAGATTTGTTCCCCTCGGCAATGAGCCAGGACTCGCCACGGCAGATTGAAGAAGAGCGTCGTCTGCTATATGTAGCCGTTACTCGCGCCCGCAAATACTGCATGCTGAGTTATGCCAAGAGTAGATTTCGTAATGGACAGACCTGCCTGTGCCGCCCATCGCGATTCATTAAAGATATGCAGCTTGGGGCAACGGAGCCTACCGAAACGCCAAACCTTGATAGCGCTCCGCATAATCCATATTCTCCTGCCGGACTGATGCAAAGCAGCTTCAAACGCACCACGCCTGCAATGTCGTCAATCTCAGATAAACCAAAACGCCCCCAGGATAAAATGAGGACTCACACCGAAGCCGAACTGAGCGAAGGCATGCGCATACGTCATGACCGGTTTGGAGAAGGGACTATTGAGACGATCGACGCAACCAATAAATCCTCAGGAGCCCGCATAGTCGTCAACTTTGACAACTCACCGCAAAAAACATTGTTGCTGTCATACGCAAAATTTGAAATTCTCAACTGACAAACAATATCATATAACCATGTTGCCAGCCACACCTTGCTATATAGTTTACGAAGACCGCATCAGGCGCAATCTTGCTCTCATCAGTGATGTAGCAAGCCGCTCGGGTGCGAAAATAATCATGGCCTTCAAGGCTAACGCACTTTGGAAGACCTTCGACATTGTAAAGGAATACGTCAAAGACTCCACAGCAAGTTCTCTCAACGAAATGCGTCTTGGCAACGACTATCTCGGTGGAGAAGTGCATACATACTGCCCGGCCTACACCGAGCAGACCATTGGCGATTATCTCAGAGGATCGTCACACATAACATTTAACTCGCTGTCGCAATGGGAGCGTTTCAAGCCATTCGTCGACTCGTATAACTCACTCGACACTGGCAAGCCTGTGTCGGCAGGTCTCAGAGTTAATCCGCATTGCTCGGTTATTGAGACCGATCTATATAACCCGGCACTTCCGGGGTCGCGCTTCGGCATAAGTGCCAAAGATCTACCCAAACTACCTGAAGGGATAGAGGGGCTGCACTTTCATGCCTTGTGTGAGTCTTCGAGCTACGACCTCGAGAAAGTTCTTTCAGCATTTGAGGAGCAGTTCGGACATCTGTTGCCACATCTGAAGTGGGTGAACATGGGCGGCGGCCATCTTATGACACGCGCAGGCTATGACACCGATCATTTGGTGAAACTATTAAAAGATTTTTCGGCCCGATATCCCAACATACAGGTAATTCTTGAGCCTGGAAGCGCATTTATGTGGCGCACGGGCGACTTGCACACATCTGTAGTCGATGTTGTGGAAAACGATGGGGTGAAGACAGCGATAGTCGATGTGTCTTTTGCCTGCCACATGCCCGACACACTTGAAATGCCATACATGCCCATAATCACCGAAGCTGTAGAGCCGGCCGATGGATTACCGGAATATCGGCTTGGCGGAAATTCGTGCCTGAGCGGCGACTATAAGGGCAACTGGAGTTTTGAACGGGAGCTGAAGATAGGCGATCGTCTGACGCTTGAAGACATGAATCACTACACAACCGTCAAAACAACGATGTTTAACGGCATTCAGCACCCGGATATAGTGCTTTGTCGAGCAGATGGTAGCTATCTTCCCCTGCGCAAATATGACTACGAGGATTATAAAAACCGCATGTGCTGATCTAATTTTTTTGTGTTATGACTTCACCTCTTTTTTCTGTGATCGTGCCGGTATATAACCGGGTTGATGAAGTAGATGAACTGCTTGCAAGTCTTGCCGCCCAAACATTAAGAAATTTTGAGGTGGTTATTGTTGAAGACGGTTCTACCCAGCCATGCAAAGCAGTGGCACAAAAATATGCCACAGGTGGTCTGCCGGTGAAATATTACTATAAGGAAAATGAAGGCCGCTCAATCGCCCGCAATTATGGCATGGAAAGAGCTGCCGGGGATTGGTTTGTGTTCTTCGACAGCGATTGCGTTATTCCTCCTGAGTACTTCGCCACACTCACCTCTCAACTCGAAGCCAACAGTAAACTCGACTGCTTCGGTGGCCCTGATGCTGCTCACGACTCATTCACCGACACTCAGAAAGCAATCAACTATGCCATGACGTCTTTCCTGACGACCGGTGGCATACGCGGAGGCAAAGTGAGTCTTGAAAAGTTTACACCGCGCACCTTCAACATGGGTTTCTCCCGGGCTGTATATGAAAAAGTAGGTGGCTTTCGCGAAATGTTTTCAGAAGACATAGATATGAGTACCCGCATACGCAATGCCGGGTTCAACATCGGGCTTCTGCGGCCGGCGTTTGTCTACCATAAAAGACGTCTTGGACTCGGAAAATTTCTGCGACAAGTATATGTCTTCGGCATGTCTCGCATCACTTTGAAGCTTCTCTATCCGGGGTCAATGAAGGTCGTACATCTGTTGCCGGCAGCTTTTGTTATTGGTGTGGTGGCTATGTTGCTTTTAGGTATATTCGTGTCATGGTGGTGGTTGCTACCGCTGGGCATATACCTCGTGGCGATATTTATAACTGCCCTTATCTCAACCCGATCACCGGGGATAGCTCTGCGGTCGGTGCCAGCCAGCATAATTCAATTAGGTGGCTATGGGTGCGGATTTATCAAGGCATACTTCACAAAGATACTTCTGCGCCGCGGCCGCGACATAAACGAAGAAATTGCATTGCGCAAAGGAAAGTGACACCAACTCATTCATCAGAACCATCAAAATCAAAATAATATGATATTCTATCGCATCTATCAAATATGCATTATGTTGCCGCTGGCACTTGTATTCACTGTGCTCGCATCGGTTATAACCATTCTCGGGTGCATGCTCGGCGGCAGCCGCATCTTCAGCTACTACCCTGCGAAAATATGGGCAAGACTCATGTGCTGGATCACACTGGTGCGTGTAAGCGTAAGAGGGCGTGATAACATAAACAAGGGTACAAGTTATGTGTTTGTCGCCAATCACCAGGGAGCATACGACATATTCTCGATCTATGGTTTTCTTAACCACAACTTCAAGTGGATGATGAAAATAGGTCTTGAGAAAATACCTCTTGTTGGGTTTGCTTGCCGACGCGCCGGACACATATTTGTCGACAATTCATCGCCGGCAGCAGTGCGACGCACAATGGCCGACGCCGAGCAGCAGCTCAAGGGCGGCATGTCGGTGGTAGTTTTTCCAGAAGGATCACGTACACTCGACGGCAAGATGCACCGTTTTAAGAGAGGCGCCTATCAGCTCGCCATGGAGTTCCAATTGCCTGTTGTGCCTATCACCATCGATGGTGCATACAGCGTTATGCCACGACGCGGTGCAAAACTCCCGCGCCCAGGTCATATAATACTCACCATACATAAGCCAATCCATGCACCGGCCGACGGTCATGACCTGCAAAAGCTTATGGATGAAAGTTACAACGCAATCCACTCGGCACTCCCAGCCCGCTATCAGTGATGATAAAGCAAAGCTATATAATAATAGTTGCAGCCGGAAGTGGCCGACGCTTTGGCTCGGCCCTACCCAAGCAGTATTGCCTGCTCAGCGGTCGGCCTGTGCTGATGCGAACAGTTGAAACGCTGCATCGTGTTCTTCCCGACGCAAAAATCATACTTGTGCTCCATCCTGACTACAAAGACTATTGGCAACAGCTATGCAATGAATATAATTGCCAGGTGACGACATTGATTGTAGACGGGGGCGACACCCGCTCGCAGTCGGTGCGCAATGCTTTGCAACATGTTCCGGCAGATGCGAATACAGCTGTATATGTGCACGACGGAGCACGCCCGCTTGCCGACGAATCAGTTGTTGACCCACTTATATCAGCTATGGCGGCAGGCTGTAGGGCTGCAATACCTGTGGTTGCTGTTACAGACTCTCTGCGTATGCTTGCCGACAACGGGGCGCAAGAGAGCATGCCAGTTGACCGAAACCGATATATAGCAGTGCAGACACCGCAAGCTTTTCGCGCCGATATTATTGCAAAAGCTTATTCTATGGCCGATGCTGCAACAGACGATGCATCTCTCGTACAGGAAGTAATGCCCGAAGTGCCAATAAAACTCACCGCAGGTGCTGCATATAACATCAAGATCACTTCGCCGACAGATATTGCTGTCGCTGAAGCTCTCATTGCGGTTAATAACAAATAACCAGCCTAAACTATCAACCTCCGCAATTCACATATAAAGTATCTGAAAGGCATAGGGCCATCACGGGCAGATGTCATTTCGAAGGAGATAGGAGTGCAGACTTACTATGACCTGCTGCGCCACTATCCCACTCACTTTGTGGATCGCTCAAAGGTCTATCGTATAGCAGACTTTGAGGGCGATATGCCGTGTGTGCAGGTGCGCGGGCATTTTGTGTCGCTCACCACTCAAGGAGAAGGCGCCAAACTGCGACTTGTCGGCCTGTTTACCGACGGATCCCGCACGATGGAGATTGTGTGGTTTCGCAACATTCGGTCTCTGAAAAATGCCTATAAACCCGGTGCCACATACGCTGTTTTTGGCAAACCGGTGCTATTCAATGGACATTGGTCAATGTCGCACCCCGAGATAGACGCAGCAGGCACAGTGCTATCCGAGGCCGGCATGCGCGGTGTATATCCGCTGACCGACGGTCTGCGCCGGCGTAACATAACATCGCGCACAATATACACGTGGATATGCTCAGTTCTTGACTCAGCCGGACATATCGCCGAGACCCTGCCGTCTGAGATCGTGGAGCAGTACAATCTTATGTCGCTGCATGATGCTCTGCACAATGCCCACCGCCCACAGTCGGTTGACGCTCTCAATCGGGCGAAAATGCGACTGAAATTTGAAGAGCTATTTTTCATACAGGTCGATATGCTGCGACAGAGCCGCCAACGCAAGTATTCGCTCAAAGGTCTGCAGTTCAGCAAAATCGGCCATTACTTCAACTCATTCTACAACACGTGCCTCCCATTTCCGCTAACGGGAGCACAGAAACGGGTCATCCGCGAGATACGCTCCGACGTAAACACCGGTCGGCAGATGAATCGCCTGGTGCAAGGCGACGTCGGGTCCGGTAAAACCATAGTGGCTCTTATGGCTATGCTTATGGCGCTTGACAACGGTTCACAGGCATGCTTGATGGCGCCAACCGAAATTCTTGCCACACAGCACTTTGAATCACTGGCAAACCTCGTGGAGCCAATAGGTGTAAACATAGCATTACTTACAGGAAACACGCCACAGAAGCGTAGACGCGAAATTCACGAGCAACTATTAGACGGAAGTCTGCATATACTTGTCGGCACACATGCTGTGATTGAAGACACTGTGCGCTTCAATAAACTCGGAATCGTAGTGATCGACGAGCAGCATCGCTTCGGTGTGGCACAGCGAGGCAGATTGTGGAATAAAAACATAAATTCCACAGCTGAAGATGTCGGGGTGCCACCTCATGTTCTCGTAATGACTGCCACCCCGATACCGCGCACATTGGCCATGACAGTTTATGGCGACCTCGATGTAAGTGTGATCGACGAACTCCCTCCGGGCAGAAAACCTGTGACTACCCTGCTGCGATATGACGATCAGCGCCTGGCGACATATAAGTCGGTATATCGTCAACTTGAACAAGGCCGTCAGGTATATATTGTATATCCGCTCGTCAAGGAAAACGAAAAACTCGACTTACGGTCACTTGAATATGGTTATGACCATATCAGAGAGACTTTTCCGGCCTACAAAGTGGCGTTTGTGCACGGACAGATGCGCCCCGAAGAGAAGGAACATCAGATGGAGCTGTTCGTCACACATAAAGCTGATATTCTTGTGGCGACCACTGTGATAGAAGTAGGTGTAAATGTTCCCAACGCCTCGGTGATGATTATAGAGAATGCCGAGCGATTCGGCCTCTCGCAACTTCACCAGCTGCGAGGTCGTGTGGGTCGCGGAGCAGCTCAAAGCTATTGTATTCTCATGACAAAGCGAAAGATCGCGACAGAGACACGCCGCCGCCTCGAAATAATGACGAGCACAACCGACGGATTCATAATCGCCGAAGCCGACATGCGCATGCGTGGCCCGGGCGACATAGAGGGTACGATGCAAAGCGGCATTCCATTCCAACTAAGAGCAGCCAACCTTGCCACCGACGGTGAAATTATAGCACTTGCCAGAAAAGCTGCCGAACAGTTGCTTGACTCCGATCCGACGCTTAGTCATCCATCGCACGCCGCCTTCGTGCGAGAACTGAGTTTTGTGCGCACAGAAACAGCCGTCGACTGGAGCCGCATCAGCTGATGCTATAGAAAACCGAGCTGGCAGTTGTCAACGATGGCGGCGATGCTGATACAAACGCAGCAATAGCCTGCGCAATTCTTGGCGCAAAATTCGGATATAACTCAATTCCGAAATATTATATCGAAAATCTTCAGAACGAAGAGCTATATCGAGATAACGTAAATAGATTCATCAATAGCGTATTGAATGAGAATTAGTATAAGCATTTTTGTACTTATCAGAAATATCACTACTTTTGCAAGCGGATAGGACAGAGGTCTTAACCGCTACATTTTTATGAACGCTTAGCGTTTAATGCTATTGTGCTCGATTCAGAAAACTGCCAATTTTCAACACAACGAGAACAAAGTACTAAACGCCCACAGGCTTGCTATACCTCTAAGGTACGGCTGCATGGTGGGCTTGATGTCTTTGTATGTTGTGTGGGTATGGCACAGTACCTCTGAATCGTACAAATGCAACAGCCCACCATTATTTATTAGTGGTGGCAATATTAAGGGCAATATTGCAACACAATCTAATAATCTAAAAAATGAGTAGAGAAAAAGAATTACTAAACAGCGTAATCTCATGCGTGCTTGTCATTGCTATAATGTTCTGCGCTCCGATTCAAACCCTGGCACAATCTTCAAGCAATAGAAGCAACACCTTGGAGAGTGGTACTCAATTGATACTTCGTATCAATGAAAAATTCAAAGCTAATGCAGAGTCCGGCAGTATTAATTCTACAGTAGAGGCTGATGTTTACTCGGCAGACGGAACCAAAGTACTTATAAAAGCTGGCACTCCTGCTTTCATTGAATATTCAGCCGAACCCAACGGAGCATGGGGAAAAGCCGGAAAATTATGTTTGACTAATGCGTTTACGAAGACTGTTGACAACAAGAAAGTTTCGCTTCGTTTAAGCAGTTGTAAAAATGGCGGAAGCAAAATTGGTGGCGTAATCGCCATTTCCGTGATATTTTTCCCTTTAGGACTTATCAGTGGTTGTATGAAAGGCTCTATGCCAAGTATTGCTCAAGGCACAACATTTAATGCTACCGTAATGCAAGATGTGTTTGTTGAAGACTAAGCTGTCAATGCCACATCTAAATACGCCGCGTTACTTTTAACAAATATAAGCCCCAAATGCTTGCGGCGTTTGGGACTTATATTTTTAAATGTTCTGGGCTGCTCCGGAATAGTAGCCACGCATTGGAAGATAATCAGTTGACGCGGGTGCCGGAGAGGTATACTTCTTTTATAAATGGGGTATTATATAAATAAGGTATATATGACAGATCGGACATCTGCGAATGTGTGATTATGAAATCGGCACTTTTGCCTCTTGTGATCGATCCGGCTATATCACCGATGCCCATGGCGCAGGCACTGTTGACTGTGACAGCCCTGAATGCTTCGGCAGGAGTGAGACGCAGTTTTATGCATCCCAAGGCCCAGACAAAGCGCATATCACCGGAAGGCGACGAACCGGGATTATAGTCAGATGCCAGCGCTAAAGGCAACCCGGCATCAATCATAGCTCGGCCCGGAGCGTATGGCATATTCAGAAAGAATGAAGCGCCGGGTAATGCAGTAGGGATTGTGGCACTATCCCGCAAACACTCAATCTCGCGGAGACCACTTCGCTCAAGATGGTCTACAGAAAGTGCATGGCATTTTACGCCTACCTGCACCCCACCCCAATCAGCATCGAGTTCGTTGGCATGAATCTTTGGTCTGATGTCATACTTAGCCGCGGCATTGAGTATCTGCTCAGTCTCTTCAACGGTGAAGAAATCTTTATCGCAAAAGACATCTACAAAATCGGCAAGCCCTTCGGCTGCCACGGCAGGCAGCATGTCGCGGCAAATATGATCGACATAATCGCTCTGACGACCGGCAAAAGCACGCCCTACGGCATGCGCACCGAGAAATGTTGCCTTAATTCTCACCGGCACCGACTCGGCAAGGCGACGTATGACACGCAGCATTTTGAGTTCGCCTTCAAGTGTCAGGCCGTAGCCGCTCTTCACTTCAAGACTGCCGGTGCCTTTGCGCATTACCTCGAGAACACGTGGAAGTGACTGATCATACAGTTCCTGCTCGGACAAGGTGGCAAGCAGATCGGCAGAGTTGAGGATGCCTCCACCTCGGCGCGCTATTTCCTCGTAACTAAGCCCCTTGATTTTGTCAACAAACTCTCCGGCGCGGCAGCCTGCATAAACAATGTGACTATGTGAATCGCAGAACGCAGGCATAACCATGCCTCCGGCAGCGTCGATGCTCTCCAAATTATCTGATGCCAGTATATCGTCAGCAATCGCGCCGCTACCATAGTCCTCAATCACTCCGCTGTCGCTAACGAGCAGCCACGCATTTTCCACAAGGCCGGCGTTGTCCATAGCCTTCCCACACAGAGGCTTTGAGGCATAACCATCAAGCACTCCGGCAAGACAGGATATATTATGTATAAGTTTCATAGGATTATTAACGTTCCTTCTTAATGAAGTCAACACTTGCATCAATGTAGGGATACATGACACAATCGACATCAATAAACGGCACAACCTTGCGATACTCGGCGACCCATGCCTCAAGGACAGGTGATGTGCGCTCCGGGCGACGGAAGTCAAGTGCCTGTGCGGCATTAAACAACTCAATGCCAAGCACACGATAAGTGTTCCACACAACGCGCATGAGCTTGGTAGCGGCGTTTGAACCCATCGACACGTGATCTTCCTGACTCTGAGACGAGGGGATAGAGTCGCAGGAAGCCGGCCAGCAAAGGCCCTTGTTCTGACTCACAATAGACGCGGCTGCGTACTGAGGAATCATAAAGCCACTGTTAAGTCCCGGCTTCGCTACGAGGAAAGACGGCAGACCGCGCACACCGGCAATCAGGCGATAAACGCGACGCTCGGATATATTACACAACTCCGACAGCGCCACAGCAAGGAAGTCCATAGGCAGCGCAATCGGTTCGCCGTGGAAATTACCGGCTGAGATAACGAGATCGTCATCGGGGAAGATCGTAGGATTATCAGTAACACTGTTGATTTCGCGCTCGATAACT
This sequence comes from uncultured Bacteroides sp., assembly GCA_964486445.1. Classification (GTDB taxonomy): domain Bacteria; phylum Bacteroidota; class Bacteroidia; order Bacteroidales; family Muribaculaceae; genus CAG-873. Next base: position 5,532 of record CAZAME010000033.1, on the reverse strand, counting down.
TCGCCGACAAAAGCTATAGTGTCTTTTGCAGCGCCATGCACCTGAGGCATGCAACGGAAAGAATAAGGATCCTGAACGTGAGTTTTTGGGCGAGCAATCAATTGGCTGCCACGCAGAAATTCGCGCACAGCTTCGCCTGTGGCAATCTGGCCCGGATGTGGGCGCACTTGCTGAATTTGCGGGAGGAAGGGATCGATGCGGCCGTCGAAAGCATCAAGAGACAGAGCACCGATCTTGTCGGCAAGCCGGCTCAGGCGCCGGGCGAGAATGACAGCACGCACTCCGTGAGATGCCATAAACTGAGTGCCATTGAGGAGTGCGAGTCCTTCCTTGCTCTGCAACTCGATGGGATCCCAGCCAAATTGTGCGATAACATCGGCAGCCTTGCAAACATTGCCCTTATATTCAACGTCGCCAAGGCCAAGCAGGGGCAGGCACATATTGGCAAGAGGTGCAAGGTCGCCGGAAGCACCAAGCGATCCCTGCTGATATACAACGGGGATAATATCGTTGTTAAAAAAGTCGATCAACCGCTGCACGGTGCAGAGCTGCACTCCCGAATTGCCATAAGACAGAGATTGCACCTTAATAAGAAGCATTATCCTGACAATCTCGCTGTCGACGCGCTCGCCGACTCCACAGGCGTGCGACATGACAAGATTTTTTTGCAACTGCGACAATTGCTCCTTATCAATAGATATATTGCATAATGAGCCAAAACCGGTGCTGACTCCGTATATAGGCTCTGTCTGAGTGAGCATTTTCTCGTCGAGATACTTGCGACAACGATTGATGCGGGCTGCAGCTTCATCGCTGAGAGCAAGCCGTGCACCACTGTCAATAATATGCTCGACATCGGAGATAGACAGATGTAAAGTGGGGTTTATATAATAAATATTTTCCATTGGTGTTTTTTATGATTGAAGATTATTTATCAATACCTACCGAGGCAAGCGCATTAGCGACAATATTGTCATCGGCATACACCGGCATCGTCACTTTTAGGCCGGGAGTACGCTCCATTTCTCGGCTGATAGCATCATTAGCGCCACGGTTACGAGCCCATGAGCGGCGGGCAATGCCATTATTAACGTCCCACAGAAGCATACGCTTAATGCGCTCGGCTGCCTCTTCTGACCCGTCGATAACCATGCCGAATCCACCATTGATGACTTCGCCCCAGCCTACTCCACCGCCGTTGTGAAGCGACACCCACGTAGCACCGCGGAAGCTGTCGCCGATTACATTCTGAACCGCCATGTCGGCCGTGAGATTGGAGCCATCGTAGATATTGGATGTTTCGCGATAAGGAGAATCTGTGCCGCTGACATCGTGGTGATCACGACCGAGAACTACAGGCGCCGAAATTTCGCCTTTGCGAATGGCATCGTTAAATGCCAAGGCAATGCGTGTGCGCCCTTCGCTGTCGGCATAGAGAATGCGAGCTTGCGAACCGACTACAAGCTTATTACGGCCAGCCTCTTTTATCCAATGCAGATTGTCGGCAAGCTGACCCTTGATATCATCGGGAGCAACAGCTAAAAGCTCGGCAAGAACCTCGGCAGCAACGCGGTCGGTGACGGCAAGATCTTCAGGTTTGCCTGACGTGCACACCCAACGGAAGGGGCCGAAACCATAGTCGAAAAAGAGCGGCCCCATAATATCCTGCACATAGGATGGATAGCGGAACTCTCGGTCAACACCAGCAACATCTGCGCCGGCGCGAGATGACTCCAATAAGAAAGCATTACCGTAGTCAAAGAAATACATGCCCTTCTCGGCAAGACGATTTATAGCTGCCACCTGACGGCGGAGAGAGCTCTGCACACGACGACGGAACTCATCAGGATCATTTGCCATCATTTCATTACTCTCCTCATAGGTCATCCCCACGGGATAATAACCTCCGGCCCAAGGATTGTGCAAAGATGTCTGATCGCTACCAAGATCAACTTTTATGTCGTCATCGGCGAGACGTTCCCACAGATCTACGACATTTCCGTGGTAGGCGAGCGAGACGGTCTCTTTTGCTTCGACAGCAGCTTTAGCCCGCGCGAGCAGTTCATCAAGAGAGTCATAAACCTCGTCGACCCAGCCTTGCGACAGACGCTTTTCAACAGCTTTGCCATTGATTTCAGCTGTAATGCTGACTACACCGGCTATATTGGCGGCTTTGGGCTGAGCGCCCGACATGCCTCCAAGACCGGCTGTGACGAAGAGCATGCCTGATATAGTATCTTCGGGAGTTGCGAGGCGCTTGCGGGCGGCATTGAGCACGGTGATGGTGGTGCCGTGCACGATGCCTTGCGGACCAATATACATATATGAGCCTGCAGTCATCTGACCATACTGCGAAACACCTAAAGCATTAAGCCTCTCCCAGTCATCGGGTTTGGAATGATTGGGAATAACCATGCCATTTGTAACGACCACTCGCGGTGCACCTTTATGTGAGGGGAAAAGACCGAGCGGATGACCTGAGTACATGACAAGAGTCTGTTCGTCGGTCATTTCCGACAGGTATTTCATAGTAAGCCTGTACTGAGCCCAATTCTGAAAGACAGCTCCGTTGCCACCATAGGTAATGAGTTCATGAGGATGCTGTGCCACTGCTTTGTCGAGATTATTCTGGATCATCAGCATTATAGCAGCAGCCTGGCGCGACCGAGCAGGATAATCCTCGATCGGTCGGGCTTTCATTTCATAGCGAGGCCGCAGACGATACATATATATGCGGCCGTAGTCGCGTAGTTCGGCTGCAAATTCCTCGGCAAGCTCGGCATGAAGATGCTCAGGGAAATAACGCAATGCATTTTTCAAGGCCAGAGCCTTGTCTGCCGGAGAAAGAATATCTTTGCGCCGCGGTGCATGATTGACTTCAACATCATAAGGTTGCGGCTCGGGGAGTACTTCAGGGATGCCTGCGCAAAGGTCGAGGCGAAATTCTTCAAGGGTCATTATTATCGTATTTTCGATTCTACAATATTGAGTATTTCCTGCTCGAGAGTCTCGGCTTTTGCAACGATTGCCTCTGCCTCCATGACAAGAGAGTCGGCACGATCACGGTCGGCAAGCGACGCTGCGTTGATCTTCACGTTGAGCGACGCACCGAGTACGGCCGCACGTGCGGCAATAGCACCAACTCCGGCGTCACTCACCGAATTGGGATTGCCAGTCTGCGCCATGGCCTTAACGAGGTCAAAGACCTTAAAAGCAGTCTTCATTGTGCGGAGTGGTACCTCAGTTGCATATAATGTGGCATCCTCAAGAGCTTTTGCACGGGCTGCTTTTTCTTGCTCTGTGCCCTTTGGCATAGAGAAAACTGCCATTATTCGATTAAATGCGGCTGTATCTTCGTCGACCAGAGCAAGAAGCGACGACAACAACTGCTGCCCTTTCTCGGCTCTGTCAGAAAATTCTTCCCAGCGGTCGTCCCAACCGGGTTTGTGGGCCGAGAGATTTGCAACCATAGTGCCCAGAGCTGCGCCGAGAGCACCCATGTATGCTGATACAGACCCTCCGCCGGGAGCAGGTGACTCGGATGCTGTCTCTTCAGCAAATTTTTTACACGAAAGGTCAACAAGCGACGAGGTAGTCTTATCCTTGTCTGCGATCATATATTCGATAACCTTCTCCTGGGGATTAAACGGCTTGAGATCATCAAGGCCCATTGACTTAACAGCAATGCGGATGATTTCTTCTTCCGGAAGGCCAAGCGAGCGCTGCTGCTTGCGTAGGAAATATTTGCCGGCGTCGATGAGCGCACGCTTCGGAATCAGACCTACAATCTCAGTGCCGGTGACACGAACACCACGCTCATTGGCCGCACGGCAGACCTCGTCGAAAGCCACATGCAAAGGGGTCACGGATATATTAGTGATATTCATTGACACCTGAGCTATTTGATATTCGTCGATATACCAGCCAATGGCTTTGGTTGCCTTCAAAGTACCGGGGATCATCACGGGCTTGCCATCAGCATCCGTTACGACTTTTGATGTCACCGATGCCGACTCACGCTTGGGGCGACCTTTCTCGCGCACATCAAATGCTATGGCATTGGCGCGACGTGTGGATGTGGTGTTGAGGTTATAGTTAACTGCAATGAGAAAATCGCGGGCTCCAACAGCAGTAGCACCCGTGCGCGCCATATCCTCGTCAAACGGTCTTGCGCCAAAGTCAGGGGCTTCAGCCTTGTCATTCATGCGCTCGGGGAGTGCCTCATACTCGCCTTTGCGGCAGACAGCCAGATTTCTGCGGTTATCGGTGAAAGCTGCTGCTTCATAGCAGTAGACAGGGATATGCAACTCGTCGGCAATACGCTTGCCGAGTTTGCGGGCCATTTCGGCACATTCTTCAAGAGTAACGCCTGCAACAGGCACAAGCGGCAGGACATCAGTGGCACCCATGCGCGGATGCGCACCATGATGAAGATTCATGTCTATAAGCTCGGCGGCCTTACGAACGCCCCTGAAAGCGGCTTCTACCACGGCTTTAGGTTCGCCGACAAAGGTCACAACCGTGCGGTTGGTGGCTTCTCCCGGGTCAACATCAAGCAGTCGTACACCGTCGACCGACGTAATAGCATCGGTTATCTGACGGATAATATTCTTGTCTCGGCCTTCGCTGAAATTAGGCACACATTCTATAAGCTTTTCCATGGTGAGCTATGTTTTTAATATTTTTCACGAAGATACGAATTTTTATCATAACTTTGCACACAAATATAAACCCTTCTGCACACATACTTGAAAAATGAACGTAGTAGACCGCTTCCTTGAATACGTGAAGTTTGACACTCAGAGCGACGAACTCACTAATATGACACCGTCGACTCCGGGTCAGATGGTATTCGCCAAATACCTTGAAGGCGAACTCAAAAAGCTGGGGCTAAAGAATATCAGCCTCGATGACAACGGATATCTGATGGCAACCCTCCCCGGCAATATCCATGATCGCAAAGTGCCCACTGTGGGATTTATCGCCCACCTCGACACGTCGCCCGACATGTCGGGGCGTCATGTGTCGCCGCGCATCGTCGAGAATTACAACGGAGAGGACATCGTGCTCAATGCCGATAAAGACATCGTGCTGAGTCCATCGCAGTTCCCTGAGCTGCTCCATTACACAGGGCAGAATCTGATTGTAACCGACGGCAACACTCTGCTCGGTGCCGACGACAAAGCCGGTGTTGCTGAGATTATAGCAGCCGTAGACTATCTGATCCAACATCCCGAAATCAAGCACGGCGACATCAGAGTGGGATTTAACCCTGACGAAGAGATTGGCCTCGGTGCCCATAAATTTGATGTAGAGCGCTTTGGTGCCGACTGGGCATATACAATGGATGGCGGCGAAATCGGCGAACTTGAATATGAAAACTTCAATGCAGCAGTGGCAAAGGTGACATTCACCGGCCGCAATGTGCATCCGGGATATGCCAAGCACAAGATGCTCAACTCAATGCGTGTGGCTGTGCAGTTTGCTATCATGCTCCCCCGCTGGGAGACTCCCGAGCACACCGAAGGCTAC
>CAZAME010000032.1:12201-17232 GCA_964486445.1 uncultured Bacteroides sp. | reverse complement strand
TAATGAAGAATTAGTTAGAGTTGTATTGATTCCCACTTACGCTTTACTGAATCCGGTTACTCCAAATAATAGAATACTGTATTTCAGTCTTCTCGCGTTAATGTACCCCAAAGATTCATTACGTTTTGTAGATTAAGACAGATTTGGCCATTTTCTACAAAATATGCATTCTGATAATAAGTCGGACCATCATATCGATTACCTTTTATAGCTACTACTTTAGTCACGAACGAACCATCGTTATTTTCATCAATTACTTTAAGTTCGGTATTTACTACAGAGCCATCTCTATCGAATATGTAGATAGTGCCATCATTTGTAACTAAGGCTTTGGCTCTACCTCTATTATCCAAATATGTGCCAGCGGGAACGGCATAAGCGCTTAAAAGCGTACAAAATAATAATATAAAGCAAAAAAATATTTTTTTCATATTGATTTTTATTAAAGTCCTTTTAATCCTATTGGTTGGAATATAGATAAAACGTAATATTAATCTCCTAAAATCATTCGGCCAATGGTGTGACAGACATTATAGGCATCTTCATATGAAACTTATGAAGTATAACCACAAGATGAAGTAAGAATCATGCCTGTTGTGGCAATGAATAATGTAGTTTTAGTCGTTGTAATACTTTTCATTTTAATGTTTTAATTTAATTGGTAAATATTAAAATCGAATTATAGACACTTTGTTCCGGTTACGCTATCAACGCTAAATGATTGATATTCGTAAGTAAGATTGTTTTTAGTGATTTCTTTTGCAATCTGAATGTTGACAATGGTCGATTGAGAGGGCTTTGCCAAAGCTTTTGAAGTATAGGTTCTTGTTTCCGATTGGTTGAATTTATTTTTGTACACAACCGATATACTGACTGTTACGTTGGCAGCCACTTGACTGTCACTGCTAAGTGTTATTTCAATCTTTCCATCATTATAGTTTGATGCAAAAACTTCAATAGTGTCACCATTTGTTCCGGAGATTTTGCATACCTGAGCATTACATACAGCTGGTAACAGAACCTCAATTAACAAAAGTAGAGGAAACAGGAATTGTTTCATAATGTTTAATTTATGTGATTTATGGATTTAGTTTTATGATTTTACCATACTCTTTTTAGGCGGTTTTTCATTCCGCTTCAATTGTTATGGCGGACCATTTTGAACGTGCGTTTTCCAAATTTCATTATAACATCGCCATTATTGTCGTAGTAGTAATAACAATTTTCATACGTTGTATCCCCATCCTGAATGGTCATAATAACTTTACCATCATTCATTTGTTCCTCGGATATAATTGTCATCCCACCAACAGAATATCCATCAACCCACATAGATATTTCTTTTCCGTTATGGGAAACTTTAATCATCCCCCTGCCACTATTATCTCGATATGTTCCTGATGGTGCTGATTTTGCGAGAAAGACACAAGATGTAATAATACTTAAAATAAGGAAAAATTTTTTCATGATTCTTATAAATTAAATTGTTGTTTTGGCAAAATTACGCACTCGGATTTTAAGATTAATGTACGTGGGCGTCAATAAAATTCTACGTAGGCGTCAATAAAATTTGGCAATTATATACAAGCTGGCTATAAAGCATCTTAATATGTTGATAATTAAATTGATTCGTTGAGATGCCTATATTGGCTATCAATTAGCTTGAACGAAAGCAAGTTAAAGCTTAATTATAGCCAACAAGTATATAGTTACCTAAAATTTATAGTAATCTGATTAATCATCCTTATTTTGGATGGTAGTTGAGTATAATGCAAAGAAATCGTAGTCAAGGACTCGTGAAATTTTAGCTAAGAGGTCGGTGTTGATAGATACTCGTTCGAAAATGTCGTATATGTTTGTTCGCTCACAGTTTATTTTACGAGCAAGCCACGATGGAGAGCGTTCTTGCCGTATGAGTTCTTGCCGTATGAGGTGTCCTATATGAATCATAAAAGCTGAATTAGTTATAATTGCTTTCTTAACGAGGCACCGCCAAGCGCCTTGACAACAAGCAATGTATAATTAATTCAGCCCTATAAACGGACTGAACTGACATATACACTTATTCCTGTTGTCGAATAATTTGGCGGTTTTCGTTAAGAAGAATAAGAGCAATGTAGCTCCGGTATGTTATTTATAATATTTTATTTGTTTTTTTAGATCAGTGTTTTTTTGAGATTGGTTAGTAACTACAAAAATACAAAAATTCTCTTATTGTCTAATACGATTTTTATCGGACAGCAACAATTCTAAATGTTAACTGCACCACCGGTCTGTTGGCCGGTGAGGGTATAGAAGCGCAGTTTTGTGTGTGGAACTTGTGGATCGGCGAGATATGACTGCAGATTGGCAAAAGGCAGTGAGTCGGGCGCATCGGCGCACACGATTGCAATGATGCCGTTGAAGAACACGGTGTCGGGTGTTTCTCCATAAAAGGGTGACACATCGGTCACTATGTGCCGGGCTGCGTCGTAATCAATCTTCGATAAGTTGTAGTTTCGGCTCTTCGAGTATACGCAGTGGCTCAGTAGGTGTATTGTTTGGTGTGTCATTCGCAGGAGTTTTAGGCTTTTTTGCATTACCGAAAGTGCGAAGGCGGAATCGTTGATGATATTTGTCGGGCGACACACGGCTACGAGTGAGCGAGATGCTGTCGACATATAGTTGTGTGCCCTGATGCGGAGGCCTGAGGCGCGTGTAGCCGTGCACCCTCACGGGAGTGCGCAAAGAGTCGGTGGCGAGGATTATGGAGTGCCATCCATCGGTGGCTGCAGTGACACTGTTCTGTTCTACAACTCCATCCTCATAGTCAACCATGATGGTGAGAGTGAGGTTATCGGCGTTATTGTGAGTCTTTAGTCTCCAGGAGTAAACGTCGCCTGGTTCCCAGTTTTCGTCGCGGTCGAGAGCAAAGGCGAGGAATTCAGAGGGAGCGGTGGAAGAAACGGTTATGTGGCGCGAAGCATTCCACACATCTACCGAGTCGCCGGCCATGGCCATAGCCTGATTCAGGGCTGTTGTCTGCACCTTGGCAGTGCGTTCTTCGAGAATCTCAATTGTGCGGTCGTAGACCTCGTTGTATTTCTGCAGATTATGGCCGTACCACATCATTGACGTGTCAACCTGTGCCGCTGTGACGCCATGACGCCGGTAGATGCTCAGGCGCAGGTCTTCCTTGGCCTCGGTGTTGCGGTAGGTGGAATAATTCTGATCGATGACGCTTTCGCCCAAATGTATGTCGGCGAGGAGTTGCGCCATGTCTTCAGGCGGTAACACGTATGACGGCACGCCGTTGCACCCCGCAGCGGCAAGCAGGAGTGCGACACCGACAGGCAGAATATTTACTCTGCGGCCGAGGTTTCTGAAGAATTTGTGGCGTTGTTGGCGCATACTTTAAGCCGGACCTCCTCAAAAGGACCTATGTATTTGTGGTAGAACAGGAGCAGAGCGATCATGCCGACTGATATTGCGGCGTCGGCGAAGTTGAAGACCGGCTCAAAGAAGCTGAATACGTCGCCGCCAACCCATGGTATCCAATCGGGCCATGTGAAGGAGAACAGCGGGAAATAGAGCATGTCGACGACTTTGCCGAAGAATATGGGTGCATAGCCGTCGCCCCAGGGTACGAACTGAGCCACAAATGGAGCAGGTGGATCATTGAAGATACAACCGTAAAACAGGCAGTCGAATATGTTGCCTGCCGCGCCGGCAATGATAAGAGCTATGCAAACAATGTAGCCCCGCGGGATGAATGTCTTGCGCACGGCTTTGCATAAGTAGTAGATGAGCGCACCCACGACAACGATGCGGAAGAGCGACAGAAACAGTTTGCTACCAAGCTCCATGCCGAATGCCATGCCCTTGTTTTCAATAAACCGGAGACTGAACCATGATGTTATCTGAAAGTCTTCGCCTAAATAGAAATTGGTCTTCACCCAGATTTTCAGAATCTGGTCGATGACAAGAACGATGGCTATAATTATCCAAGCCAGTGCGGCTGTTGAGAGTTTTGAGGTATGTAAGTTTGCTGTATTCTTCACTGCTGTGATTGCTAAGAGGTCTACTGCTTTTTGGCGTCGATGCTCAGAGTAGCGTGTGGCACAGCGCGCAGGCGCTCTTTGGGAATGAGTTTGCCTGTGACGCGACATACGCCGTAGGTCTTGTTCTCTATGCGCACAAGGGCCGCTTGCAGATGCTGGATGAACTGAAGCTGGCGCTGCGCCAGCTGACTTGCCTGTTCCTTGCCGAGAGTGCTCGCTCCTTCATTGAGAATCTTGAAGGTGGGCGACGTGTCGGAGACATCGTTGCCGCCGGAGTTGCTCAGTGTTGAACGTAGCACCTCGTAGTCGGCCTGCGCCTTTGCAAGTTTTTCGAGGATAAGCTCCTTGAATTCAAGGAGCTCCTCGTCGGAATATCGGGTCTTTTCAGTCTCGTTCATAAAAAGTGATTGTGTGAGGAGAGAAATATTATGGCATTGCAGCTCAGCGTTTTGCTATGTCAACTATGACTTCCATGCCGTCGATGTCGAGGGTCTCGGCACCGTTGCGGGCAGCGACACCTGTTGCAAGTGACACTTCGTCGGCGAGCACCTGTCGGCTGATATACCCGCCGAATTCGTCGATGACGGGTCGGAGAGCTTCGTTGTCGTCGAATGTGAGCGTGATTTTGTCGGTGATATCGTAGTCGCGGCTCTTGCGGATGTTCTGGATGCGGTTGACGATATCACGGGCAATGCCTTCGCGGCGGAGCTCATCGGTGACAGTGACATCGAGTGCCACGGTGATGTTGCCCTCGTTGGCTACGAGCCATCCTGGGATGTCTTCAGATATAATCTCAACGTCGGCGGCATTGAGCTGTGCATTTTCCACACCGTCGATATCGAGGGTGATGACGCCTTCGCGCTCGAGTCGGGCTATATCGGCCTGAGAGAGAGTCTGCACGGCTGCAGCAACTGCCTTCATGGCTTTGCCAAACTTCGGGCCAAGTTTCTTGAAGTCGGGCTTGATGCGCTTGACGAGCACGCCGTCTTCG
>CAZAME010000032.1:0-12191 GCA_964486445.1 uncultured Bacteroides sp. | reverse complement strand
GTACGAATCTGGCTCCCAAAGCAGATATTAATGATAATGCGTATATTCTTGACGTTAAGCTCACTCATGAGCAATTCGCGCAGCGACTCAACGGTCTTACGCTGAGTGTCGTCGAGCACGGGAATCATGAGGGCCTGCAGCGGCTGACGCACTTTAATGTTGACTTTGCGGCGCAGAGCAAGCACCATGGAGGTGATGATCTGTGCGGTTGCCATGCGCTGCTCAAGCTCAGAGTTGATTGCGGTATCGTCGGCCACGGGGAAGGAGTCGAGGTGCACCGAAGTTGCGGCTCCGGAGACACCGGCAGTGAGGTCGCGGTAGAGACGATCGCTGTAGAAGGGAGAGAAGGGGGCCATCAGGCGAGCCACAGTGAGCAGGCACTGATAGAGTGTCTGATAAGCAGCTATTTTATCTTCGGTCATGCCACCGCCCCAGAAGCGTTTGCGGTTGAGGCGCACATACCAGTTAGACAGATTATCGTTTACAAAATCGTTTATGGCGCGGGCGGCACGGGTGGGTTCATAATCGGCGAGAGCTTCGTCGACGGTGTGCACCAATGTGTTGAGCAGTGATATGATCCAACGGTCGATTTCCGGTCGATCTTTGAGCGGAATTTGCGGTGCTGTGGCGTCGAAGCCATCAACATTAGCATACAGGGCGAAGAAAGAATAAGTGTTGTAGAGCGTAGCAAAAAGTTTGCGGGCTACTTCCTGCACACCTGCGGGGTCGAATTTGAGGTTATCCCAGGGTGCCGAGTTTGAGATCATATACCAGCGCAGGGGATCGCTACCGTAGTTCTCGATTGCCTCGAAAGGATTGACTGCATTACCGAGACGCTTCGACATTTTCTCACCTTTGCGGTCGAGTACAAGGCCGTTGGATATTACTGCTTTATAAGCGACAGAATCAAAGACCATTGTGCCGATGGCGTGGAGTGTGAAGAACCAGCCGCGGGTCTGGTCTACGCCCTCGGCAATGAAGCTCGCGGGGTAGAGCTCACCGCTGTCAAGACCTTCCTTGTTCTCAAAGGGGTAGTGTATCTGGGCGTAGGGCATCGAACCGGAGTCAAACCATACGTCGATGAGGTCGGTCTCTCGGTGCATGGGTTTGCCTGAGGGAGAGAGAAGCACGATGTCGTCGACGTAGGGGCGATGCAGATCGATTTTCTCATAGTTCTCCTTTGAGTAGTCGCCGGGAACGAATCCACGGTCGCGATATGGATTTGATGTCATAAGACCAGCCTCTACAGCCTTGTCTATCTCATTGAAGAGGGTCTCGACACTGTCGATGCACAATTCTTCTGCGCCGTCTTCAGTTCGCCAGATAGGTAGGGGTGTACCCCAATAGCGACTGCGTGCGAGGTTCCAGTCCTGAAGGTTTTCAAGCCATTTGCCGAAGCGCCCCGATCCAGTAGAAGCAGGCTTCCACAGAATGGTGTCGTTGAGCTCCATCATGCGCTCGCGGGCGGCAGTGGTGCGCACAAACCAACTGTCGAGGGGATAGTAAATCACGGGTTTATCGGTGCGCCAGCAGTGTGGATAACTGTGAACATGTTTTTCGATGCGGAATACGCGGTCGGCTTGCTTGAGCAGCATGCATAACTGCACGTCGAGGCTTTCCTCGGCCTCAGCACCGTCGGGGCGATAAGCGTCTTTTACAAACTTACCTTCCCAGGGGCGGTATTCGTCGACATTAACCTTCTCGGCCACAAATGTCGGGTCAAGGTCATCGAGCATATAGAATTTACCAGTGAGGTCAACCATCGGGCGAATGTTGCCGGCGCGGTCGATGAGGTGGAGGGGAGGAATGCCGTTTTGTTTCGACACACGAGCGTCGTCGGCACCGAAAGTGCCGGCTATGTGTACGATGCCGGTACCGTCTTCTGTAGACACATAGTCACCGGGAATCACGCGGAAAGCACCTTCTCCGGGATTGACCCATGGGAAAAGCTGCTGATATGTCATGCCTACCAATTCATTGCCCATTTTAGAATCAACGACCTGATAGGGGATGAGTTTGTCGCCTTTTTTGTATTCTTCAAGAGGCAGATCCTTGGCCTTGGGGTTGAAGACCGAGCCCAAAAGGGCATCAGCAACTACCACGGTGATGGGATTGCCTGAATAGGGGTTGTATGTGCGCACGATGTCGTATTTGATCGACGGGCCCACACACAATGCAGTGTTTGAGGGGAGGGTCCAGGGTGTAGTAGTCCACGCCAGGAAGAAAGGCGTGCCCCAACCCTTCATCGAGTCTATGGGGTCGTTGACAACAAACTCGGCGATGCAAGTGGTGTCCTTGACATCGCGGTAGCAACCGGGCTGGTTTAGCTCATGTGTGCTCAAGCCTGTGCCTGCAGCGGGTGAATAGGGCTGAATGGTGTAGCCTTTATAGAGATAGCCTTTCTTGTAGAGGTTGTTGAGCAGCCACCACACGCTTTCGATATATCGGTTGTCGTATGTGATATAGGGGTCTTTCATATCTACCCAATATCCCATCTGCCGGGTGAGAGTCTCCCACTCGCGTGTATATTTCATGACTTCGCGTCGGCAGGCTGCGTTGTAGTCGTCGACTGATATTTTCTTGCCAATGTCTTCCTTGGTGATGCCGAGGCTTTTCTCAACGCCCAGCTCCACAGGCAGGCCGTGGGTGTCCCAACCGGCTTTGCGCTTGACATGGAAGCCCTTCATGGTCTTGTATCTGCAGAAAATGTCTTTGATAGTGCGGGCCATCACGTGGTGTATGCCCGGCATGCCATTGGCTGATGGCGGACCCTCATAGAAGACAAACGAAGGGCAGCCTTCGCGCAGGCGCATACTCTCTTCAAAGAGGTTTTCATCGTTCCACAGGTCAAGCACCTCGGTGTTGACCTTGGAGAGATTGAGACTGTCGTAGACCTTGAATTTTTCCATTATAAGGCAAAAATGATGATAGACATGAAAATTACCGGTGTGCCAATGCACGCCGGTGTGTATATGACAAATTTTTGGCAAAGATAGTGAAAAATTCTGCAAACGGCAACAGAACATTCGCACGCGTGTGTATTTAACATTGTATAAGATTAAGCGCGCGGGCGATAAGGAAAATATTGCGTAACTTTGTGGTTATGTATACAAGAACTATAACAACGCGCGTAGTGGCCATGATGCTGTGTGCCTGTGTGCTTGCCGGCTGCGGGGGGGCCAAACTCTCGACGGCCAATGATCAGATGGCCCGCGGCGAATACTACGACGCATCAAAGACATATCGCAAGATCTACAATAAACTCACCAAACGAGAGGAGAGACCTTTGCGCGGTGAGATTGCCTTCAAGATGGCCCAGTGTTATGACAAACTGAGTATGGCCGCTCGTGCTTCGGCGGCATATCAGAATGCCCTGCGCTATGGCTATGCCGACTCTACTCTGCAGTTGCGTCTTGCTCGCAGTCTGCATGCCGAGGGTAAGTATGCTCCGGCTATAAAGGCTTACGAGGAGTATCTGGCTGTGTATCCCGATGACGAACTCGCTCTCACCGGTCTGTGGGGTGCTCAGATGGGGGCCGAGAAGGCCGCTCCGACTCGATATGTGGTGAAGAACGCCAAGCTGTTTAATTCGCGCAGAGCTGACTATTGTCCGATGTTTCTTGACAAGTCGCACGATGTGTTGTATTTCACCACCACCAATGAGAAAGTGGTTGGCGATGGCCGCAGTGAGATTAACGGCATGAAGAAAGCCGATATATGGTTTTCACGTAAGAATGAGCAGGGCAACTGGATGCGCCCCGAACCGGTGGAGGGTGATCTCAACAGTGACCGAGAGGAAGGCACTCCCACGTTTACGCCAGATGGCGCAACTATGTATTTCAGCAAGGCGCGCCGCGAGCCTAATGCAAACACCGGTGTGGAGATATACTCGTCGCAGCGTTCTGATGCAAAGTGGAGTACACCTGTGAAGTATGAGATTACGGCCGACACTATGTCGAGCTACGGACATCCTGCAGTGTCGCCTGATGGCCGATATCTGTATTTCTCATCGAATATGCCCGGTGGATCCGGTGGCTATGACTTGTGGCGCGTTAATCTGCGTGATCGTCAAGGGTCTCTTGAAAATATGGGTCAGTGGCTCAACACGAAGGGTAATGAAATGTTTCCGTATGTTCGCTCAGACTCGGTGATATATTTTGCCAGCGACGGGCATCCCGGCTATGGTGGTCTCGATTTATTCTGTGCCAGATTGACCCCTTCGGGCGGTTGGAATGTGACAAATATGGGGCGCCCTATAAATTCGTCGGCCGATGATTTCGGCATCACATTCGGCGAGGGTGAGAGCGGATTTTTTAGCTCAAACCGTGGCGATGGCCGCGGCTATGATCACATATACTCATTTGAGTTGCCCGATCTGCGCATCATACTGAGCGGCTGGGTGCTCGACCGCGACGAGGAGCCGGTGCCCAATGCCGTGATACGCATAGTTGGCAACGATGGGTCAAATCAGAAGGCTGTCGCTCGCACCGATGGCTCATTCAGTTTCCCGCTTCAGCGCGGTGTAAGCTATGCCATGCTTGCCGGAGCCAAGGGTTACCTGAATGCTCGGCAGGAATTTACGTCGGATACAGCGGAAGAGGATGCCGAGTATAACGTAGACTTCATCTTGGCCTCAATACACAAGCCTGTGGTGATAGATAATATTTTCTATGATTTCGACAAAGCTACACTGCGCCCCGAGTCGAAGGCTGCGCTTGACTCAATGGTGCAGGTGCTTCATGATAATCCTAATGTGTCGATAGAAATGGCCTCACACACCGACCGCAAGGGCTCGGAGGAATACAACATCAATCTCTCGGGCCGCCGTGCACGCAGTGTTATTGACTACCTGATCGAAGCCGGCATAGAACCGGGCCGTCTGCAGTCGCAGGGTTATGGTAAATCGCGCCCGAAGACTATCACCAAGAAGCTGGCTCGTCTTTATCCTCAGTTTAAAGAGGGCGATGTGCTCACTGAGGAATACATAGAGGCCCTCCCCGAGGAAGACCAGGAGATTGCCGACCAGATAAACCGTCGCACTGAATTCCAAGTGCTGTCGATTGATTATAAGATGTTCTGACGATGCATAAGTCATCGAGCACATATCATCGCCATGATTACCGCACCCGGGTGCAGTGGAAAGCTGCCAGTGGTGTGCGTCTTGATCACACGCAGGGAGTGCTTATGCTTGGCTCATGTTTTACCACTGAAATTGGTGCACGGCTCACTCGAGATATGTTCGATGTGTCGGCAAATCCATTTGGGGTGCTCTATAATCCCATGAGCGTGGCCGATGCTCTCGATCGCATTCTCAAAAACCGATGCTACACTGATGCCGACTTGGTTTGTGATCATCAGGGAGTGTGGCATAGTTGGAGTCTGCACTCTTCGTTTTCGTCGGTAAATCGTGAGCGTGTGCTATTGGCCGCAAACGAGTCGCTTGCCCGGGCACGCGCTGTGCTTGAGCGTGAGGGCGACACGGTGTGGGTGTTCATAACCTTTGGCACATCACGCTGTTATAAACTTGTCGATGAAGGCACCATTGTTGCCAACTGCCATAAGTATCCTCAAGCGGCATTTGTGGAAATTGATCTTGGCATAGAGGATATCGTCAATCGCTGGCGCCCTTTATTGAGTGAGCTGCGTGAGGTAGTCCCGGATGTGCAGGTGGTGTTTACGGTCAGTCCGGTGCGCTATCTTGCATACGGTCCGGCGGGAAATTCACTGAGTAAGGCTCTGCTGCGTGTTGCCGTCGAGCAGCTTGTAGCCGAGAACGATAATGCACAGTATTTCCCGGCGTATGAGGCGCTTGCCGATGACTTGCGCGACTACAGGTTTTATGCCGGAGACATGGTGCATCCGTCGGACGAGGCCGCCAACTATATCTATAGTTTGCTGACAGACGGGCTATGCGATGAAGCAACCCGCGGGCTTGCCGATGAATGTCGCAGGCTACGCAGTCGTGTGTCGCACCGACCTTTGGTGGATAATCCTGATGCAATTGATGCGTTTGCCATGCAGACGCGTCTCAGCGCCGAGGACTTGGCTCGACGCTACCCCTTTCTGGGTAGCCGCATAATCCAACTTTTAAACCAGTCATTATAAGATATACATAACAATGATATATAAACTGTCTACCATAGCCAAAATTCTTGATGTGGAGATACCGGCCGATAAGGCGGGCTTGGGTGTGAGTATATTGCTCACCGATTCGCGCAATTTGCTCGAACCGTCGAAGTCGGTGTTTTTTGCTCTGCGCAAGGGCAGTAACGACGGACACAGATTCATCAACGATCTCTATCTGGCCGGTGTGCGAGTGTTTGTGGTGCAGGAAACTCCCGTCGAGGCTGCATTGTACTCCGAGGCTGTATTTATGCAGGTGCCTGATGTTGTCGAGGCTTTGCAGAAAATTGCCGGCTTCCACAGAGCGCGGTTTGATGCACCTGTTGTGGCAATAACAGGCTCGGCCGGAAAAACAATTCTCAAGGAGTGGATTTATCAGGCACTCCATCATATCTATAGTATCGCCCGCAGTCCGCGCAGCTTCAACTCGCAGATAGGGGTGCCATTATCGTTATGGTCGCTTACGCCTCAGAGCACACTTGGCGTGTTTGAGGCAGGAGTGTCGCAGTCTGGCGAAATGGAGCCGTTGGCACGCATCATTCGCCCCACGATAGGAGTGCTCACCTGCATTACCGACGAGCATGACGAAGGGTTTGACTCGCGTCGGCAAAAATGCATCGAGAAGGTGAGCTTGCTTAAAGACTGCCAAAAGGTGGTATATAAAGCCGACGACCCTTTGGTGAAAGAAATTGTGGAACAGATGTGTGCGCCCGAATCGCTGATCGGTTGGTCGACCAAAGATCGTAGCGCATCGATATATATAACGTCGGTGATACGCGAAGGAGGCCGTACACGCATTAATTATACTACTCCGCGAGGCTCGAGCGAGGTGAGTGTGCCTTTCACAGCGACAGTCGATATTGAAAATGCCATCAATTGCATGGCTGTGTGCATGGCGCTTGGTGTGCCGCGTGATTATACTGAGGCGAGGTTGCGAATGCTTGCACATGTCGATACACGGTTGAATGTGAGTGAAGGTGTCAATGATTGCATGGTGGTATATGATGCTTACACCAATGATGTGTCGTCGTTGTCTCTGTCGCTTGAGTTTATGAACCGCCGTCGCACTTCGGGTCGCTCACACACAGTGATAATCAGCGATCCGCAGCTCGACGACGTTACCAATCCCGAGTATTACCGGGCATGTGCAGCTCTGATAAGAGCTAAAGGTGTCATGCGCGTCATAGGTGTCGGGCCAGGCATCATAGCGCACAGATATTTCTTTGGCTCAGACACACGCTGTTTTGAGACGGTTGACGAACTGCTGCAGAATATGTCGCCCGGCGATTTCAATCATGAGTTCATATTGCTTAAAGGCTCACCGCGATTCCACTTCGAGCGTCTTGGCGAGATGCTTGAGGCTCGTCATCAGGAGACTGTGCTTGAGGTTAATCTCGATGCGCTTGTGCATAACTTCAACTATTATCGTTCACTGTGTCCCGAAGAGACAGGGCTGGTGGGCATGGTGAAAGCTTCGGCCTATGGCATGGGGTCGCTTGAGGTGGCAAAGACACTTCAGAGCCACGGCGCAGCTTATCTGGCCGTGGCTGTGCTCGACGAGGGAGTCACACTCCGTCAAGCCGGAGTTACCATGCCAATAATGGTGCTCAATCCCCGTGTGCTGAATTATCGCACGTTGTTTGCATATGATCTTGAGCCGGAGATATATAACTTTGAAATACTTGAGCAGGTCATCAGCGAGGCTAAAAAATGGGGTGTCAGGGATTATCCTGTGCATATAAAGCTTGATACCGGAATGCACCGGCTTGGCTTTGTCGAGTCGGAGCTACCACGGCTACTTGAAATTCTTGAGGGGCAGGAAGTCATAACTGTTGCCTCGGTTTTCACACATCTTGCTACCGCTGATTGTCTCGACGAAGACGCATACACACTCTCGCAGCTCGCCACCTTCGACCGCTGCTATAATATGTTTGAGCAAAGTCTGCCATATTATGTGCAGAAACATATACTTAATACAGCCGGCATAGAACGTTTTGCAAGAGAACGCACTGACGATCTCGTGCGTCTTGGCATAGGACTTTATGGCATTGACCCGCTTGAAAAAGACAATAAAAACTTGCGCACAGTGGCAAAGCTCACTACCATAATTACAGCGATGCGCGAGTGGTCGCCCGACACTACTATCGGTTATTCCCGGCGTGGTGTGCTTGACCGCCCGTCGGTTATCGCTACATTGCCCATAGGTTATGCCGACGGACTAAATCGTCATCTTGGTAACGGCCGCGCCTCGTTTTTTATCAACGGGCACCGTGCGTCTACAGTGGGTAATATATGCATGGATTCATGCATGATAGATGTCACAGATATTCCCTGTGCAATTGGTGATACGGTGGAAATATTCGGCCCTAATGTGCCTGTGGGCGAGCTGGCCGATATTCTCGACACTATACCATACGAAGTGCTCACGTCGGTATCAGTGCGTGTTAAACGTGTTTATTACCGAGAATGAGATCATTGTTTATTCTTTAACCGCAATAATATTTGATTGATGAAAAAACAACTTTTAGCGATGACGCTCCTTGCGGGAGCAACCGTTGTTTCAGCCGAAACTCCGTTGTGGTTGCGCGATGCCCGCATTGCTCCCGATGGATCAGCGATAGCTTTTACCTACAAAGGCGATATATGGAGTGTGCCCGCCAATGGTGGCACTGCGCGCCGCCTCACTACTACCGGTGACTATGAGTGCAATCCGGTATGGAGTCCTGATAGCCGTAGCATAGCATTTGCTTCAGATCGCAAGGGTAACTTCGACATATTTGTAATGCCTGCAGCCGGAGGCCAGGCTACGAGGCTGACATCGAATTCAGCGGCGGAGTATCCCGAGGCTTTTACTCCCGACGGTAAAAATGTGCTTTTCTCAGCTGCAATACAAGATCCTGCGGCATCGGCCCTTTTCCCGTCGGGTCGCATGACCGAGCTTTATAGTGTGCCTGTTAAGGGCGGTGCATCGGTTCAGATTCTTGGAACTCCGGCTCAACTGTTGTCTTTTATGCCTGATGGCAAGCGTTTTCTTTATCAGGATGTCAAGGGCTTTGAAGATGAGTGGCGCAAGCATCATACCTCGTCGGTGACCCGCGACGTGTGGCTATATAATCCTGCCGATGGTTCGCACGTTAATCTCACCTCGCGTGGTGGAGAAGACCGCAATCCGGTTGTTGCTCCCGATGGTCAGAACTTCTATTTTCTTTCAGAGCGCAACGGTGGCACAATGAATGTCTACGTAGCTCCTGTGGCCGATCCGTCGCAGGCAAAGTCGCTAACGTCGTTCAAGACTCATCCTGTGCGCTTCCTGTCGCGCGACGACAAGGGTGTGTTATGTTTCACTTATGATGGCGAAATCTACACAATGACTCCTGGCGGCAAGCCTGCCAAAGTGAAGATTGATGTAGTAGACGATGGCGAAAACGAGATATTCAAGACCGGCACCTCGCGACTGTCATCAGCATCTTTCTCGCCCGACGGCAAGCAGGCTGCCTTTACTTCGCGTGGCAATCTGTTTGTCACCTCTGTTGAGTATCCGTCGGTAAAGCAGATCACATCTACTGCAGCTGCAGAGACTTCGCCGACATGGAGCAAAGACGGCAAGAAACTGGTCTATGCTTCTGACCGCGATGGTGGAGTGTGGAACCTCTACGAAGCTACTATGGGGTATGATGGCGATCCTAATTTCTCAAACGCTACTATCATTGAGGAGAAGCTGTTTGTTAAGCCTGACGGACATGATCGCATGTACCCCGAGTTTTCGCCCGATGGTAAGAAAATTGCATTTATTTACGACCGTCACCGTCTGGCTGTGATGGATGTGGAGTCTGGCAAAACCACTATCCTCACTGAAACAGCCCTGCAGCCCCAGACCAATGGCTCGTTTACCTATCGATGGAGTCCCGATTCAAAGTGGATTGCTCTTGAAATCAATGACCGACGTCATGAGCCGTACTCCGATATCGCTATTGTCAATGTAGACAAGCCCGAGGTTATCAATCTCACCAACAGCGGTTATTTCGACATGAACCCCCGCTGGGCGCTGGGTGGCAACGCCATTGTCTTTGAGTCGGAGCGCTATGGCATGCGCAACCATGCTTCGTGGGGCTCGATGAGTGATGTCATGATGGTGTTCCTAAACCGTGATGCTTACGATAAATTCCGCCTGTCGGAGGAAGACTATGCACTGCGTAAAGAGATTGAGAAAGAATCAAAGAAAAAGCAGAAAGACGAAGATAAAGATAAGGATAAAGACAAGAAGAAAGATAAGGACAATGAGGATGAGGAAGACTCGATAAAGGTTGAGACCACGGGTGTTGCCGACCGTATTGTGCGCCTCACTCCGGCGTCGTCGCAGCTCTATGATTTCTTTGTTGATGACGATGATGAAAATCTATATTATATAGCTGGCACTGCCGATGGATCAAAGCTTTGGAAACTCAATCTGCGCAAAGATGAGCATCACCAGGTTGGGTCAGCCGGCGGAACTGGATTCTATGTTTCTCCCGATGCCAAGCATGTGTTTATTGTTGGCAGCGGCGGCATGAAGAAGTTTACCCCTGGTAGCGATAAGTCAAAGGCTATCACCTATACAGCTTCGCAGAAAATAGATCCGGCTGCCGAACGCGAGTATATGTTTGACGAGGTTGTGCGCGCCGAGCAAGAGCGTTTCTATGACAAGGGTATGCATGGCGTCGATTGGAAGGCCATGGCTAAAGCCTATCGTAAGTTCCTGCCCCATATCAATAATAATTATGACTATGCCGAAATGCTCAGCGAGTTGCTTGGTGAACTCAATGTGTCGCACACCGGTGCGCGCTATCGCGCGGGTGGTGGTGGAGAACGCACTGCCTCGCTTGGTCTTCTATATGACCTTTCATACGACGGCGACGGACTGCGCGTTGCTGAAATTGTGGAGAAAGGCCCGTTTGATAATGCCAACTCTCGCATTGCAGAAGGCTCTGTTATTACAGCTATTAATGGCGAGAAGCTCGACATGCATAATGTAGATATGAGTGTAGTATTTAATGATATTGCAGGCAAAAAGACTCTTGTAGATTTCACTCTGCCCGATGGCGAAAAAGTGCGTGAAGTTATTCTGCCCATTTCGTCGGGCTCTATGAGTTCGCTGCTTTATGACCGTTGGGTCAAGAACCGTGCGGCTGATGTAGATCGTTGGTCAAATGGTCGCCTCGGCTATGTGCATATTGAGTCGATGGACGATGACTCTTTCCGCAAGGTTTATAGCGATCTGCTTGGTAAGTATAACGATCGAGAGGGTGTGGTTGTCGATATTCGTTGGAATGGCGGTGGTCGACTTCATGAAGATATTGAGGTGCTGCTGTCGGGTGAGAAGTATCTCACACAGGTGATTCGTGGGGTTGAGTCATGCGATATGCCCTCGCGTCGTTGGAACAAGCCCTCCATTATGCTTATGGCCGAGGCTTGCTACTCAAATGCTCATGGCACTCCGTGGGTATATAAGCATCGAGGCATAGGCAAACTCGTCGGTATGCCTGTGCCCGGCACAATGACTTCGGTTAATTGGATTACTATGCAGGATCCATCGCTTGTCTATGGTATTCCTGTTGTGGGATATAAGACGGCCGAGGGAACTTACCTTGAGAACAGTCAGCTTGAACCTGATGTTAAGGTCGTCAACAACCCGCAGACAGTGACTGCCGGAGAAGATAGTCAGCTTCGTGCAGCAGTTGAAACTCTTCTGCACGATATTGATGCTAAGAAAAAGCACTGACAATAGTTCATATATCATATATATGTATATATCGCTCGGAGTTTCCCGCTTCGAGCGATATTATTCTTTTTAAAGTAAGGTGGTACTATTTTGCCTAATTGCATATTTCTAATTAAAAAAATGATTGGTTGTATTGCCAGGTTTTCAGATGATTAGAAAATTTGGGTGAATTTTGTTGTAAATTTCTTGCAAGAAAATTTGGCAGATAGAGAAAAAGGTAGTAACTTTGCACTCGCTTTCAAGGGAAAGCAAATAACTCGAAAGAGAACATTGAAAGGCTTACAATAGACAAAGAGTAGTACAAGAGCAA
>CAZAME010000031.1:0-18499 GCA_964486445.1 uncultured Bacteroides sp. | reverse complement strand
ACATCACATGGCACATATCCTAATGCATTATAGTAGGCATACCCGAGACGCCCTGTCGACGCGACCGAAGGATGCACAGAATTCGCACATCGGGTTATTCCCTCCCACAAAGTCAGTGAGTCGGCAACTTTTACACCCTTGAGCCACGCATCAGCAAGCACAGATGCCGAGTTATTACCGACCATGCAGTTGCGATGTCCGGGACTCGCCCATTCGGGGAAATAACCGCTTTCGCGATAGGCATTGAGCAAGCCTTCCTGCATTTCAAGCGATGCCGAAGGATATATGAGATTAAGCAGTGGAAAAAGACAACGGAACGTGTCCCAAAAACCGGTGTCGGTATACATATATCCGTCTGTGACAATACCGCTATACGGACTGTAATGCACTACCTTGTTGTCGGCATCGACCTCATAGAACTTTCGTGGAAACAGCAGACTACGGTATAGACAGCTATAGAATGTGCGTTTGTTATCGATATTGTCATCGTCAACTGCAATTCGCGACAATAGAGAATTCCACTGCTCGCGCCCCTCATCTACAATAGAGTCAAAATCCTTGCTGCCGAGTTCTCTGTTAAGATTAAGCCGCGCCTGATCGGCACTGATAAATGACGATGCGACTCGGGCAATAATAGTGTCGGCGCCGGTTGTGCGAAACCCTATGACAGCTCCGCAATGAAATGCTGTAGCCGACGTACTTCCAGGTTTAAGCGTCGTTACAACTGTGGCATCGGGCTTTTCGGGATATACATCGTTGCTGAACGTAGCCACGTATTCAAAAGGCCGGTCAAACTCAACCACAAAATAGTTACGGAAATTATCGGGAACTCCCCCACTGTTGCGTGTGCTATAACCTTCTATCCGGTTATGCTCTGGCAAAATAGTCACCGAAGAATTACGATCAAAAGCATCTACGACAACAAAAGTGCTGTCGTCGGGACAGGTAAAACGCATTATGGCCGCACGCTCTGTCGGAGCCACCTCCGCGGTAATATCATGGTCGGCAAGATATACACCATAATAATAAGGTGTAGCCGACTCAGCCTTGTGCGAGAAGCGACTCGCGCGAGCATTCTGATCATGGACAGGATACCCCTTTACGGGCATTATCGAGAACTGCCCGTAGTCATTGATCCATGGGCTGGGCTGATGTGTCTGCTTCAGACCTCTGATTTTGCGTGCATCATAGCTATACTGCCAGCCATCTCCCATGACACCGGTCTGCGGAGTCCAGAAATTCATGCCCCATGGGCGCGCTATCGCAGGATAGGTGTTGCCGGCCGACAACTCAAATGTCGACTCACTACCCATGAGAAGGTTGACGTAAGCCGTATAGTCTTCACCCGCATACAATGTTGTGCAGGTGAAGACTACAACGTTAATCAGTGTCAGCAGCAATCTCTTCATTACTCCTTACCCCAATCAGTGGGTTTGTCGGTCATAACATACTCAAACACTGCGCCCCCGACAATGTCAGAATGATTGAAGAAGGGTCGATCAAGAGACTTGCCGTTGAGCGTAACAGACTCAATATATTTGTTCTCCTTCGAGAAGTTCTTGACGTTTACTTCAATAGTCTTTCCATTGGGCAGTTTAACAGATGCATGCTCAAACCATGGGCGGCCGATAGAATATACCGGGCGACCGGGGGCCACTTGATAAAAACCGAGAGAATTGATAACATACCAAGCCGACATCTGACCGCAATCTTCGTTGCCCGAAAGACCATCATAATCGCGACGATACTGTTCCTTCAATACTTGGTCAATGAGTTCCTGAGTCTTGTGAGGGCGATTTACATAGTTATAAAGATGTATGATGTGATGCGAAGGCTCATTGCCATGGGCATATTGACCGATCAGACCGGAAATATCCGACGACACGACATCACCTTCAAGCGATGAATCGGCGGTAAATAGTGAGTCGAGCTTACCTTCGAAAGCTTCATTTCCACCCATTAGTTCAATCAGACCATCTACATCATGAGGCACATACCATGTCCACTGCCATGCAGTGCCTTCGCAATAATCATCTGCACGGTGATTTGATGAACGCGGGCTAAAGGGAGTGCGCCACTCGCCCTTGCTGTCTTTACCACGCATAAAGCGCACCGAGGGATCAAAATACTGACGATATGCCTGACCAAGTTGCTCAAAGCGTGCAGCACCAGCGGTGTCACCTGCTGCCTTTGCCAACAAAGAAATACACCAATCGTCGTATGCATACTCAAGACCCTTTGCTACCGACTCATGCTCGAGATCACAAGGAATATAACCAAGAGTGTTCTTATATTCCTTAGACATTGGCTGCAATGCAAGTTTCACCAATAAGGGAGTCACAATGCCTGTTGTGTCTCGGCGCGACGACTTGCTGGCTGCCTCGTATGCCAGAACAGGATCAAAATCACTGATACCCTTGCTATATGCATCTGCCAATACCGACGCTGCGTGATAACCGATCATTGTTGCTGTATAGTTGCCTGCAAGCTCCCACATAGGCAGCAGACCACCCTCCTGATATTTGGTGAGGAGGCTACGCAGATAATCGTTGTTGCGTTCAGGGGCTATTATCGTCATTAGAGGATGAAAAGCACGATATGTATCCCACAACGAGAAGATTGTGTAAATGGGCTTGTCTATGCTGCCCTGATGCGGCTGGCGGTCCATACCAAGGTAGCGGCCATCAATATCCATGAACAGATTGGGGCTAATGCCGGTGTGATAAAGTGCCGTGTAGAATATGGTTTTATCATCTTCGTTGTCGGTAGTAATGTCAATAGCCGACAGATAGTCATTCCATGCAGCACGTGCATCCTTGCGGACTGCATCAAAATCCCAGGCAGGTATCTCGGCAAGATTCTTGCGGGCACCCTCACGATCGACAGCCGACACAGCAACCTTCACATAAACTTCCTCTCCCTCCTCTGTCGGGGGCAGAGAAACAAGCGCCTTGCAGCGAGCCACCGGTTCACCCTTACTGTCAGCAATAGTGTCGATAATTTTGGTAACTGTCACCGGCTTTGAAAACTCTGCAAAGAAATTGAGCTGCTGGTCGAAGGCCCAGTATTTAGTCATTTTGTACCCGCTAATCTCGGTGTCACTGACAATATCGAGTTCCATTGCAGTATTGGTCTGCTCCTGGATGGCATAGTCAAGATCAATGATAAAGCCGGGCTTATCAGTCGCGGGGAAAGTGAAGCGATAAATGGCAGCTCGTGCTGTAGATGTAATCTCTGCCTTCACACCATAGCGGTCGAGGAAGGTAGAATAGTAGCCTGGCTCGGCAACCTCATTGTCATGAGAGAATGCCGACGCATAAGGGCGATTCTGCAGTGTATCAATCTGCGGGTCTATAACTTGCTCACCTACAGTTGGCATGATAAGGAAGTCTCCATAATCCGCACAACCCGTGCCACTCAAGTGCGACTGTGAAAAGCCATTGACAAGAGTGTCTGCAATATAATAGCCCGAGCAGGCATCCCACTGATGTATGCGGGTGTCGGGACTCGGCTGTATCATGCCGTTGGGCACAACAGCTCCGGGAAACGTGTGTCCATGGCCGCCGGTGCCTATAAACGGATCGACGTATGATGCATAATCAGTCGCCTCGGCAGCAGCTTTGCTGCAACTGTTGACGATTGTGGCTAAACCGCCTGCAATCATCGTTATGCCTGCGATAAAGAGCAGAGATTTTTTCATTTTCAGATTATTATTGCTTTATGATGTTGATGATTTATTATCGATATTATAAAAACTTTAATACCAGGGTGCCGCGGGGGTGTCAGACATGTCGAGTACAACATGGCATCCTGATACTATCATGTCATGCGTGATATAGCTTTTATCATAGGGTTTCCCATCGACAGTGACCGAGCGCACATATATACTCTTATCCGATAACCCGCGGGCTTGCATTTTGAATACTTTACCTGTGGGTTGGAGAATCTCTATAACAGGGAACAAGGGTGTGCCTATCTGATATTCTCCGCCTACAGGTGTCACAGGATATAATCCGGCGGCTGAAAACACATACCATGCCGACATCTGGCCACAATCCTCATTACCGCACAGACCGGCAGGAGTATTAGTGTAAAATTCACGCATGATTCGCGAAAGATATCGGGCCGACTTGTCGGGCCGGCCAATATAATTATAGAGATAAGCCACATGATGCGATGGTTCGTTGCCATGGGCATATTGCCCTATCATTCCTGTTGAGAATATAGGCAGAAGTGCCGTGTCTGGGGCAAGAGTAAACATGCTGTCAAGACGTTGCTCAAAGCGTGCAGGCCCACCAAGCAATGCTACCAATGAATCGGGGTGATGCTGCACCGACCATAGATATTGCCAGGCATTGCTCTCGCAGATGTCAGGTGTATAGGCCTCTGGCTTAAATGGTGAAACAAATGTTCCATCAGCATTGCGCGGTTGCATAAATCCTGTTGCATGATTAAAGGTATTTCGATAAGACGATGCTCTGCGCATAAATTCGCTGGCGATATCCTGGCGGCCGGCTCGCTCGGCGAGCAACGCTATGGCATAGTCGTCAAACGCATATTCAAGGGTCTTAGAAAGCGACCAACCATCGTCATTATAACCGTCTATACTATCGGCGGGCACATATCCGAGACGGCGATATGCACCGATACCACGATATGAGTCGGTATTAGCGGTGTTGACACAGGCAGCAAGCAGACTGTCAACATTCTCCTTGTTCAACAGCCCTTTGAGATAGGCATCAGCCACTATTGCCGCTGAATGATATCCTATCATCATATCGGTCTCCGATGCCCACATGTTCCATACCGGCAAACGACCGCTCTGCTCATAAAACGCTACAAGCGAGCGCGCCATATCGGCTGCCCTCTCAGGCACAACTATTGTATAAAGCGGATGGGCAGCTCTATATGTATCCCACGTTGAGAATGTGGAATAATCAACCCAACCATCTGCATAATGCACCTTGCCATCAGGTCCCATATATGCACCGTCGACGTCTGAGAAAATTGTCGGAGCAAGCATAGAATGATAAAGGGCGGTATAGAAGACTGTGAGCCTGTCGGGGTCATTACTGCTCACTCTCACTCGCGAAAGCACATTTTGCCATGCGTCGTGTGCCGATGCACGGTATTTATCAAAATCATCATGAGGGGCCTCCGCATGCAGGTTGCGTCGCGCGCCATCTATGCCGGTTGACGATAAGGCAGTGCTGATAGTTAGCTGATTGTCATGGTGTGACTCATAGCCAAAGTGCAGGATCAGCCCGACACGATCTTCACCTACAGGCACTGTATCAATTGTCAGCGACTTAAAAGGCCTGGAGAAGCGGGTACAGAAATATGTCCTTTGTCCTCGAGCCCAGCCGTCAGAATAGCGATAACCTGCAATATTCATCGAGTCGATGACCTCAACATGAGTATCAACTGTTGAATCCCAATTGGTTGCCTTTGCAAGATTGAGCACAACCTCACATGCAGCATCCGGAAACGTATAACGTTGTATGCCAACGCGCTCAGTAGCCGTAAGTTCTACATCAATATCATAATCATCGAGATGAACACTATAATAGCCGGCCTCAGCATTTTCCCGATCATGTGAGAAGCGCGAATGAAGCCCCAATGGTTCTTCGCCGTATACTGCGGGGAGCGTAACGGGCATAAACGAAATATCATATAGATCTCCAGCACCGGTGCCACTGAGATGCGTGTGGCTGAAGCCGGCAATTGTACTGTCGGGATAAAAATAGCCGGCGATCCGATCCCACCCGGGCAAACCATTATCAGGACTTAGTTGCACCATACCGAAAGGCACTTGGGCACCGGGATATGTATTGCCTGTATAATCAGTGCCGATCAAAGGATTGACATAACCGGTAAGATCTATATCGGCAGCGCGGTCGGCCGCATCGCATCCTGTCAGTAGTATTACCGACATTATCACCGACATCGCCTTGCTGTATTTTCTCATAAATCCACACACCGTCACACATAGTCGGAGCAAGCTGCATAAAAGCTCATATTTAGCACCAACAATCTGTGCAACAGATTATTAATCTTTAGTGTTGATACAAATTGGTTAACAGAGCATAAAATTACAAAAATCTCTGTATTATTTGCCGCGATGCCACATTTTTTTGTAACTTTGTGCAGGAATTTTAAAAATATTTAAATAATAGCAATGGAAATCACCGGCAAAATCATAGTAGCTCTTCCCGAAGTGACAGGCGTGGCAAAATCCACCGGAAATCCCTGGAAAAAGCGTGAGTATGTACTTGAAACACAAGAAACTTATCCCAAAAAAGTGCACTTCGACTTCTTCGGCGAGCGTGCCGATCAGTATCCCCTCAACGTTGGCGATGTCGTGCGTCTGAGTTTCGACATAGAAAGCCGCGAATATCAGGGCCGTTGGTTCACATCGATCCGCGGTTGGAAAGCTGAGAAAGCCGATGTACCTGCACCTGGAGCCGGTGCACCCGCTCCCGAACCTTTTGCAGTACCCGGAGCTCCCTCTTATCCTGCCGCACCCGCTGCACCTGCTGCCGGTGCTACCGACGATCTGCCTTTCTGAAAAGCGGCGCATCTGAGGCGCTAACAAAAATGCACGCGCCCTGTAGAAAACATATTGGTGCCGGAGCCCCCACCCCGCGGCTCCGGCACTGCATTTATTGATGTGTGAACATTAATGCCCTGTCAGACATTAATAATGAATACGGCGTAATCAACGCTGAAGTTTCAACTATTTAAGTCATGTCATCATCTGCCGCCACTACATCATCACCAACCACCCTCGGGACTAAGAAAATTAGTACTCTGTTGCTTGAATACTCAGGCCCGGCAGTTATAGCCGCTGTCGCAACATCGTTATACAACATAGTCGACAGCATCTTCATAGGCCGCGGCGTTGGAGCTATGGCTATTGCAGGCCTTGCAATTGCCTTTCCGCTCATGAACCTGCTGATTGGATTCTGCACACTTGTAGCTGTAGGCGGCGCCGCAATTTCGTCGATTTTTCTTGGACAGAAAGATATCAATCGTGCCACCGATGTCGTCAATAACGTCATGAGCCTCTGCTTGATACACTCGGTGATCTTCGGGGGCCTCACCCTGCTTTTTCTTGACCCAATACTTTATGCATTCGGTGCAACACCTGAGACCGTAGGCTATGCAAGGTCATTTATGCGCATAATCTTGTTCGGAACCCCTATCTCTTACGTATTTATCGGCCTCAACAACATCATGCGCGCTACCGGCTACCCCAAGAAAGCCATGATATCGGCATTGCTGTCAGTTGCAGTAAATATCGTAGTTGCCCCAATACTCATTTTCGCTCTTGACATGGGCATTGCCGGCGCAGCCTGGGCTACTGTAACCGGGCAAACTGTGGCATGCTGCTGGGTGCTACACCATTTTCTCTCAAAGAAAAGTTATGTGCACCTCGACAGGCACCGCCGTTGGTTCTGTGGCTCGATTATCAAGAACATATACGCCATAGGCTTGTCTCCATTTTTGATGAATCTTTGTGCCTGCGTGGTAGTTATGTTCCTCAACAAAGCTTTACTCAGTTGCGGAGACGTAGACGGCAATTTAGCAGTCGGCGCCTACGGCATACTCAACCGCACAACAATGTTCTTCGTGATGATAATTTTCGGTGTCACCCAGGGTATGCAACCGATTTTAGGATATAATATTGGTGCAGGCGACACAGCACGTGTAAAAAAGACTCTTTATATCGGTATATGGATAGGAGTGACCATATCGACTGTTGGATGGATTATCAACGAATGTTTCCCCGATATAGTCAGCCGACTGTTTACCACAGACCAGGCACTGATAGACATTGCTCGCCAGGGCGCACGCATTTTCTTCATTTTCTATCCGGTTGTCGGCGCTCAGATAGTGATTCAGAACTTCTATCAGAGCATTGGTCGGCCCGCACTGTCTATATTTCTTTCGCTCACACGACAGCTCATCTTCCTTTTGCCGTTGTTGTGGGTATTACCCGATATCTACGGTGTAAATGGTGTGTGGGCATCTATGGCCGGCTCCGACCTGCTCGCCTTCATCACTGCTATAATCACAATGTTAATCACTATGCGGCACTTCAAAAAGAATATAGCCGCTAAACAATCAGCAAGCGATAAATGATCACAGACGTCGCCCTCAGAGTAGACCCTCGGACTGCAGCAAATGACCTGATGCTGCGTGCCGCAGCATCAACTGCCACCGGCATAGACATCAACCGCATAAAAAACCATAAGATAATCAAACGCAGCATCGATGCCCGACAGCGCAAGGTGATGGTGAATGTGACACTACGGCTCGCTATTGATGAAGATTCGCCTCTGTATCCCGATATGCCTCAGGTGAACTTCGGCAACGTCGCAGAAGCACCGGAGGTGGTTGTGGTCGGTGCCGGACCGGCCGGCTTGTTCGCAGCTTTGCGACTGATTACACTCGGACTCAAACCCATAGTGCTTGAGCGCGGCAAAGATGTCGACTCGCGCCGAAAAGACATGGCAGATATCGCACGCAAAGGCATTGTTGATCCTAACTCAAACTATTGCTTCGGTGAAGGTGGTGCCGGCGCGTTCTCCGACGGTAAGCTATATACCCGCAGCAAAAAACGTGGATCTGTCGACCGAATACTCGCAATACTTCACGCTCATGGTGCCGATGAAAATGTGCTCATCGACGCACACCCACACATAGGCACCGACCGGCTGCCGGTGATTATCCGTAATATTCGTGAAACCATAAAGAAATATGGTGGAGAAGTACACTTCAACACACGCGTCGACGGACTGCTCACCGACAACGAAGACCGTGTATGCGGAGTCACCACTGCCGACGGGCAGCATTACGATGGACCGGTAATTCTCGCCACAGGTCACTCGGCACGCGATGTTTACGAAATGCTTGATCGCAGCGGCATAGCACTCGAAGCCAAAGGCATAGCTATAGGTGTACGTCTGGAACACCCGCAACAGCTCATCGACTCAATACAATATCACAATCCGGCTGGCCGAGGAAAATTCCTGCCACCGGCTGAATACTCCATGCTCACGCGCGTAGATGACAGAGGTGTTTACTCGTTTTGCATGTGCCCGGGAGGCGTCATCATTCCCGCAGCAAGCGCTCCGGGACAACTCGTAGTCAACGGCATGTCTTCATCAGGCCGATTGGGGCGATTTGCCAACTCGGGCATGGTTGTAGAAGTTCTCCCCGAGGATGTCCCGGCTAAATATGACGGGCATGGCCCGCTCAAAATGATGGCCTATCAGAAAGACATTGAGGAAACATTCTTTGCCGACGGTGGCAACAGCCAGAATGCCCCGGCACAACGAATGACAGACTTTGTAAACGGCCGTGCGTCAAACTCTCTGCCCGACACATCATACGCACCGGGCATACACTCTGCTCGAATTGACAAACTTCTCCCGGAACCAATAGCCCGACGCTTGCAAAAAGGATTCGCCGACTTCGGGCGAAAGTCTCGCGGCTTCCTCACCGATAAAGCCACGCTCATTGGTTGCGAAACACGCACATCTGCGCCAGTTCGTGTACCCCGCGATAACGCATCGCTTCAGCATATTACTACCCCCGGCTTATATCCATGCGGCGAAGGCGCAGGATATGCAGGCGGCATAGTGTCGGCTGCAATAGACGGTGAGCGATGTGCCGAAGCTGTAGCAACGGCTATGGGGTGCAAACTTATGTAGAAGAAATACCAGCTATTCAAAGCCTGTCGACAACCTGCATGACATTGGCCGGTGCTCGACCGGCTTCAAGTTCGGCAGCCATGAAATCGAAATATGGTTTTGTGTACTCAAAAAACTTTCTGTAGCCCTCGCAAAGATAGTTGCGATTATGCGAGCCGTCGGAGCTGAGGACAAAGCGGTTCTTGGGACACTCGCCGTTGCACAGATTAAGGAACTCACAATTTCGACACTCGGCAGCGAGAAGCAAGCGTTTGGCTTCGCCAAAACGGAGCTGTCTTTCGCTGTTCATCATTTCAATGATTGTGGAGTTATAGATGTTGCCGAGCCGATACTGAGGAAAGACAAAGTGGTCGCAGCTATATAAATCGCCGTTCCACTCCACAGCAGAAGCGTGGCCGCATGTCGCAGCCATAGTGCACACACCTGGCTGCACGCCCATTCGATTGGCAAGCGTGGCATCAAAAAGTTGCACAAAAACTCTACCAACGTCATGACGCACCCAGCGGTCAAAGACAGCACACAAAAAATCGCCCCACTGCTGCGGCGTCACACTCATCTCCGTGACCTGAGCTGCCTGTGGATCATCTGATGCAGAGGCAAGAGCGCCGCAATAGGTTCGCCGCTCAACTATAGGTGTAAACTGTATGTATCTGCAATCTATGCTCTTAAAAAAATCATAGAAATCCTCGGGATAATCTGCATTATAATCATTCACGACAGCCATTGCATTCCACTCAACCTTGTGCTTATTGAGCAAGGCGATGCCACGCATGGTGTTGCGAAACGTGGGCTTGCCGGCTCGATCGCGCCGATATTCATTGTGAAACTCCTCCGGGCCATCAATTGATACACCCACAAGCCAGTTGTTGTCGTGAAGAAACCGGCACCACTCATCGGTGAGAAGAGTGCCATTGGTCTGCAGACAGTTATCTATCTGCATACCCGCTCCGTATTTCCGCTGAAGCTCTATTGCCTTACGGTAAAAATCGAGTGGTCTGATAGTCGCCTCACCACCATGCCACACAAACTGCATGTAAGGAGTAGTCTGCGCCGCAATATATTGCTTGATAAACAATTCAAGAGTCTGCTCTGTCATGAGCTGTCGTTTATCATTATAAAGCAGCTTCTTATCAAGATAATAGCAATATTTGCAATCAAGATTGCACGAAGCGCCCACAGGCTTTGCCATTACATAGACAGGCCTCGAAAACGGGGTGAGCAGACCTTTGTTTTCGGAGTTCATTTACCGTAAGAAAGCAATTTATCGAGATTCAGTCTTGTAAACCAAAGTCTGAAACCATCTTGATCAGCAGCATTCTCTTCAACAAAAATGCCTATAGTGCCATCGGCCAACTGAGTCAGGGCAGAATATGCCGACGGACCAGGGCACACCGTCTTGCTTACAGGCCATGTGGCACCATCATCAAAACTTGCAAAAATGGTGACATTCCGGCGCTCGTCGCGGTCAGCACAAATACTCTGCAACAGCACACGGCGACCATTATGCTCAACAGCTATTAGGTCGCCATTGCATGCCGGATCTACCAGTTCAGGCTGCTCATAAACCTCGCTCCATGTTTCACCTCGGTCTGATGAGATAGAAAATCTACGCGGACCGTGCTTGCGGTTGCGTATCGACATGAGCACTCGGCCATCGGAGAGTTCTACAACCTTTGCCTCATCTCCGTCAATATCTGATGCTACTCCCGATGACTGCCATGTATAACCGCCATCGTCGCTGTAAATAGCCACGGTTGACAACGGCGACCATCCGGGTTCGGGACTTGTGCGAACGACCTTGACAAACATCAGTCGACCGTCGGAGAGCTGTAATGCGCGCCCTGAGCTCGCAAACCCCGTGACACCTTTAACGGGTTTATCAGCCTCGCCCGTTGACGTAAAATACTGGTCGGTTATATCAAGAGGTGCGCTCCATGTGGCACCTTTGTCCTTCGAGCGCATAACCACTATGCGGGCACAATTGCCGGGAGTTCCTGTCCACAATCCCTGTCCGTGCGTTGCTATGCAAATCACATCACCGGTATTACGGTCAACAACCAAGGCCGGATCGCCATATCCTCCATCTTCGTTATGCTCTGCAACGGTGACTGCCGGTGTCCAGGTGGCACCATTATCACTGCTGGTGCGGCACACGACATCAATGCGACCGGGCAGATCGCCATTGCTATCGATGCGTTTGTCTGCAACTGCTACAAGCGTGCCGTCGGCAAGCGTCACAATCGCCGGTATTCTATAAAACTTTGAGCCATTGTCACCGAGGTTAAAAAGCAACTCTCGCCCAAGCACATCGGGGTCACCGGTTTTTGCATCAGCACATGGGGTGCTCAACATAGCACCTACAGAAAGTAGAGCAGGCAATAGCAACAGTCTTAATGATTTCATATATCCGGGGGATTAGAACGATTAACTATTTTCCGCAAAAATACAAATTAATTCATAACTTTGCAACACGGTAAAATACAGCGAGCCGGTCAATAGGTGTTTATTTTTTTGCGGCCTTGACAAAACTTTTTCGGTAGCCGGATGTTTTCATTTCAAAGACTACCCGAAACCCACGAGGGCAACACAAAAAACAAGCACTCCCCACGCAGGCCGGGTAAGTAATATATTCATCACGTTTTCAACTATTGTGTCTATTGAGAAGCCTTAGTGCTTACGCTACTACATTATGAGGACAAAGTGCTTGTTGATTTTAATTGCACTTATGGCATTTGTCTCCGCTCCGGCTCAGCAGCCGGAGCGAGAGATGCCACAGTCGATCGGACTGGTGCTGAGTGGAGGCGGTGCCAAAGGCATTGCCCATATTGGTGTAATAAGAGCTCTCGAAGACAACGGAATCCCCATAGATTATGTGGCCGGCACCTCCATGGGTGCAATTATAGGAGCTTTGTATTCAATGGGCTATACACCCGACGAAATGATGCAACTCCTTGAATCGCGCGACTTTTCATATTGGTCTACAGGCCGCATCGACCCCGATCTCGTTTACTATTTTTCTAAGAATCGCCCCACTCCGGCGATTATGAATCTCTCTGTGGGCGACGGCACCGTGGAAACCTCGGTGCTTCCGACAAGCCTTATCTCACCGCTGCCCATGAACTTCGCCTTTCTCGACCTTTTCTCGGCATATACAGCCCAATGCGGCGGCGACTTTAACAAACTGATGGTGCCATTCCGATGCGTGGCAGCCGACATGACAACTCAGGAAAAAGTTGTGTGGAGCAAGGGCAATCTCGGCGACGCAGTGCGCACTTCAATGTCGTTCCCTATAGTGTTCCAACCCCTGACTATCAATGGTCATGTGATGTATGACGGTGGTATTTTCGATAACTTCCCCACAGATGTCATGCAATCTGATTTCGACCCCGACTTCATCATTGGTGTGGATTTCGTGAGTTCGCCAAGAGACCGGGCACAAGCCGAAAGCCACGACAAAGACATAATGACTCAGCTCGAAACGCTTATAATGCGTAAAAACGACCACCGACTGCCTGAAAACATCGGCATGACCCTACATGTAGATGTCGGCCAATACGGGCTGCTCGATTTTCCAAAGGCAAAGGCCATATATGAAGTCGGCTATGACAAAGCCATATCAATGATGGACTCAATCAAAACTCGTGTTGCTACCCGCCGGTCTCCCGATGTTGTGAAACTTCGGCGAAATGTCTTCAAGAGTTCAACTCCA
Organism: uncultured Bacteroides sp.; assembly: GCA_964486445.1. Classification (GTDB taxonomy): domain Bacteria; phylum Bacteroidota; class Bacteroidia; order Bacteroidales; family Muribaculaceae; genus CAG-873. The sequence goes on along the minus strand of CAZAME010000031.1, from coordinate 5,071 downwards.
TTCGTGCTCTTCGACCGCGACAGCGTAAAAGTGACCGGAGGGACACCGGCTCAGAACGAATACATACGCTATCTCTTTACATCAAATATTCGTGATAACGCCGACACATTCGGCATTGCCCATGCACGCGAAAGCTATTACAGGGCAGTCAGCCCCGGTCGGCTTGCCAATCTTTTGCCTCAGGCTGCGATGTGCGATTCCACAGGCTTGTTTAATCTCGACCTCGAAGCCACAGTAAAAAGCCGCATTAAAATAGGCATCGGCGGATACATCACTTCATCGACAAGCAGTTTTCTGTATCTCGATGCAAACTACTCTACGATGAATCTGCATGGTGCCGGTGCTGGCATCAGCGCATGGCTCGGCCAAAGCTATCTGGCCTCAGACCTGCGTACAAGCCTACGGCTTGCAACTTCCACACCATCTTCGCTGAGCATCAATGCCGTAGTATCGCGACAGAAGTTCTTTGAAAACGACTATTTGTTTTATGAAGTGAAGGCACCGACATTCATCACGTCGCTCGAAGCCTTCGGGCGAGCAAGCTATTCGCTTGCCACAACCCGCAGCTCGGTCTTGAGTCTTTCTGCCGGATGGGGCTATCTCAAAGACATGTTTTTCCAGAGCAACACAATTGCCGACTATAAACTCGGACATGACAAGGCACACTATTATCTGGGGCAACTAAGAGCCGACTTCGACTTCAACACTCTCGACAACGAATCAATGCCTACCGCAGGACACAGACTGCGCATGTCGGCTATGGCTATGACAGGCCGCGAGCGCTACCACTCCGTAATACCCGACCACTCGCAGCGACATAACAATGTGCTATGGTTGCAGGCTGAGTTGCGAAGTTCAAACTACTTCACCGGGCGTCATTTCGGTTGCGGGTTAGAGACCGACATTATGCTGTCGACACGCAAGCTCACCGGGGATTATGACGAATCACTGGTGCAAGCACAAGCATTTTTACCCTCGGTTACGTGCTATAACAACTTCAATCCTGCATTCCGCGCCACAAATTTTGCCGGAGTAAGCATATTGCCTTTCTGGAAAATGAACGACTCGTTCTCCGTGCGGCTCAACATGAGCGGATTTATGCCTTTCCGCAAAATCCTCGACAGCGGTTCGGGTGAAGTGCCACACTGGGGCAAGTGGTTTTCTGATCCGGCATTTTTTGGAGAAATTACAGCTGCTTACGCCTTGCCCTTCGCCACCCTCAGAGCCTACGCAAACTACATGTCCTACCCCGCCCGCAACTGGAATTGCGGCATATCTCTCGGGCTATTCTTCCTTGCCCCGAAGTTTCTGCGCTGACCTGCATAAAATAAGGTGTATATTTACTTATTTTTATAAAAAATTAAGTGTACCTTTGCAGAAAGAAACATAATCACATAAATATATGAGCATAAACCTCTCATTAAAGAAAGGTCTTGACCTCAATCTTGAGGGTGGAGTCACTGACTTCGCCCCTGTCAGCATTGAGGCTGAGGTCTTTGCGCTCGTACCCGACGACTACACCGGCCTCGTTCCTAAGATAGAGGTCAAAGAAGGCGACCATGTGCTTGCAGGCACACCGGTGTTACGCGACAAAAAAGACGAAAACCTGAAAATCGTGTCGCCCGCATCAGGTACAATTAAAGCAGTAGTGCGTGGCGAGCGCCGCAAAATCGAACGCGTTGTTATTGAATCCGACGGCAAAAACGAAGCCAAGTCTTTTGATGTGGCAAAGGCTACAGATGAAACTTCGGCAATGCAATTGTTGGCTGAATCGGGTATTATGAGCCGCATGCGCCAGCGCCCATACGACGTGGTACCCTCACCCACTGTACTGCCGCGCGATATATTTGTCACCGCCATAGACAGTGCACCCCTCGCTGTAGATATGACAACCCGTGTGGCAGGCAAGGATAAAGAACTTGCGGCAGCTGTAAAGTTACTCAAGCTCGTCACCTCGGGCAAAATATACATCAGCCGGCGTGAAGGCTCTTTGGCCGACGTGCCCGGAGCTGAGATGGTAAATGTCAAAGGAAAACATCCCGCCGGCCTCACAGGCACCATAATTGCCAACATTGCTCCCGTCAATAAAGGTGAAGTCGTGTGGACTCTTGATATCGTTACCCTGTGCAAACTCGGCACATTGTTGCTCGCGGGCAAAATTAATGGCACCGCCCTGGTAGCTCTCACCGGCAGTGAAGTAGAGCATCCGCGACTGATCACCACCACCGAAGGTGCCTCAATCGACCCACTTGTCAAAGGCGATTTACGTGCCGACGGTCGCCATCATCGCATAATATCGGGCAACGTGCTCACCGGCATTGCCGTAGGTCTCGATGGCTTCCTGCGCTTCCCCTACGAGCAGATCACAGTTATTCCGGAGGGTGACGATGTAGATGAATTTATGGGCTGGGCCTCTGTTTCGCCTAAAAAGATGAGCACATCGCGCTCGTTCCCGGGACACTTCCTGTCGAAAGCATTCTCTCCTGATGCCCGTCTCAACGGAGGTCGCCGCGCCATGATTATGTCGGGACAATTCGACAAAGTCATGCCTATGGATATCCTTCCTGAGTATCTGCTGAAAGCTATCATCGGCCGTGACATAGACCGCATGGAGCAACTTGGCATCTATGAAGTCGCTCCCGAAGACTTTGCCCTGGCAGAATACGTAGATACCTCAAAGATGGAGCTGCAGAAGATAGTGCGCGAAGGTCTCGACTACTTGCGCAAAGAGCTTGAATAATCTTCTGTCAAACCAAGCACATCACACAATAACAGCAAAATAAATTAATCAACAAAATAATAGAACTTCGTGAAACCCCTTCGCCGATTTCTTGACCGTGTGAAGCCTCACTTTGAGGAGGGCGGCAAATTGCAGTCGCTCCGCTCGGTCTATGACGGATTTGAGACATTTCTCTACACTCCGCGGTCCACTTCTTCTTCAGGAGTGCATATCCACGACAGCATCGACTCCAAGCGCACCATGATAATAGTTGTGCTCGCGTTGCTGCCCTGTTTTATTTTCGGAATGTATAATACCGGCTACCAGCACTGGCTTGCCGCAGGAGCGAGCGACATGCCTTTCTGGTCTCTTATGCTCTATGGTCTGCTTGCAGTTCTGCCTAAAGTGGTAGTATGCTATGTTGTAGGACTCGGCATAGAGTTTATCGTAGCACAGTGGCGCAAAGAAGAAATTCAGGAAGGCTTCCTGGTGACAGGTATCCTTATTCCGATGATATGTCCTATAGAAACTCCGCTGTGGATGCTCGCCGTTGCCACTGCATTCTCCGTGATCTTCGCAAAAGAAGTATTCGGTGGCACCGGATTCAACATCTTCAACATTGCTCTGGTTACACGCGCCTTTCTGTTCTTCGCATATCCTGCATCAATGTCAGGAGATAAAGCGTTTGTCGCCACCGGCAGTGTCTTCGGTTTCGGCCCGGTTGCTCCCGACGGATTCACCTGTGCCACTCCTCTCGGCCAGCTTGCAACAGCGTCGGGGGCCGATGTGCAGCTCACTGGTGTAGGCGATCACCTCATCAGCACATGGGACGCATTCCTTGGTCTTATCCCCGGCTCCTTCGGCGAGACATCAACACTGATGATTCTCATCGGCGCAGCCATTCTGCTCATCAGCGGCATGGCATCATGGCGCGTGATGATTTCAGTGTTTGCAGGTGGTCTGCTCATGGGATGGATTGCCAATGTCTGTGCCACCCCCACCTACCCGGTCTCTTTCCTTTCGCCCGTAGATCAGCTGTTATACGGCGGTTTTGCTTTTGCTGCTGTGTTTATGGCTACTGACCCCGTGACGGGCGCTCGCACCAACACCGGCAAGTGGATCTATGGTTTCCTTGTAGGTGCAATAGCCATACTCATCCGCACATACAACAACGGCTACCCCGAAGGCGCCATGCTTGCAGTGCTGCTGATGAACGCTTTTGCTCCGCTTATCGACTACTGCGTGGTGCAGTCAAACATACGCCGGCGTATGCGCCGCCTCAACGCTAAAATATCCTAAGTTATGGCACTCAACAAGCAAAGCAACGTTTACACATTAATATATATAATAGTGCTTGTAGTTGTGGTAGGTGCGGCTTTGGCCATCATATCCACATCTCTCAAGCCATTGCAGCAGGCTAATAGCGACGCCGACAAGATGCGCCAGATTCTTGCCTCGGTGCACATCGTGCCCGACAAAGGTGACATCATTGCCGACTTCGACAAATACATCACGTCGCAGGCTGTTGTCAACGAAAACGGTGACATCATCGGCAATGACGCTTTCGCCGTGAATGTGGCAGCAGAGAGCAAGCTCCCGGCAGCAGAGCGCAAGTTGCCTGTGTATGTATGCACAATGGCTGACAACCAGGTCAAATATATTCTGCCCGTTTACGGCGCAGGTCTGTGGGGACCCATTTGGGGGTATGTAGCAATCGATGCCGACGGTTCTACTATCTACGGAGCATACTTTGCGCACCAGGGTGAAACTCCAGGCCTCGGTGCCGAAATCGAAAAACCTGCTTTCTCAGACCAGTTTGAGAATAAACAGCTCTTCAAGAACGACCGGTTCATGCCCGTAACGGTGGTAAAAGCCGGTCAGAAACCCCAGGGTGACGAAGACTACGTCGATGGCGTGTCGGGCGGCACAATCACCAGCAAAGGCGTGGGCGCCATGCTCGACAACTGCATATCGCCCTATCGTGCATATCTCACAAATCTCAGAACTCACTAAGCTATGGCAGAAAAAATAAGCAATAAGAGCGTATTGCTCAATCCGTTCTCAAAGAACAATCCGGTGATTGTGCAGGTGCTTGGCATCTGCTCGGTCCTTGCCGTGACGGCCAAACTCGAGCCGGCAATCGTGATGGGATTGTCTGTAATTGCCGTGCTGGCATTCTCCAATGTCATCATATCACTCATGCGCAACACAATCCCCACCAACATCCGCATCATCGTGCAGCTTGTTGTCGTGGCCGGACTTGTAGTCATCGTCTCGCAGCTACTTGAAGCATACGCCTACGATGTGTCGAAACAGTTGTCGGTATTCATCGGCCTCATCATTACCAACTGC
>CAZAME010000030.1:0-20958 GCA_964486445.1 uncultured Bacteroides sp. | reverse complement strand
CACCTCGTCATTAGCAAGCACAGTGCCCAGTTTAGGACACCAGTTCACCATTGTATTGCCAAGATAAGCAATGCGATAATTCATGAGCACATCGCTCTGCTGTTTCTCATCCATAGCCTTCCACTCGTCGGCTGTGAAGTTGAGTTCCTTGCCACACACGGCACTTATGCCCCTACTACCTTCCTTCTCAAAGTGCGCAACGAGTTCGCTGATAGGTTTTGCACGCTGTTCAGCAGGATCATAGTAATGCTCAAACATCTTTATGAATGCCCACTGGGTCCATTTATAGTACTCAGGATCACATGTGCGTATAGCGCGCTCCCAGTCATAGCAGAAACCTATTTTATCGAGCTGAGAACAATAACGCTCTATATTCTGCCGGGTGGTGACCTCAGGATGCTGACCTGTCTGTATGGCATATTGTTCGGCCGGCAAACCATAAGCATCAAACCCCATGGGATGAAGTACATTAAAACCCTGCAATCTCTTATAGCGGCTATATATATCGCTCGCTATATAGCCCAGAGGGTGTCCTACATGCAATCCTGCACCCGACGGATAGGGAAACATGTCGAGAACATAAAATTTTGGGCGCGATTTGTCTATATCTGTTCGGTAAGTCTTGTTGTCTTTCCAATACTGTTGCCAGCGGGCTTCAATTTCTTTATGATTGTATTCCATGATGGTGTGATGTGATTATTCTTAATATATAATGTAGCTCCGGGGGTAGTCTGCTTCGCTTACTTCTTCGACATTTCGAGCATGCGTTCAATTGGTCGGCGGGCTTTCTCGGCTATAACAGGATCTACTGTAATTTCAGGCTGCTCGGTGAGCAGACAATCGTAGAGTTTTTGCATGGTATTCAGCTTCATATACGAGCAGTCGTTGCATGCGCATGTGCTGTCTTCAGCCGGTGCAGGGATGAATGTCTTGTCGGGACACTCCTGACGCATCTTGTGGAGGATGCCGCTCTCTGTTGCAACTATGAATACCTTGTCATCCGTTTTCTTTGCATAATCAAGCAGAGCAGCAGTCGACCCTATTACATCGGCCAGCAGCTGCACCGGTTTACGACACTCGGGATGCACAAGCACCTTGGCTTCGGGATGTTCATGCTTGAGAGCTGCTATTTTCTCAACTGAGAACTGCTCGTGCACATGGCAGGCTCCGTTCCACACTACCATATTGCGCCCTGTGACACTGTTGATATAGTTGCCCAGATTACGGTCGGGACCAAAAATTATTTTCTCGTCAGCCGGCAGACTGTCAACGATTGCGCGGGCATTTGATGATGTGACCACTACATCAGTGAGAGCCTTCACGGCAGCCGAAGTATTGACATAGCTCACCACCGTGTGACCTGGATGCTTCTTTATAAAATCGGCAAACTCTTCGGCCGGGCAACTATCGGCGAGCGAACAGCCGGCAGCCGTATCCGGCACAAGCACCTTTTTGTCGGGACAAAGTATTTTTGCAGTCTCTCCCATAAAGTGCACTCCACACAGCACGATTATCGGATTGTCGAGTGTAGCGGCAATCTGTGCTAAAGCAAGAGAATCGCCTACATAATCGGCCACATCCTGTATTTCGCCCTGCTGGTAGTAATGAGCCAGAATCACGGCATTTTTCTTTTTCTTAAGATCTGTGATGCGCTGTGCGAGCGATCCCTCTGCCGGCTTTTCTACATTCATATCTTTTTATTTTTGAAAATTTTTTTCAAAACAATAATTAAAGAAGAATAATAAGGGATGTAGATAGTTGCAATAACTTTATGGCTGTTTTCTTGCTTTTTTGGGTTATTGAAGTCTATCATCACAATAAATCAAGGTTATCAACATATAGTTGCTTTGCCTTTCAGCGAGTTATGATAGTTATCTACATACCGTTAATAAGTTGCAAAGTTAATAACTTTATGGCAGAAAGCCTATTGAAACTGAATAAAACTGCGATGAAAACCTGCTTAAACCTTTGTGTTTTCTTTTTTTGAAAATGCACACAGCCTTATATATGCACAGCAAAGTCTGTTATGCAAGAGAAAGTTATTAAAACTCTTCAAAATCTATCAAGGCTGTGTCAACACGTTTTCAACAATTGTTGAAAACAGTGGTATCTCATCATTCTATCAGATAATTATGTGTGTTGAGAATGGTTTTCAGACTTGGTTGTAGTCGCGAAGCACCAGAGGTGCTTCAGTGCCTGTGTTGAAAATAAGGTCAAGAATACTCAAGCCGGATATAAACCCAAGCTTGTCGCGGCGCACCTGATAATAAGGAATGATTTTCTTCTCGTCTTCCTTATCATATATATCTACCGATACATCGGCATCAGGTTTACCGTAGATGACTTCGGTAGACAACCCGAGGATGTCGCGCACAATTTTGTCGGAAGCTCTGAGAAGTTGGCCTATGGTCGTCGGCATGCCCTGTGTTCCCTGTGGCTGCATCAGCGGAAGCAGACGATCAATATAAAATTCAAAAAAAGGAGTGCGGCCGTATGCACTCTCAAGCGATGTGCGGTGCACCTGCCACCAGTTGCCGTGATCTGAAATTGCTATATCGTCAAGTATTGGGGAGGCCACATCAGGTTTTGCTACAGGCACAGTGAGTCGCAGCACTCCGCGTGTGTCGGCTATGTCATATCGGTGAGTTTGCTTGCGGCGTTTATCGTGGCGAGCAGCTGTGTCGATATAGACGCGACCATATCTTGCCATGAATGCATATAGGGCTACCGAGCCAAATAGCATGGGCTCGACGGTTGCCGCAGACTCAGGCAGAATCATCAGCGGATGCTTGGGCATAGTTACTTTTTATCGGGATTTGCTGTCTTGAAGATGCGGTTCCAGCGGATGCCGCCGTCGAAGATAGAGCGGTCTTTGTCAAATGATATAAGCACAAACATGGGTGTGCCTACAATATGATCTTCAGGAACGAATCCCCAGAAGCGTGAATCCTGCGAACGGTCGCGGTTGTCACCCATCATGAAGTAGTAGTCCATTGCAAAGGTGTAGTCGGGGGTGTATACTCCATCAATATATACTTTGCCATCGGATCGCAACTCAGCTGATAAATGTCCCTCATAGTTGCGTATTACTCTGTTGTATAAAGCCCAGGTATATTCGTTGAGAGGCACTGTCATACCTTTTTTGGGGATGGTGATGCCCTCGCAGCCGCCATAGTCGGCAAGAGTCCAGCCCTCGCTTATGGCGTCGGGGAATAATCCACCCATTACCGTCTGCGGACTGAAGTCATTGACTTTGGCTGCTCCGCGCAATATACCCATTTGCTTCATATTATCGAGTATAGACTTCGACAGAGGAATTGAATAGTAGAAAGACTGGTTGTCGGCAGCGGCCAAAATCTTTTGTTCGCGCATGAATGAGATAGCCTCTTCTTCAAGATCCTCGCTGTGCACATCTTCAAGTGCAATGCCAAGTTCATGACACAGTTCCTGTGAAAGCGATGTATTGAGTTGCACAAGATATAAAAACTGCACATTTTCGGGGAAGGGTTGAGCCACTCCGTTGAGGTATATTGTGTCGCCGGAGATGCGGAAGTTGTCGCCGGGGAGTCCCACGGCACGCTTCACATAGTTTTCGCGTCGGTCTACGGGGCGATAAACAATTTCTCCAAACATATCGGTGTTGTTGTTCACCATGTCGCGACCGTAGGTTTTAACAAGAGTGTAGTAATCAGGATTCTGAACCTTCAGAGCCACAGTATCTCCGGCTGGGAAGTTAAAAACAACTATATCGCCCAATTCAACATTGCGCAGACCCTTGAGTCTTTTATAACCGATAGAGGGTGTTTCGAGATAGCTTTTGGTTTCAATTATAGGCAGGGTATTGTGCACGAGCGGGAAGTGCACAGGAGTCATAGGCACTCTTGGGCCGTAAGTGAGTTTGTTGACCCACAGGAAGTCGCCGGTCAGCAATGTCTTTTCAAGTGATGACGAGGGTATCTGGTAGTTCTGGCCTATGAAATTAAATATGAAATATACAAGAATGAGCGCGTAGAGAATAGCATCTACCCAACTCATCACTGTTCGCAGAACTGCTGACTTAGAATTTTTCCACCATGTGAGAGGTATATATCCCGTTATATAAATGTCAAAGAGCAAAATAACAAAAAGCCCTACCCACAGATTGCCGAGCCATATTGTCCATGCAATGAATAGCAGGGCAACGATGGTGAAACGCACCCATCGGGTGACGCGCACACCACGCAGGCGATCTTTGAAATCTTCTACAAATGTTTTGTTATTATGATTGTCTGTTGTCTGTTGTGTCATGATGTATGGAGTAGTATTTACGCAAAATTACAAAAACTATATATAACAGAGTGATGTTTAGCGAAAAATTAAGTACTTTTGACGCTCTATGCAATAACATGCCTCATTAATGGAAGAACTAAGAATTGGTTTCGACGGCAAAAGGGCTGTCAACAACAACACCGGTCTGGGCAACTATAGCCGTCTGGTTGTAGAGGCTATGTCGGCCTACTATCCCTCCAACAGATACATATTATATGCGCCTCGCCGCGGCAATAATCCGCGTCTGGCTCCTTTACTTGAGCGCGACAATATAGATTTGTGTCTGCCCGACAAGTCTTTTGGCAGAAAGTTTGGTGCAATATGGAGGTCGGCAGGCATAACACGGCAGTTGCAGCGCGATTCCATCGATTTGTATCATGGTCTGAGCAATGAGTTGCCTCTGAATATAGCTGGGTCGGGTATACCATCTGTGGTTACTATCCACGACATAATTTTCCGTCGTGTGCCGGAGAACTATAAAGCTATTGACCGTGCCATATATGATTTTAAATTCCGACGTGCTTGCAAAGATGCTACCCGCATTATTGCCGTGAGTGAGCGCACCAAGCTCGATATTATAGAGGACTATAAAGCTGATCCCGACAAGATTGATGTCATTTATCAGGGATGTCATCCACAGTTTGCTTATCCCCAGGATAGCGCTACTCGCAGCGAGGTTAGAGAGAAGTATCATCTGCCGGAGCGCTATTATATATCTGTCGGCACGATAGAGACGCGCAAGAATCAGTTGCTTGCTCTTAAAGCGCTCCCCGCTCTCCCGGCTGACGTGAAGATGGTGATTGTGGGCGGCCGCACAGCCTATGCCGCGCAACTTGATAGTTTTATTGCTTCAAAAGGTCTGTCAGACAGAGTTATTTTTCTGAAAAATGTGCCTTTTGTAGATCTGCCGGCACTCTATGCGATGGCTATGTTTGCTACCTACACATCGCGTTACGAAGGGTTCGGCATACCTATTGTCGAGGCCCTTTCCGCTGGAACACCGGTGGTGGCTTGCACAGGTTCCTGTCTTGAAGAAGCCGGAGGCAAGGGCGCTATTTATATAGATCCCGACGACACCGATGCTATGGTCGATGCTGGCCGCCGTCTGCTTGACGACAGCTACCTGCGCGACAAAATGGTAGAACTTGGTCGACGCCATATCAAGTCTTTCACCAATGCCGAGTTTGCCCGACGCACAATGGCGACATATAATAAGGCCATTGTAGCCGGAATATTCTGATGCCCGATAAAACTATATATTTTTATGTCACAGAAAACAATGCTTATAGTTGGAGCCGGCGGATTCATAGGCGGCTTCATTGCAGCCGAGAGTCTGCGTCGTGGCTACAACACATACGTTGCAGTGCGCGAGAGCACATCGCGCCGCTATCTCACCGACCCGCGTCTGCACTTTGTGGTGCTTGACTATGACAATGCTGAAACTATGTCGGCCACTCTTGCGGAGAGTGCGCCATCAGCTTGCGGGTGGGATTATATAATCTATAATCTCGGTGCCACGAAGTGTGCAAATTTCGCCGATTTCAATCGCATTAACTATATCTATCTGCGCACGTTTGTCGAAGTACTGCGCAGCGCCGGCATGCTCCCTGAGCGCTTTCTGTTTATGAGCAGTCTTAGTGCGCTCGGGCCGGGTGATGAGAAACACTATACCCCGCTGTCGTCAAAGACGGTGCCTGATCCAAACACACGCTATGGTCTGTCGAAGATAAAAGCAGAAACCTATCTGCAGACTGTGCCTGATTTAAATTATATAATATTCCGTCCCACAGGTGTCTACGGCCCTCATGAGCAAGACTACCTGATGATGATAAAGAGCATTGACAGCCATTTTGATTTTGGTGTGGGATTTCGCCGCCAGATGCTCACATTTATTTATGTCGAAGATTTGGTCAACGCCATGATGGATGCTCTTGCCGCCGGAGTCAACCGCAAGACTTATATTATATCGGAACCTCGGGCATATACCCAGTCGGAATTCCGCAAAATTGTGGCCCGCAAGCTTGGCAAAAAATTTGTAATTCCCGTGCGACTGCCTATGTGGATTGTCTACATAGCATCGGTTGTGGCAGAGAAATGGGGAGTGATGAAAATGCGGCCTTCTACACTCAATCGCGATAAATATAAGATAATGAAACAGCGCAACTGGAATGCCGATATATCAGACGCCGTTGCCGACTTTGGATTTAATCCCCGATATTCTCTCGAAAAAGGAATAGAACAAACTGTCGAAGCCTATCTTTGTTCTAAAAATAAAGCAACGAAGAAAGATAAATAATTATGAACGATGACACTCGCCATGCTCCTTTATGGCTGATTCCCATTTTATTATTTTTGCTGTTGCCATTATGGCCGGTGATGGATATGCTTGATGCCGGAGCTTTAAGCACGGGCAACGACTTCGTTGGTTTGCTTGCTCGTCTGTTGCCGCTTTTTGCTGCAGGCGACCTTGTGTGTGCATGGCTGGTGTATCGCCGCGACAAGTTTATTTTTGGAATTCTACTGGTATTGTTGATACTGTGTTATGGCCTAAGCTATTGGTGGGGTTATTTGATGACACAGAATATGTAATTACTTAAATTTATACTTAAACATACAAAACCAATCAATGCATTATTCATTAAAACTGCTTGCAACCATATTGCTGGTAGTGTCGTCGTTTTTTGTGTCGCAGGCGCAGACCGACAAGACACCCGTGACAATAACTGTTGACAAGAACAATGGAGATCTTACACGTGATGGTGCCACCAACACGTGGTGTAACATTTGGGAAAGTAAGACAAAAAATCCCGGTGCAAAGTTAACTACTACTAAAAACGACATGCAGTGGTCGGGTATCTATATCGATGCCCGTTCAGGCCAGGCATTAAGCGAAACATTCACGATTTCTTCTACCACCAAGGGTTATTATGTTTCGGCTTATCGTTTTAATTTTAAACTCATCGGCAGTGGCGCGCAGACTCTGTCGGCCGGTAGCAAGACTATGAAGGCTACTGCGGCCAATCAGCTTTGGGAAGTCACCAATAGTGATGTCAATGTCTCACCTTCATTTGACATTGACGGAGCCAATGATGGAGTTTTGCTCACAGATTTTACTATCACGCTTTCACCCATTCCCGGCTATGTTGAGGTTGAAGAAGAGCCCACAGTGCTCACCACTACTATAACCGATGGAGAGTTTGATCCGGCAACCAACTGGTATACATTGCAGATAGCCGGTGCAGGCTTTCACCTCACATATCAGGCAGGGGCTACATCCATATCGCTCAGCCGCACAACCACTGAATTTGACGATGCCGATCTGTGGTGTTTCACCGGCAATGAGACCGATGGATATCAGATCTACAACAAGGCAGCCGGTGCATCGATGATGTTTGGTGCGCCAACAACTATGTACGGCACCACCGGAGGTTCTTCATACGCTATTGTCACCACTCCGGGCCGCAGCGGATATTGCTACGACTGGGAATTACGCGAGACAAATGTGCTTGGCGATGATACCCCTGCGTTTTATGTAAACGAGAAGGGTGCTGAGAGCAAGGTGCTCAACAACCGCGACAATAAACTTGCATTCTGGACAGGTGGTGTGGATGCCGGGTCAGCTGTGCAGATCATCTGGGCCCAGCAGACTATTGACATCAAACCCTCCACGGGTTCATTCTATCGCAATGGTCAGGTTGTTTCAGAGCCGACATGGAGCAGCAAGTGGGTCAGCGATGTTAACGAAGATTTCAGCATATCTACTGTTAAAAACAATATTTATTGGTCTGACGAAACTCTGCAGTTTGCTTCAGGAATGGAATATGGCCCATGGGTATTCAGTGCCGGTAAGGGGCGCTTTGTCACTGCTTATGAATTCGACTTCCAGCGCAGTGGCAGCTGGGGTTATGCGACTATGTCTATTGACCTCCCCAATGACAACTCGGTTGCTGTCACTACCAATCCGGGTCATGTGTCGGTTGAGGGTCTCAAGGGCACTGACACTTCTGACTTCTATCTCACAGCCAATCCTTCTGATGCCAATAAGGCGTTGGATATAACGAATTTCCGCGCTACTATCCGCCGAGTGGATGAGACCAGTGATATCACGGTTATATTCCGCTATGATGGCACAACCGGCTATAACATCTGCTATCGCATCCCGGCAATCACAACAATTGAAAACGGTGTGCATAAGGGTCGTCTGCTTGCTATAAATGATTACCGCTATAGTGGACAGGACATAGGCTATGGCCGCATCGACCTTTATATGTCGTATTCCGACGATAATGGTGTCACATGGTCTGAACCCGATCACATGCGCGACGCGTCGGGTAATCCTGTAGCTCAGGGCACAGGCAAAGGCACTCAATATACATCGCTTCAAAATCCTGATTGCGGTTTCGGCGATGCTGCAATTGTCAGCGATCGTGAGACCGGCAAGATTATGGTAGTCAGCGTCTGCGGTCACACTCCTTTCTTCGCAGCACGTCGTTCAAACCCCAATCAGACAGCTCAGTGGTATAGCGAAGACGGTGGCGAAACCTGGACTAAGTTCAAGAACATCACAAACACCATCTACGGACTTTTTGATAATACCGTACCCCACGGCTACATTGACAGCGAGTTTATAGGCTCAGGTCGCATGGTGCAGAGTAAGTATATTAAGGTTGGTTCATATTATCGTGTATATGCCGTGCTCACAGGTTATAATGCTTCAGCCGACAATACATCCAACTGGGTGATTTACACCGATGATTTCGGCGAAACATGGCATATTCTCGGCGATCCGATGCAGCCTGCCGTCACAGTTAATGCCGACGAACCTAAGGCCGAGGAACTTCCCGACGGTTCGGTGCTTCTGGCAGGCCGTAACAAAAGTGGCAACCGCAACTTCAACATCTTCCGCTACACCGATGTTGCCAAAGCCGAAGGCAGCTGGGCGACTTCAGTGCGCACCGACATGGGCATGGGCTCTATCAATGCATGCAACGGCGAAATTCTCATTGTGCCCGCCAGCAATGTAGCCACCGGAGAGAAGTGTTATCTTGCCCTGCAGTCGTTCCCCTATGGCGGTTCACGGCGCAATGTCAGCATCGTGTGGAAGACCTTGTCTACACCAGAAGACATCAACACCCCCGAGTCATTCAAGACATGGAACGGCAGATATCGCGTGTCGCAGAAGGGCTCAGCCTATTCTACCATGTGCTGGCAGCATAACAACACTGTTGGTTTCCACTATGAGGAGTCAACCTTTGGCAAAGATTTCTCGGGTGTATACCGCAACCTTACTCTCGAGGATATCACCGATGGCGAATATCAGTATTGCAATGACGATGACTTCGCAATTCGCAAGCAACTCACATCTGACCTCATCGAATACCGTCTTGAAAACGAGGTTGAGAATACCGAGGCCGGCAAATACGTAGGACAAACCGACGGTCGCGGCAATCCTGCTGCCGACAAGGCCGCTGCCGATTTTGAGGCAGATCCGTCGGCCGAGAACTACACAGCTTTCAACGCTGCTATGCTTGATGAGAATCCCGAGCTTAACTATATAACAATCAAGCACGGAGGTGTGTATACACTTTTAAATGCACACGACGGCAAGTATGGTTTCGGCGACCGATGGCTCACGGCCGACGGTTCTTCGCTCACAGCAACCTCTGATGCCGGCGATGATGATTGCTTTGTTTTTGTTCACCGCAATGAGTCGAGCGACAACTGGCTCATTTATCATCCTTCAACCAAGACTTTTGTCGGACAGACCACCTCGGCCGAGGCTGCTGTCGCAATGGCAAATCACCACAGCAATGGCCATGAGTTTATCGCTGACAGCAATACCGACGGCCACACCACCCTTGCCGATGCTGAGCCGGCAAACACCAGTGTTCCCGCCATATATCTTGCCGCAAGTGGTTCGATAGCATCTTGGAACACAACCGATAAGGCTTCGAAATGGTACATGGCCTTCGAGCGCATGGCTGATGCCTCCGAAATGCCCGACTTAGAGAGCACAGGCATCTCTGATATTATCAATGATGACAATGCAGTCAACGTAGAATACTATGACCTCTATGGTCGTCGTGTCAAGAATCCGCTTCCCGGTCAGATTGTTGTTACCTCAGATCATCGCAAGCTCATTATAGGCAAATAACATTCTGCCGATAAATTATTAATCATATTAAAGACAGAGACAAGGTCATCCGACGTGTCTCTGTCTTTTTTTGTCATTTTTTTGGAGGTTTTTATGGCGTTTTTTTGTTGTGGCAGACAGCAGTTATCGCAGAAAATCTTTATTTTTGCAGACAGATAGCCCGTTTTATGCAGCGTCGGGAGTGGCGCGTGTGTATGCGTGCAAAACTACATACCACCAAACACAATGAATTACAGTATTTTAGACTTTTTATGTCTGATTGGTGCCGTGGGTTTGTTCCTTTACGGCATGAAGGTGATGAGTGAAGGATTGCAGAAAGCCGCCGGCGACCGCCTGCGCAATATCCTCTCTGCAATGACACGCAATCGGTTCACGGGCACGCTCACAGGTTTTGCTATCACAGCTCTTATACAGAGCTCGTCGGCGTCGACCGTCATGGTGGTAAGTTTTGTAAACGCCGGCCTTATGACTCTCGCGCAGTCGATGGCGGTGATTTTCGGTGCTAATGTCGGCACCACATTTACGGCATGGATTATAGCCCTGTTTGGCTTCAAGGTCAATATATCGACTTTTGTTTTGCCGATGATTGGCCTGTCAATACCGTTGCTGTTCTCAAAGAAAGGCCGCACCAAGTCTATCGGTGAGTTTATCATCGGTTTTGCTTTCCTGTTCATGGGTCTCGACATGATATCGGCCTATGTGCCCGACCTTCAGAGCAATCCCGAGATGTTTGCCTTCCTGAAGCAGTATGCCTCACTGGGCTTCAACTCTATATTGATCTTCCTGGCAGTCGGCATCTTGCTGACGATGGTTATACAGTCGTCGGCTGCGACATTTGCCATAACGCTGATTATGTGCACAAAGGGCTGGATCACATTTGATCTTGCTTGTGCGTTGGTGCTCGGCTCTAATATCGGTACGACTATTACTCCTATCCTTGCCTCTCTCAGCGGTAATGTCGCCGCCAAGCGCACGGCTATGGGGCACCTGTTGTTTAACTTGCTCGGCACCGTGTGGTGTATATGCATCTTTGTGCCCTTCTGCAATTTTGCCGGTTGGCTCACCGAAGAAATAGGCTGTGGAGATCCCAACGCTCTTTATCACTTTGTCAAGGGGCTCGAGTCAAGCGACCCGGGGCTCTACAATCACCTTTTTGACAACACACTGCCTGCCGGCCACAATGTGCTCATGCAGATTGCTGCCATGCAGTTGAGTGTGAGCTTCGGCCTTTCTATATTCCACACAATCTTCAATCTGGTAAACCTCAGCATCATGATCTGGTTCACCAAACTCTATGTCAAGATTGTGGAGCGCCTCATTCCCGCCAAGCACAAAGACGACGAGGAGTTTACACTCAAATATATCTCGGGCCGTCTGCTCAGTTCGTCGGAGCTTAATATTGCCCAGGCCGAGAAGGAGATGGCTGTCTATGCCGAGCGCGTTGGCCGTATGCTCGACATGGCCCAGCAGCTTGTGCACACCAAGGAGCAGACCGAGGAATTCGATCTTCTTTACTCGCGCATAGAGAAATACGAGGACATCTCCGATCGCATGGAACTTGAGATTGCAAACTTCTTGAATCTCACAGCCGAGGGTCGACTCTCCAATGAGTCGAAACTGCGCGTGTCGGCCATGCTCACTATCGTTTCCGAGATAGAGAGTATCGCCGATGCCTGCCTGGCTGTCGGCAAGATACTTATCCGCAAACAGCAGAGCCATGCCGAGTTTACTGAGGAGATTTACCAGAATATTGATTCTATGTTCTCCTATGTGCATGAGGCTATGGATATGATGATAAAGATGTTGCGTAATATCGAGAGCGTTGGCGACTATGAGATAAATGCTTCTTATAACAAAGAGCGTGAGATCAACAACGTGCGCAACACGCTCCGCAGTGCCAACGTGGGCAACATCAACAGCAAGAAGTATGAATATCAGGCCGGCATCTACTACATGGATCTTGTCTCTGACCTCGAGCGCACAGGCGACTATATCATTAATGTGGTAGAGGCTATAAAAGATCAGTTCCGCAACACACGTGGCGGTCAGCGCTGATGAAAACCCACGACCCCCTACCCGCTCGCATGCATCCGGGTATGCTTGAGGCCGGTGTCGATGAAGCCGGCCGAGGCTGTCTGGCAGGCCCTGTTTTTGCCGCAGCAGTGATACTGCCCGAAGGTTTCTCGCATCCCTTGCTCGATGATTCAAAAAAACTCACAGAGCGCCGCCGCTATGAGCTGCGTGAGGTGATAGAGCGTGAGGCCATTGCATGGGCTGTGGGTGTATGCTCGTCGGCTGAGATCGACTCTATGAATATTCTCAATGCCTCGATTGAGGCCATGCATCGTGCTCTTGCCGCCTTGAAGGTGCAGCCCGAGACTGTGATTGTCGATGGCAACCGTTTCAAGCCCTACGGCAATATTCCCTGGCAGACCGTGGTCAAAGGCGACGGGAAATATGCCGACATTGCTGCTGCATCGGTCCTTGCGAAAACTTATAGAGATGACTACATGTGCTCGATAGATGCCGCAGAACCGCAATATGCTTGGAAGGTGAATAAAGGATACCCTACCCCGGCACATCGCAGCGCAATAGCCCGTTTTGGGCCAAGTGTGCACCATCGCATGAGCTTCAGGCTTCTTGACACCCAATTGACTCTTGATTTATGAGAATTGTTATACAACGCGTTTCTGAGGCCTCTGTTTCTGTCGACGGTCGCCTGTGTGCTTCTGTTGGTCGTGGACTGCTCGTGCTTGTTGGTGTGGAGCATGGCGACACGGAGGCCGATATGGAGTGGTTGGCATCAAAGACAGCCGCGTTGCGCATTTTCGACGACGAGAATGGAGTGATGAACCGGTCGGTCACCGATATAGGTGGTGAAGTGCTTGCAGTCAGTCAGTTTACTCTCACGGCGAGTACACGCAAGGGCAACCGGCCAAGCTATATCCGTGCTGCCGGCCATGACTTAGCCGTGCCCCTTTATGAAGCCTACTGCCTGCGTGTTGCTGAGCTTACAGGGCGCCCTGTAGGTCGCGGCATATTCGGTGCCGACATGAAGGTGTCTTTAGTCAACGACGGGCCCGTCACCATCATCATCGATTCGAGGCTGCGTGAGTGATGCAGAATTGCGGGGATGATACATGAGTATCTCCTTGCGCAGATGAGTGTTGTCGAGGTGCAGATAAACCGATGTGGTAGATATATTTTCATGGCCGAGCATCTGCTGTATAGCGCGCAGGTTGGCTCCGCCTTCAAGCAGATGTGTGGCAAATGAGTGCCGCAGCGTGTGCGGCGATATATTCTTTTTCACACCTGCTAAAGCAGCCAGATCGCGCACAATATAAAATATCATCACTCTCGACAGTCGGCCGCCTCTATTGTTGAGAAACAATATGTTTTCATCGCCATGTTTAGGCACGATGCGTCGTCGCTCTGCCATATAATCGGTGATGCGCCGGGCAGCTTCGGCCGACAGCGGCACCATGCGCTGCTTGTTGCCTTTGCCTCGCACCACCACATATTCCTCCTCAAGATAAACGCCCGATATTTCAAGATTTACCAGTTCCGACACACGCAGACCGCATCCATACATAGTCTCTATTATGGCATGATTGCGCACAGCTGTTGGCGAGTCGGCATCTATAGCCTCCACCATAGCATCAATCTCCTCCACCGACAATACATCAGGCAGGTGCGTGCCCACCTTGGGCGTCTCCAGCATTAGCGAGGGATTAGTCTCTATGTATCCTTCGCTAATAAGGTATTTGAAGAATGTTTTTACACCCGATATCACTCTGCAGCGCGTGCGTGGTCCTATGCCCAGATCATAGAGTTCTGCAGCAAATGCCTGCAGATCAGCCGCAGTGATCTCGGGCAACGTTTTCGACATCTGCATCATATACGTCATCAGTTTCAAGACGTCGTTGGTGTATCCGGTGAGGGTGTTGTCGGAGAAACCTCGTTCAAGCGACAGATAGGCATTGAAGTCGCGGAGAACCCGCTTGATGTCGGTGGAGTCGCGCATTTGTTACCTTTTCGGTGATTATTTATAGAAATTATAATGTCTTGATGTCTTATAGTGTACCCTGCTCTATCGCCACTGCAATACGTTCTATTATTGCATCGTTGCGGTCTTTGTCGGGCTTGAAGCTACCCTTTAGGTTCACGCCGAACAGACGCCCGAATCCCTGCCAGAAAACAGCCCTGAAATTGCCGAGAAAGGCTTTAAGCAATTCATAGCCCGATTGATTTGTTTCTCGGCGTATCAGTTTTATCAATACCTTGGCCTGCCCCTTGGTGAGACGCTTAAGCACGGGTTTATATTGCTCAAATACGGCTTTTTCCATCTTTTTCAGATAGTCCTCACGCTCTTTCTGTGTAGGGAAGGTCTCTATGTATTCATACGTTTCAACAAGCGTGTTGCAGATGAGTTTGGCGTAAGGCAGAGTGCGGCGCACATCGCGCACCGTGCGCCAGTAGAACTCTTCTTCTTTTTTGTTCTTGAGTTTAAGCTGAGGAAACACGGTGAGCTCGTTGAAGACAAGCATCAGAGCCGTGTCGCCCTCCTCGGTCACGAAGTGATATTTGCCGCGGAATACATTGCGGCGAGCCGACGATGGATTCTCAAGTTGCTCGAGCACAGCAGGGTCAAGAGGCTGTTGTGCGCTGCTTGTCAGAGCACACAAAGCCATCATTGCCATCAGGATAATATGTCGGAGCCGCAGCGTCATCATAAACATATAACGCTTCAGTGGCGTAAATATTTCGCTACCTGTCAGTCAAAAGCCTCCACTTTTTTAGGCTTGGGCGGATAATCTACTGTGTAGTGCAGCCCTCTCGACTCTTTGCGCTCCTTGGCCTGACGCATAATCAGGTAGCCGACATTGATGATATTACGCAGCTCGCATATCTCGCGCGAGGCTTTTGAGCACTTGAATAGCTTCTCGGTCTCCTCATAGAGTATGTCAAGGCGGTTCCATGCGCGGTCGAGGCGCAGGTCACTACGCACAATACCCACGTAGGTAGCCATGATCTGGCCGACCTCTTTGATGCTTTGAGTGATGAGCACCATTTCTTCGGGGTGGCGCGTGCCTTCGTCGTTCCAGTCAGGCACGTCGGTGCGCAACGACAGACCCTGTATGGTCTCGCGGGCATGGCGTGCAGCTGCGTCGGCATAGACAACAGCCTCAATGAGCGAGTTTGAAGCCAGGCGATTGCCTCCGTGCAAGCCTGTGCACGAACATTCGCCCACAGCGTAAAGATGGCGTATCGAAGACTCGCCGTTGCCGTCAACCTTAATGCCGCCGCACAGATAGTGAGCAGCAGGAGCTACGGGGATATAATCTTTGGTTATGTCTATGCCCAGCGACAGGCATTTGCGGTAGATATTGGGGAAGTGGCGGCGGGTTTCCTCAGGGTCTTTGTGGGTGACGTCAAGATACACATGGTCGTCGCCGGTGAGTTTCATTTCGCTGTCGATGGCGCGCGCCACGATGTCGCGGGGCGCAAGCGACAAGCGCGGGTCATATTTGTGCATAAACTCCTCACCTTTAAGATTGCGGAGCACCGCGCCATAGCCGCGCATGGCCTCGGTGATGAGAAACGACGGTCTGTCGCCCGGGTGATATAGTGCTGTCGGGTGAAATTGTATAAACTCCATGTCCTGCACAGTGCCCTTGGCGCGATATACCATTGCTATGCCGTCGCCGGTCGCTACCAGCGGATTGGTTGTTGTCTGATACACAGCCCCTACTCCACCAGTTGCCATCAGCGTGACTTTTGACAGGAACTTGTCTACCGAGCCCGTGTTGAGATTAAGCACGTAGGCACCGAAGCAAGTGATGTCGGGTGTGCGGCGGGTGACGATCTTGCCCAGATGATGCTGAGTTATGATTTCTACAGCGAAGTGATGTTCATAGACGTCAATCTGTGGATTTGAGCGCACTGCCTTTATCAGGCTGTCTTGTATCTCAAATCCGGTGTTGTCGGCGTGATGCAGGATGCGGAACTCCGAGTGTCCGCCTTCGCGGTGCAGGTCAAAAGAGCCGTCTTCTTTCTTGTCGAAATCTACGCCCCAGGCGATGAGCTGGCGTATCTGTTCCGGGGCTTCGGTCACAACTTTCTCAACCGCTTTGGGGTCGCTGAGCCAGTCGCCGGCAACCATTGTGTCGTGGATATGTTTGTCGAAGTCGTCGACCTCAAGATTGGTCACAGAGGCCACACCGCCCTGTGCTAACGCAGTGTTTGCTTCCTCAAGTGTTGTTTTACATACAAGAGCAACGCGGCCCGTGCCGGCTACTTTAAGGGCAAAGCTCATGCCGGCTATGCCCGAACCGATAACTAAATAGTCGTATTCTTTAGTCATATCTCTAATCGTTAGGCGCACCACCCTCCTCGGGCGGCTGTGCAAAGGCAAAATTACACACTTTTTTCGTAAGCCCGAGTTTTTTTAGCAAATAATTGGCACTTACTTCCACTCTGCTGCTGCTTTGCGGTCTTTAGCCAGCTGGATTCGGAGACCCTCGAGGCTGTCGAAGGCTTGCTCGCTACGCAGGCGATGCAAGAAATAAACTCGCATGATGTGGCCATAGAGGTCGCCGCTGTAGTCAAGCACATGCACCTCTATAGTGTCAGGGGCACCTTCTTTGTCTACTGTGGGGCGGTGACCGATGTTGAGCATGGCGCGGCGCGGCATCGGTTCGTCGTCTATGCGCACGTCTGCTACATATACGCCGCGCCTGGGGATAAGCAAGCGTTTGTCTGTTGGTTGAAGATTGGCCGTCGGGAAGCCTATGGTGCGCCCGAGGCGTTTTCCGGCCACTACGGTGCCGTCAATATAATATGGGCGCCCCAATAATTCTGATGCTTCCCCTACTCTTCCTTCGCTGAGCAGTCGTCTTATCTGTGACGAACTTGCTCCGGCCAGTTCCGGAGCACGGAGCACCTCCACACCTAAATCTCTGCCTATCTCCACATATTGCTCGAATCCCTCGCTGCGGTCGCGGCCGAAGCGGTGATCATAGCCAATGACAAGACAGTCAACTTTATAGTCGGTGTGCAGCATGCTCATGAATTCTTTGGCCGAGAGGCGCCGCAAAGCATCGTCGAAGTGCAGCAGTATGATGTCGGTGACGCCGGCTGCGCGTAGCAGGTGCAGTTTCTGAGTAGCATCCGACAAAAGCCTCGGTGCCCGCTCGGGAGCCACAACTTCGGCAGGATGATTCTCAAATGTTATTACTGCCGGGTGCAGACCTCGCGCCCGGCCTTGCTCTTCGAGATAGTCGAGGAGTACACGGTGGCCGGTATGCACCCCGTCAAACATGCCGATGGCTGCTATGCGGTTCACTTGCCGGAATAGTTTGACAGGAAAGTGTAGATGATGCTGAATACATCGCCGTCTGTAGGTACTACCTCGGCGTTGAAGCCCAATGCTCGGGCCGCCTCGACATTTGCTTGTGAGTCGTCAAGGAAAAGTGTTTCGGCCGGTATTATACCCAATTTTTTCTCTGCATAGTGGAAAATTTCTGGTGCAGGCTTCAGCGAATGGGCTTCGAATGAGGTGACTATCCCATCGAAGTATGAGTTGACATCAAGGCCCGGAATCTGGCGGAACTGCTCGGCAATGCGGTCATTCCACATTATCGGATTGGTGTTGGAGAGCATATACACTTTATATTCTTCTTTAAGCTCCAGCAACATTTCAAGGCGATACATGGGTATGCCTATGAGGAATTCTTCAAAAGCCTCATCTATTTGCTCGTCGGTAGTGCCTGCCGGGCAGTCTTTGCGCACTGCGGCGCGGAAATCCTCGACCGAGATGCGGCCTTCTTCAAGAGCGGCAAAGACTCCTTGCTGAGCATAATCGCCGAGAAATTCGCGGATATTCTTCATTCCGAGCGTTTCGAAGGCTTTGATGCAGTTCTCTCGCTCAATGTCCATGATGACACCGCCGAGGTCAAAAAGCAGATTCTTTATCATCGTTTGTCAATTATCTTTTTTATCAGTTCTATATATCTATGGGCAACGCTTTGTGCCGAGAATTTGTTTGCTATTGCCTGGTGCTGTGATTCCGGCTCAAAGGGGGCGTTGATTGCCCTGAGCACTGCGTCGGCTATAGCCTGTGCATTGCCCGCCGGGGCGAGGTAACCGTTGACGCCTTGGTCTATTATGTCGCGCTGGCCGCCGCTGTCTGTGGCTACGGCGGTGCATCCTGCCGACATTCCCTCCACGATGGTGCCCGGAAGTGTTTCATACAGCGATGTCGACAGCACCACTGTAGCGTCGGCGTAGATGCGTGCCACATCTTCCATGGCCGACACCTTGCCCGCGAGAGAGTAGGGCATTTGCAGTCTGTCAAGGAGCGACGCATCGCGGATGTCACCGAAGAAGACGGCCTCTACCGGCACTTCGCTCTGCTTGTGCACAATATT
This sequence comes from uncultured Bacteroides sp., assembly GCA_964486445.1. Classification (GTDB taxonomy): domain Bacteria; phylum Bacteroidota; class Bacteroidia; order Bacteroidales; family Muribaculaceae; genus CAG-873. The sequence goes on along the minus strand of CAZAME010000030.1, from coordinate 2,067 downwards.
CAGCGCGTCAATTGCCGTGGGCAGATCCTTGATAGGGTCATCAAGCCGTGCCGCCCCCATGACTATGCGTCGTGGAGCATCGGTCTTTCGTGCCCGAGCCGGGAAATTCTCTATGGGGAAGGCATTTGGAATCACACTCACATCCATTTCCTTCATCAGGTTGCTTACCTTGCACTTGTCGGCGAGCCATGAGCTTACAGCCACAAAATGAATCGGCACCTTGGCATAGAGCTTTTGTTTGCGCAGCCATGTCGAGCGCGACAGATCACAGTCTTTTCGACCGTCGAGCACAAGCGGGCAATGACCGCAGCGTGCACTGTAGAGCTTACACTTGCCCGCGTGGTGGCATACACCGGTGAGGCACCACATGTCGTGCATGGTCCACAGCACCGGCTTTATGGCTGCTATCCGCTCTATATCTTTGAGCGACAGCATCCCCTGGTTAATCCAGTTTAAGATCACCACGTCGGCGTCTTGCACAAGCCGATGACGCCACAGGGGTAGTCCGTCGGTGGCTATTGATATTTTAAACAGATTGCGTCGCGAGAAGCCATTGCAGGCAAAAATGCGTGCATGTTCGGCCAGAAAGCATGCTTTGCGCGACAGAGCGCTCCCTACCAGCTTTACAGCCGCATCGTCTGTCGATTTGTGCACGACAAGCATGCGTGCGTCAACGCCCTCGGCCTGCAGAGCCTGCATCAGGCGGTAGGTGACAACTGATGCCCCGCCTCGTGTGTCGCTGTGGTTGATTAGTGTCACCTTCATCGTGCAGCGGCTTTTTTTCCTGTGCCGGGCAGGGGGATATGTTCGCAGCGGGCTACAATCAGCAGATATGTGGCAAGCAGGAGTGCCCGCACAATATAGTTTACGGCAACCCAGGGGGTGACGAGGATATACAGGCCAAGCACATACAGCAGCATTGCCAGGCCTGTGTATGCTCCGATGCGGCGCAGAGGATAGCCGATAGGGTGCTTGCGCCGGCCCACGAAGTAGCTTGCGAGCATCATCACGCCATAGCAGCCGAAGGCAGCCCAGGCGCAGCCCATGTATCCCCATACGGGCACAAACAGAGCGTTGAGCGCCAGCGTCACTGCCAGACCAAGCAACGAGAAATACATGCCCCACACGGTGTGGTCGGTGAGCTTATACCACAACGAGAGGTTGAAAAAGACACCGAAGAATACTTCGGCCATCATTATCACAGGCACAACCCGCAGACCGCTGAAATAGCGTGGCGAGATAAAGTATTTGAGGATGTCGAGATAAAACATCACACCCATGAAAATTAGCATGGCGAAGACCACGAAATATTTCATTGCGTCGCGGTATGCCTGCAGTTTTCCCAGACCTTTCTGCTTGTTCTGTGAGAAAATGAAGGGTTCGTAGGCGAAGCGGAAAGCCTGGGTGAACATCACCATAACGATGGCAATCTTGTAGTTTGCGCCGTATATGCCGAGTTGTGCCATTGCGTCGGCCGGGTCTGAGCAGAGTGCCGGGAAGATGATTTTATCTATCGTCTGGTTCATTATCCCGGCTACACCAAGCACCAGCAGGGGCAGGGAGTATTTCATCATTTCGCGCCAGAGTGTGGCATTGAAGCGATAGCGGAATCCGCGCAATTCAGGAACAAGCATAAGCAGCGTGAGCACCGACGATATGGCATTACTCAGAAAGATATAGCCGATAGCATAGTCGGGGCGGTAGAACCAGGCTATAAGCTGCGGGTGGCTCTTCCACAAAACCGGACACAGCAACAGAAAAAATAGATTAAGACCTATGTTTACGCCTATATTCACCAATCGCAGCAGGGCGAAGCGCATCGGGCGTTTGCGGAAACGCAGATATGAGAAGGGCAGGGCGGTGAAGGCGTCTACAGCCACTGCCAGTGCCATCAGCAGTGTGTAGCTCGGATGCCCTCTGCATTGCAGCATATCGGTGAGTTGCGGTGTGAAGCATATCACGCCTGCCATAAACACCGTGGAGGTTGTCGCCAGCGACAGCAAAGCTGTGGAGTAGACTTCCATGGGGTCGGTCCAGCGCTCGTGGTTGGCAAAGCGGAAAAAGCCG
>CAZAME010000029.1:19826-21120 GCA_964486445.1 uncultured Bacteroides sp. | reverse complement strand
AGGTCTTTGGGCGACATGATATATTTGTTTTCTATGTCGAGTTGGTCGCCTGTCTCGCGGTCGGTGACTGTGTAACCGCGCCGGCATATCTGGGTGCATGCTCCGCGGTTGGCGCTTGAGTTCATTTCATGCAGACTCAGATAGCATTTGCCCGACACGGCCATGCACAGCGCGCCGTGGCAGAACATCTCTATGCGCACAAGGTTGCCGTGGGGGCCACGGATGTCTTCATCGACAATTGCGCGGTGTATTGCAGCCACCTGGTCAAGATTTAATTCGCGCGCAAGCACCACCACATCGGCGTATTGGGCATAAAACTTCACAGCCTCAATGTTGGTGATATTGACCTGAGTGGAGATATGCACTTCTACCCCTACGCTGCGGGCATACATAATTGCGGCAATGTCGCTTGCAATGATGGCTGATATGCCGCTGCGGCTTACAGCATCGATTATTTCGCGGCACTTCGCCATGTCGTCGTCATAGATGACGGTGTTGACGGTGAGATATGATTTCACTCCGGCCTCATCGCAGATGTCGGCGATGCGGTGCAGGTCGTCGAGAGTGAAGTTTACACTTGAGCGGGAGCGCATGTTGAGTCCTTCAACGCCGAAGTACACAGCATCTGCGCCAGCACTGATTGCGGCAGCAAGACTCTCGTAGCTGCCCACCGGGGCCATTATTTCAAAGTCTTTTCTTTGCACTGGTTGTTTATATGGATGGGTGATATACACCAAATGCCCTAATCGCAGGTGCTATTAGGGCGTTGGGATTATTTCTTGGATATGATAGAGTCTTATTCGGCGGGAGCGGCCTGCACGGGAGCTTCGGCAGGGGTCTGCACGGGGGTGCCGGGAGCTGCGTTAACAGGTGCAGCTGCGGGAGCCGATGTGCGGAGGCTCTGCTGGCTCTGGCTGGGAGTTGTGAAAGTCGAGAGGATTGACAGCACGCAGATGATGCCTGCGAGGGTCCAGGTAGTTTTCTCGATGAAGTCGTTGGTGTGGCGTACGCCGAGCACCTGATTGCCGCCGGCAAAGCTCGACGACAGACCGCCGCCCTTTGATTTCTGGATGAGAACAACGGCTATCAGAAGAATTGCGACCAATACGGTCAGTACGATGATTAAAGTGTGCATATCTATTGTATATGTTCTTTTTGATTGCTGTTTTTGATAAGTTTTTGCAAGAAACGCAATTGGTCTGCAAAGTAAATACTTTTTTCGGGATAATTCAAGCTTAAGTTCAATAATATTTCATAAGCCTTGGCATAGCGGCGCTGTTTTATGAAAATTCGG
>CAZAME010000029.1:0-19816 GCA_964486445.1 uncultured Bacteroides sp. | reverse complement strand
CTGAGAAGTCCCGGTTTGGCGGCAGTAGGTTCAGGGGTCGCCTTTTGTTCGGGTTCTTCTTCTGCTACTTTTTCTTCAGCCTCTGATTTCGTTTCTGACACATCGGGATTTGATGCCAGGAAAGCGTCAATGAGCATGTCTTGCTTGTCGGCCGGGCGAGCGGGAGCTTCGGTCTTGGCCTCCTCGGCTTCAAGCACTCCAGCATATTCGGCTACAGGATTAAAGATGAGTTTCTCGAGCAAGGCCTCTTCCTGAGGCGAGGTCGAGCCATATCGCTCGAGGAAGGTGTCGATGACACCGTCGGTGGTGAGTGCCGGTTTGGCCTCGGTTGCCGGGTAGAAGTGGCGTCGCTCGGCAGCAGTCATGTCAATGCCGGCCACAAGGGCTTCCTTGTCGGGAACAGACAGGGCGAGGCGCTCGAGCATTGCAGTTCGGGCCGCCGCATCAGCAGGAATCCGCTGCACCTGCATTATCAGAGGCAGACTGAAGCATGGGAAACGATCTTGCATAGCTTCAACCCACTCGGGGTCAGGAGTGGCCGACGGGTTTGCCAGGAGTCTGTCGAGCTCAGCAATGAGCTGTATGTCTTTATCTGCGGGAGTATCCATAATATCGGGTTTAAGGTTGGCAGCAATTGTTTTACCAGTTACCCAAAGTGGCATTGAAGATTAGGTCTACAAGCTCTTTTGATATCTGTTGGCAAAGCTCGTCTTGCACATCCGTTAGCATCTCCGATGCATCGAAGTCGCGATATGCGCTGTAAGTCTGGTCAACGTCTTTGCCTTCCTGGCGGTTATCGGTATATTTCACTCGCACTGAAATTGTGAGGCGTGTGCGCGAAGCGTATGCGTCTTCGGTCACGGCCTGGGGAGAAAGAGAGTATCCTGTGATTTCACCCTCCATCTGCAGGTCGCTGCTGCCGCCGCCACCTTCTATGACGCGGAGTCGTGTGTTGCGCGTGATGTAGTCAAGTAGTTCGTTCTCGAATGTCTGCTGCAAGGGCGGATATACCAGAGCGGCGCGAATGGGGAAGTTGCTCACCGAAATGGTCTTGTAGATATTATAATCTATGGCCGAGCCGTTGAGGGTATAGCGGGGGATGCAGCCGCCGGCAGGCAACAGGGCGAGCAGCAAAGCGGCGAGTAGTCCCCGGAACGCCGATGTATGGCGCCGATGCTTCTTATTCGAGTCCATATTCTTTGATTTTGCGGTAGAGGGTGCGTTCTGATATGTTTAGTTCTTCGGCAGTAGCCTTGCGCCGGCCACCATTGCGGCGCAGCGCATCGGCAATGGTGTCGCGCTCTGTCTCAACAAGCGTGCGCGATATAGGCTCCACTGCCGGGGCGGTGTCGATAATTATATTGCGCTCGGGCGCTTTAAGATGGTCGGCGCAGATGAGCGCACGCGATATTTCACCGTTCTCGTGGCCGTTTGTGTCGACAATCACGTTGCCGGGCACTTGCTCAACTTCATGGTGCTCTTCGTCATCGGCGTCTACAATGGATTTCAATCGGTCGATTTCGCGCTGCATGCGGAAGATCATGTTGAAGAGCATTTCACGCTCTCTTGCATAGGCTCCGGCGCTGTCGATGCCTTTGACCGGGGTTAGCACGGTGTTGACTTCCGGCAGATATGAGGCAACCTCCGTGGCATCAATGCTGCGGCCGCTGTCAAAGAGTGCTATCTGCTCGACAACGTTCTTGAGCTGGCGCACATTTCCGGGCCACATATACCGCTCAAGGGTTGCTTTGGCAGAGTCGTCGAACTCTACAGCCGGCATGCGGTAGCGTGAAGCGAAGTCTGAAGCAAATTTGCGTGCCAGCAGCAGTATGTCGGAGCCACGCCGGCGCAGCGGCGGGATGGCTATCTGCACGGTTGACAGACGGTAATACAGGTCTTCGCGAAATCTGCCCTCGGCAACAGCCTTTGCCATGTCGACGTTTGTGGCTGCAACAATGCGTATATTGGTCTTGCGAACTTCCGACGAACCAACGCGGATGTATTCGCCGGTCTCGAGCACGCGCAGCAGGCGCGCCTGCGTGGTCATTGGCAGTTCGGCAACTTCGTCGAGAAATACTGTGCCGCCATCGGCCTCCTCGAAATAGCCCTTACGGGCAGCAATAGCTCCGGTAAAAGCTCCTTTCTCGTGTCCAAAAAGTTCTGAGTCGATCGTGCCTTCGGGGATAGCGCCGCAGTTAACAGCTATATACTTGTTGTGCTTGCGCGGACTATAGTTGTGTATTATCTGAGGAAAGAACTCTTTGCCTGTGCCGCTCTCACCGGTGACAAGCACCGACAGGTCAATCGGAGCCACGCGGATTGCGCGGCTTATAGCCTCAATGAGTGCGGGAGCATTGCCTATGATGCCGAGGCGCTGCTTGGCGCGCAGCACGTCTTCGGGAATATCGGTAGAGAGTAAACGGTTCATTTGCATCTCAGTGAATAGGTGCGCCGGCGCAGGAAGTCGCCGAGCTCTTCTGTAGTGGCACTGTGCTGGCGGAGCACTTCGGTTGATATGGGGTTGCCTATTGTGACATGTATCTCCTTGCCGCGTTTGCGGAACATTTCGGCGGGCAGACGCAGTGTGCGGGCCTGCCAGCACACAACTCCGAGGAAATTAAACCACCAGGAATTGGAGCCGTTGAAGAAGATGGGTATCACCGGCACGTCGAGTTGTTTGATCAGTCGTATGATGTTGTCTTGCCAGGGGCGGTCTTGCAGGCGCAGGCGCTTGTTGACTTTGCTCATGGCTCCTGCAGGGAAGAAGCCTACAGGATTTCCACTGCGCACCTGCATGATGGCTTCCTTGATGCCCTTCATGCTCACCGCTTTCTTGGCAGGGTCGGCGCTCTGCATGGCGTCGACTGCAATGAAATTGGGTCGCATGCCCCATAGATGATTGAGGATCATGTTGACCATCACCTTAAACTCAGGGCGATAGCGTGTAATCAGATATATCAGCACAATGCCGTCGACCGCGCCGAATGGGTGATTGCTCACCGTGATAAAAGGACCGTCGGGCAAGTGGCGGAGCACCTGCTCGTTGTCAATGCGCAAGTTCAGCTGCAGTTCGTCTTCAACAAGCCGGCGGATGAACTCGCATCCGTCGCCGTCGGCCAGACATGCCGTGTGCACGCGATTGACTTCATCGACCTTAAGTGCATGGAGCAACCACGACACGAGTTTGCGATGCTTGTCGAGGGCCGGGGCCATCTTCACTATGTCATCAACCGACAGCACCGGTTTTACCGGAGCGGCTTCTACTTGCTTTTCTGCCATAACTGATTGTTTTTTATAGGAATATGTCACCGCACCATCTTCTGGAACATCGGTGGCACAGGTGTTGAGAAGTTCATGTCGCGACGAGTGACCGGATGCACAAACCGCAGTGTGCCTGCATGTAAAGCAAGACGGTGTATGGGGCTTGTCGAGGCGCCATATCTGCGGTCACCAGCAATGGGGTGCCCGAGCTCCTTCATGTGCACGCGTATCTGGTTTTTACGACCTGTGTCGAGGCTCACTTTCAGCAAGGTATAACCCTTGCCGCGGCCCATCACTTCATAGCGGGTGACAGCGAGCTTGCCTTTGGTCGGGTCGTCGGTAGAGTAAACCTGATGCTCCGAATTCTCGGCCAGATAGCTGCGCACCACACCTGAGTCTTGCTCAACATAGCCCTCTACGACACAGTAATATGTGCGCGAAAGCACCATGTTGTTCCAGTTGTGTTGCATCGTTTCCTTGGCCTCGATGTTGCGGGCAAGCATCATCAGGCCCGATGTATGCTGGTCAAGACGATGCACGATGAATATCTTGTTGCGCGGATCAAGGGTTTTCACATAGTCGCGCATGATGGCATAAACAGTGCCTTGACGCACCTTGTCAGTGCCCATAGACAACAGGCCATAGCCCTTGTTGACTACGATAATGTCTTCGTCTTCGTGCACAATCTGCAGTCGAGGGTTACGGAAGACGTGGAACTCACGTGTAGTATTGACCTGCACGTTGTCGCCGGGGTGTAATTCGGTGTCGAATTGCGACACCGGCACACCGCCCACTGCAACCTGCGAGTGGCGCAGATATGACTTGAGCGTGGTGCGGGAAGTCTGAGGCATCATCTGCTCGAGATAGGGGAGCAGAGTGAGGCCCTCCGAGGCATCGTCGGCCACGGGAAAAGACAGGATATTATCGCGGCGTAAGGCGGGGCGCCGGCCTCCGGCACCTCCTTTTGTATAGCGTTTGTCTGTGACGGGCATAACTGTGGGTGTCGGTGAGTGTTACTTCTTGCGCACTATGCGGCGCACTGCTTTTCGTGGCTTGGCATCCTGAGATTCCACTATTGCCTTGCACTCATCGTAGGTGAGCGTAGTGGGATCGGCTACAGTCTTGGGTATCTTGTAGTTGGTGCCCTTATATGCAAGATAAATGCCGTAACGGCCATTAAGCATCTGCATATCGGCGTCTTCATCGAAGGACTTCACGAGTTTCTTCTCTTCAGCCGAGCGTTTCGACAGAATTAGCTCCACAGCCTGATCAAGAGTTACCTCACCCGGAGCGAGTTCCTTGGGTATTGAGACGAATTTGCCATCGTGGCGCACGTATGGGCCAAAGCGGCCAATAGCCACAGTCACCGGTTTGTCTTCAAAGTCACCGAGCTGACGTGGATATTCAAAGAGCTTGAGAGCCTCCTCAAGAGTGAGAGTGCTCATCGACTGGCCCTTTTGCAGCGATGCAAACTGGGGCTTTTCTTCATCGTCGCCGGAGCCTATCTGCACCAGCGGGCCAAAGCGACCGATTTTCACAAACACCGGTTTGCCGGTGCGAGGTTCTATGCCTAACTCGCGCTCGCCGGTTTTGTGCTCAAGGCGCATGTTCATGGCCTTGTCAATATCGGGGTGGAAATTGTCGTAGAATTCGCGCATTTCATCGTTCCATGCGAGCTTGCCCTCGGCTATGTCATCGAAGCGTTCCTCTACCTTTGCAGTGAAGTGATAATCAAGGATAGAAGGGAAATACTCGGTGAGGAAGTCATTCACAACCACACCGATATCAGTGGGTATGAGTTTGCCTTTCTCAGCACCGAAGGTCTCGGAGCGGGTGGTGCGCTTGATTTTGCCTTTTTCCTCATCGAGCACAACGAGCTGGCGGCGTGTGCCGGGGCGCTCGCCACGCTCCACATATTCACGCTGCTGTATGGTTGATATCGTAGGCGCATAGGTCGACGGGCGGCCGATGCCGAGTTCCTCCATCTTTTTCACCAGAGAAGCCTCAGTGTAGCGCGGCGGCTGCAGGGTGTAGCGCTCGGCCGCTGTGATATGACCGGCATCGAGAGACTCTCCGACAGACATGCGGGGCAGCATATCGCTGTCGGCCACTTCGGTGTTATCCTCGTCGTTGTCCTCGATGTAGACTTTTAGGAAGCCTTCTTTCTTGATGGTTTCGCCGTTGGCCGTGAAGTGCTCGGGGCGAGTGGAGACGCTGATTTCAGCGGTGGTCTTCTCGAACTCGGCATCTACCATCTGCGAAGCAACGGTGCGCCGCCATATCAGCGCATATAGCCTGCGTTCCTGGGCATCGCCCTCAATGTCGTGCTTGTCGATATATGTTGGGCGTATGGCCTCGTGGGCCTCCTGCGCACCTTTGGAAGTGGTGTGATAACGTCGCTGCTTGAGATACTGCTCACCCATCGTGCTCTTGATTTCGTCGGCGATGGCACCCATGGCAAGCTGCGAGAGGTTGAGCGAGTCGGTTCGCATGTATGTTATGTGACCGGCCTCATAGAGTTTCTGAGCAACCATCATTGTTCGCGACACAGAGAAGCCGAGTTTGCGGGCGGCTTCCTGCTGTAGGGTAGATGTGGTGAAGGGGGGTGCCGGCGACTTGCGCAGAGGCTTCACAATGATGTCGCTGACTTTGTATTCAGCGTTATGGCAGTCTTCGAGAAATTTGCGGGCAGCCTCTTCGTCGGGCAGGCGTTTAGCCAGCTCTGCGCGCACGACATTTCCCTCAGGTGTGATGAACTGAGCAGTCACTCTGAAGTATTGCTCAGACTTGAAGTTGCGTATTTCGTTTTCGCGCTCCACAATCAGGCGCACGGCCACCGATTGCACGCGCCCGGCAGACAAAGCGGGCTTTATCTTCTTCCACAGCACAGGCGAGAGTTCGAAACCGACAATGCGGTCGAGCACGCGCCGGGCCTGCTGGGCATCCACGCGGTTTATGTCGATGTCTCGTGGATTCGCAATTGCGTTGAGTATGGCGTTTTTTGTAATTTCGTGGAATACGATGCGGCGAGTGCGGGCCGGGTCGAGTTTCAGCACCTCAGCGAGATGCCAAGCAATAGCTTCACCCTCGCGGTCCTCATCGGAGGCGAGCCACACCATCTGTGCGTGCGAGGCGGCATCAGCGAGCTCCTTGACGAGAGCGCGTTTGTCTTCCGGAATTTCGTAAATCGGAGCAAACCCGTTCTCCACGTCGATTGAGAAATTTTTCTTGCGGAGGTCGCGGATGTGGCCGTAGCTTGACATCACTTTATAGTCCTTACCCAGAAATTTCTCTATCGTCTTGGCTTTTGCGGGAGACTCCACAATCACCAGATTCTTTATCTCGTTTTTAGTCATTTTTATCGTTTCAATCAATTTCAGTCGACAAAATTACACAAAATGTCGAAAAGATGCATACTTTTTAGGGTATACACCTTATTATTAAGGGAATTTTTATGTCAGACCGTTGGTTTGCTCAGCGACCAAGGCTATTGAAATCCATTTCTCCGGGGAAAACAGAATAGAGTCCCTGTGGTTCCTGAGCCGGGTCGGCAGTGTAAGGATCACCGGGTAGCCATGTGGTGTGTGGCGGGCGGCTCTCACCTGTCCACCCCCAGAAATTTATGCCGGCTAATGGAGAGCCTTCTCTGCGGAATACATTGAAGACATGATCGTAATAAGCTGCTCTGGCAGTTGCCGGAGAGTCTGGCGAGAATGCGCGATTGTCGCGCGGATATCCAAACTCCTCGAGAACCAAAGGTTTGCGTATTTTTGCAGAGGCAAGCGCATCGGCATGTTCTTTGATGTAGTGGTCTGTGAGAGTTATTGCAAGAGGGAGATCGCTGTGCAAGGTGCTATCGGCAACCCACCCCCAGTTGGCGGGCCAGATGTGGATTGTGGCATAGTCAATAGCCGGGTCGGCGTGTATGGCAGTCCACTCGGCCAAATCGGCCTCACAACCGTATTTTCCCTCACTGCCTGTAGACACCAGATGGTTTGGGTCGAGACTGTGAATCAGTTCGGCTGTTGATATAAGCCATTTGCTCATTGCGGTTTTATTACGCTCAGAGAATGGCCGGGGCTCGTTGCATATCTGCCATGCCATGATTGCGGGGCTTTCTGCGTATGGTTCGCCGGTGAGCGAGTTGGTGCGCGAAACAATGCGGCGCACATGCTCGGCATACATGTCAAGAGCCTCAGGGGTGTCAAAGAACTTTGTAGCACTGTCGCAATATGCGTGGTAACCTATCTCCGCCGGGATCGGGGCACGGCCTTTGCCGGCCCATTCGAGGTATTGGCCGTAGCCGCCGCTCCATTCCCAGGAGTTGGTGAGATATAGCACGGCTTTCATGTCGCGCTTCTCAAGTTCGGCAAGCAGGAAGTCAAGGCCGGCGAGCATGTCAGGGTCGTAGACGCCGGGGGCAGTCTGCAGCGAGGGCTCAATGTGGGCCGTGCGATATTCGCCGGATCCTTCCGCCCCGACAAGGATGCGCAGATTCGTGAGGCCGAGGGCTTGCAGACTGTCGAGATCGGCTACGAGCTGCTTGCGGTCGCCCTTGTTTGGAGCACCGAGCAGGGCACCATACCAGTAGTTGGCGCCGATGTATCTGTAGGGTTCTCCTTTGAGAGTAAATGTGCCGTCGGGAGCGACCGACACATAATCACCCGGCGTGTGTGCCGGTGTATGGGAGCAATGAGTCATGCTTGCAGCTGCAATAGTCATAAGCAGGCAGGCGCCTATGCTTCTTAGACGTGAATGCTTCATTTTATGAGGTGGTAGGGAGTATGTGCCCTATATCGTTGTGTGGCGAGTTATGTGTCAGTTGGCAACAAAGCCGCTGAGGGATGGATGCAACTTCGTCTCGCATTGGTATGCACGGGCAAACTGGCGAATGAATGCTAATGTGAATGCACTTGGCGAGGCAGGAGTGTCAGTTATGCAGCTATTGGTTGAACGGTGTGTACGGCGGGTTGTAGAGGTAGATGGAGTAGAAGTTTTATCCATAAGCAGTTTCAGAATGAATGTGTGATGAATTGTTGCCCGTAATGCCACAGCGGCATTGCGGTCGTTTATCAGATAAACGCACGTAATGCCGTATTTATTAGCCTGCAATTGTGAATAATTGTTAAGGTGCCAATAGCTACATTCTACGGAAGCTGTCTAATAATCCAGTATCTCAAACGTGGATTTTACTTTCTCCCCCGACTCGCTGCAAAAGAAATAGTTTTTTCTGTGTCTCAATCTCCAGACGGAGTTCTTCCTCAGAAGGCAGAAATGTGAGGTATTTAGATGCAAAAAGCTGTTTGCTGCCATTCAATATTGAGTATTTTGCAATATCTTCACTTGTTTCAGCGCATAGCAATATTCCTATGGTCGGGTTATCTCCCGAAGTGCATTTCAAGTCATCGTATATACGGACATACATATCCATCTGTCCAACGTCTTGATGTGTTATTCTCGTTGTTTTAAGATCAATCAACACAAAGCATTTCAGCAAATAATTATAAAATACAAGGTCGATGAAATAGTCGCCTGCATCAGTAACAATATGCTGCTGTCGCTCCACAAAAGCATAACCTTTTCCAAGTTCCATCAGGAACTGCTGAAGATGCGATATTAGTGCGCTTTCAAGGTCACTTTCAGTGTAAGATGAATCTTTAGCAATACCGAGAAATTCCGTTACTACCGGCGACTTGATATATTGTTCGGGGGTAAGTGCTATGTTATCTTTATTAGTCAAACTTTCCGCTTCTGCTATCACAGCCTCCTTGTCAGAAGACGCCAATAGACGATGATAATATTGTGATCCAACATTTCTCTCCAGAGTCTTTACCGACCACATTTGCTGGGCAGCTTCATTCATATACCATAACCGAGCCTTTTCGTTTTTTTCGCCTAAAATTGCTTGGATATGCGACCACGATAAATTTTGCAGACGCGTCTGCAAAATTTTCCTGTCTGGAAAGTAAATATATAATTGGCGATAATAGGCCAATGAGCGGGGACTGTAGCCTTTGCCCAAATCAAGAGTTAGCCGAACTGAAAGTTCCTTCAATAGATTGACTCCATATTCGGCTCGTGCTTCTCCACGTTGTTCTTCCTCAACGATACGCTTGCCTATTTCCCAACGCTCATCAACAATGGTTGCATTGAGCTGAATTGCAGCTTTAGCACGATAACGGTGTGTGATTTGTGTATATCCGAAACAAGTTTGGTTAATCCAACGTCATTAGTCATAGGGTTCGTTTGTATTGTGTTGGAGGCGTGGGCGTCAGAATATTGCGGGCGATGATATGTATGTTTCGTATATGTCGAAGTAGATGTCGCGCCACAGGTTTTCGATGACCTCCTTGAGGCGGGAATATATGTCGCGGTGGCGCGCGATCATATTCAGGATCTCTTTGTTGTATCGTGTGCCGCCTTCGGCGCGCATGCTGCGGAAGATGTCGTCGAAATGTTTTACTCGCGAGTAATTACGGCCGATCTTATCGGTCGCAGCCTCAAGACAGTCTGCAATAGTGACGATGTCAATGATAGAGTATAGCGGAGACGCAGTGTTATCGAAAGATTCAGGATATCCTTGCGAACCGTCGTGCCATTTATGGTGGCCTAAGACAATGTCGAGATAGGGTTTGAAGACAGTGTCAACCGAAAGAATCGAAGCGCCAATCTTGGGGTGAAGCCGCATCAGTTCGCGCTCATGAGGTGTAAACGGTCGGTATTCGTTGGTGACAACCGGAGCAAGCCGCAGTTTGCCGACGTCGTGAATCAGAGACGCTTTGGTGATAAAATCTTTCCACGTCATGCCATTAGGAGCCATAGGTGCAGGCAACAGATGGGGGCAGTATTTTTCGACACCGTCGAGGATAATTCCTGCCAGAGCTGCCACATGCTGCGAGTGTGCAGCAGTAGCCACCTGAGTGTTAACCAATAATCCGTGTATGAAGTCTTCCTTTTCCTCGGGGGTGAGGTAGCGCATGAGCCTCTTGTAAGTAAGGAATTTCATGAGGATATTGATATATCGGTTGTCGTCGGGGTCGACATTAAATCGCGCAGCCATCCAGAACACTTGTCTCGACATAGCCTGTGCAAGATTTCGCTTGGCTCTTAAGGGTCGATCGGCGATATCGTTGAGGTATATGAGGTCGAGCAGGGGGGTGTGCAGGCGGTTGAAGTCTTCGCCAGAAAGACGTGAGAGCGTGTCGGGGTGCTGCTGCCAAAATCGCAGCGATGCTCCGAGTGCTTTGTCGGCCGATATGATGCCGCGGTTTTCTCTGAGAACATTCAGCACACAGATATCTTTCACCGAAGGTTTTGGCATCTTTGCGTATTCCTCGATTTGCGCAGTTATCATGCTGTCGGCTATACTATTCGACAGAAGCGTCGTGTCGGAGAGATAAGCGTTGCGGATAACCTGATGATCGAAGTTCTGCACTATGCGGCGACTTTTGTCGAGAGTCTTTTGGCTGAGTGCATTTACGACTTTGTCATCGGAGAGCAGTGACTCAAGGTGATTTTTATGGCCGCGGGTTTCGCGGAGAGTGCAATATCGGGCTCTGGGCCACATCACCGACGACAGCTCGGATAATGCCAGGACTGCGTCTTCTATAGCATCAATCGGCAGACTATCGGCCATCTCGGCCACGCGAGAGTAATATTTATAGACGTTCTTCATCGGCCCCTTGTCGCCAAAGACGCCGATCTCATATTGGGTCGACGCGTAGTAGCGGTAGAGCCGTGCGCGGAGAGATATCGGGGTATCGGGCCGCTTCTCATAGTGCGGCAACAACAGCTCCATCAGACGCTCGACGAGGAAGGGATCTCCGATATGAAGCGATTCTGTAGCCAATACTTTTTCGGCAAGTTTATCATAGTCTTTATCGGATGCGCTGCCCGAACTGAAATAGTCGACCATGCTGTTGATGAGGTCGGCATTTTCCTTAAATATCCTGGCATTGGCATCGCTGCGCTCAAAAAAGAGATTTATCCAGTTGTCGCGATCCTCGGGGCGGTGCACACGCTCGTTGTAATCATTATATATACGCCGGTTGCTTTCGAGCCGACCGAAGACATAGTCGAGGTCGGGCCGGTCGGCGGCATACACAGAAGCCGCAGAGCATGCTATCAACAGCAACAGGCGCAGAATTACTTTCATTTTTATGATTGGCGTGAAAAACGCGACAAATTTAGACTTAGTCGAGCCGGTGTGCAAATATATTTACCGAGTTGTAACAACTTTTCGGATATAGGGCTGATTTTCTCAAAAAGCGGTATTGAGGATCCCGCGGTTTAACATTTATTGTGTGTCTGTGTTAAATCTTTTTACATGCTACGATTGTATATAGATTAGAGAACTATACTTTAAGCTAAATCACATTTATTATTTTATGCCTAATATTCGCCCTCTTACGATAGACAAGATTGCCACTATACTTTTTTTCTGTGCGGTCATCGTGGCAGTAGTGTGGGTTGTCGGCCTGCTCGAGAATGTGCTGTTGCCTTTCTGCCTGGCGTGTCTGATTTCGTATATGCTTGACCCGCTTGTCGAGCTCAACCGGCGATGGTTCAGGTTGCGCGGGCGTGGTGTTGCATCGTTTCTCACACTCGGCGAGGTCGGTGGAGTGCTTGGCCTGCTGGTATATTTTTTCGCGCCATCAGTGGCAGAAGAACTCGGAGAACTGGCCGACATGATAAAATTTGCGGTAGCCCACGACAGCGAGCTTGCCGACACATATCCCTTGCTCCACAAACTCATCGATGACCACTTCTCTCTGCGTTCTCTCAGAGAGATTATGGAGACTCACAGCATCGATCAGTTGCTCAACTCGGGCGCCGCTATGCTCGGGAAGTCGCTCGACCTGCTTATGCACACCGTCGAGTGGCTCATTACCTTTATCTACGTTATATTTATCCTGATCGATTATCCGTATATCATGCGTGGGTTCCGGCTGATGGTGCCACCCCGTTACCGCAAGGGCGTCTACCGTGTTGCTGATGATATCAAGGAAAATATGAATCATTATTTCCGCGGGCAGGCTCTGATTGCAGCCTGTGCGGCGGTCTTCTATTGCGTAGGCTTTTCTATCATAGGGTTGCCGCTGGCAATAGTGCTGGGTCTGCTGGTGGGTTTCCTGTATATGATACCCTACTTCCAGTATGTGACACTGGTGCCTGTAGCGATCGTATGCTTTATCTCCACACTTGATCAAGGCAGTTTCTGGGTCATGATGGGTGAGTGTCTGATAGTCTACTTCATCAGTCAGTGCATCTGCGACTACATACTGACGCCTAAGATCATGGGTAAGGCGCTGGGGCTAAATCCGGCAATTATCCTGTTGTCGTTGTCGGTGTGGGGCACACTCATGGGCATAATAGGTATGATAGTGGCACTGCCGCTCACAACACTGCTGCTGGGATATTATCAAGAATTTGTAATCGATGCCCCCGACCCGAAGGCCAAAGCACCAAGTACGCCTCCGTCGGTGCATCCACCCCGCAAAAGCCACTGAAGTCCGCGCCGATTTGGTTAACAAATATTGGTTAATCAGCTATAAATGGGCGATATTGCGTGATATTTGCAAAAAATAATTAAACAGCATAGCGGTTTCTTGGCAGTTTGCCGGGAAATCGCTAACTTTGTATTGTAATCGGATAGCAAGGCTGTCCGGCTGTTAATTACTCAGTCATTATTTTTCTTTACAACCTAAGTTTTCATAAACCTATATTCATTCTGCCTATAGCAAATCATTACTCCAAACAAGTTTCATCAACACACACAGTAATGCAAAATCTCAGTAAGCTCACCGATGACCAGTTGGTAGCTGCTTATGCTAATGGCAACAACGATGCTTTCGATACTTTGCTGGCCCGCTACCAGCAGCAGGTGTATAACTACATCCTGCGCGTGGTGCGCCTGCGCGAAGTGGCCGATGACATATTTCAGGAAACCTTCGTGAAGGCTATTACCAATATCCGTCAGGGGCGCTATACCGACTCGGGAAAGTTTCCCGCGTGGATCAACCGCATTGCGCACAATCTTATCATCGACTATTTCCGCCAGGAAAAAGCAGAGAATACAACCTCAACAGACGATGCGCCGGTTGACATCCTCAACCGTGTGGAACTCTCGGAACGCAATATCGAAGACACCATCGTAGACCGCCAGATACGCGACGACCTGCGCAGCATCATCCTTGAGCTGCCTGCGCCTCAGAAGCAGGTGCTCATCATGCGATACTATCGCAATATGTCGTTCAAGCAAATTGCAGCAGCCACCGGAGTCAGCATTAACACGGCCCTTGGCCGCATGCGTTATGCAATGATAAACATGCGTCGGCTCGCACGCGAGCGCAACGTCGTGCTCTCGGCCTGATTGATATTCGCCGCGCGCTGTTGTCTATCGGGTCGCGCACAACGCCTTCACTTGTTCCCAGGTAGGCACTGTCGCCACAAAGCGGCATTGCATGTTGGCGTAGTCGACCAAGCAGCAGTAGTGCGTCAGTCCGTTGCTCACCACGAGCACCGGCGCGCGAAGCACCATATTATATCTCACAATCTGATTAAACACCCGCTGTGACACCTTCACTGCGGGTGCTTTGTATTCAATAATAACCGCAGGGCGGCCATGGATGTCGTAGACCACAGTGTCGCATCTGCGGCGGATGCCGTTTTGCACCAGACCGGCCTCATTGGCCATCAGAGCCGGGTTGTAGCCGAGCGAGCCGGTGAGATATGCGACAAAATTCTGCCGCACCCACTCTTCGGGAGTGAGCGCCACATATTTTCGTCGGAGTGAGTCGTAGATCTCTGTATGTCCGTCGGCAATGGTGCGCACCGACAGCTGGGCCGGTGGCAGGTTCAGAGCGATTGTTGATTTGCTGTTGTCCACAAAGTGCAAAGTTAATCAAAAAATCTCTTTTTGCTACAGCGGCACCTATCATCACCACCGCTTGCTGAGCTGAGCGGATGCCGCCAACAGATTGGTGGTTGCATTATCGGGCAACATTGCCTCGGCGAGAGGTGTGTCGGCCGGAGTGACAGCTATCACTTCGGCAAATCCGGCTGAGAGCAAAGTGTGCCGGTCTGAGATGCCGCCGGACATGAGTATGACGGGGACACCGCAAGAGCGGGCGCGCGTCAACACAGCCGACGGGAGTTTGCCCATAAGGGTCTGAGGATCGCTGTGACCCTCTCCGGTAATGACTACATCGGCGTCGGCAATATGTTTGTTGAATTCAAGAGCGTCGAGCACGAAGCCGGCGCCTGCACACAACGTGGCGTTGGAGCCTGATTGCCGGGCTATATGTCTGAGCATGAATCCTATGCCACCCGCCGCACCGCTACCGGCTTCGGTGGGATCTCCGCCCGTGACAGCTGCGATGAGCCTAAGCCGTTCTTCGAGAAACGCTATTTTGTCGGGAGTGTCGGCGCCTTTCTGCGAGCCGAATATTGCGGCGGCACCTTTGGACCCCAGTAGTGGCGTATTCACATCACAGAGCAGACTGTATTCTATTCCTGTGGGGAGCTTCTCCGGTGGTCCCATAGCTTCTGCCATGCCTGCGCCGCCGTCAACAGTTGCACTGCCACCGAGCCCGAGCCATACACGGCGGCATCCGTCGGTTATGGCTTTTCGTATAATCATGCCGGTCCCGCGGGAATCAGCTTTGAGAGGGTCGCGCTCGCCGGGCGCCAGCTGGGCAAGCCCGCTTGCGGTGGCAACATCGGCTATGGCAAGGTCATCGATGCGATAGTAGTAACCGACGATAGGTCTGCCCAATGGGTCGATGGCAGAGCAGTGGATTTTGCGCGCACCGAGAGCATGGGCCAGTATAGCTGCAGTGCCCTCGCCGCCGTCGGCAAGCGGAAGTATCTCCACACGGGCATCCGGCCTGACCGAGGTGAAGCCACGGGCTATCGCGCGGCCCACCGCCTCAGCATCGAGGCAGCCTTTGTATGAGTCGGGTGCGATTACGACTTTCATGATGATTATTTATGCAGGATTCGCTAACTTTGCAATAGATAACAAATATTAGACATCACATAATATGATACCACACAATCTTAATGCCGATGCTCTTGCTGCGGTCGAAGCGCTCCGCACCAAGACTCCTAAGAAAATCCTCTTTGTCTGCCTGGGCAATATCTGCCGCTCGCCGGCCGCAGAGGGAGTGCTGCGCGCGGTGGTGACAGAGGCTGCCGACGAAGACCGGTGGCTGATAGATTCTGCCGGAACGGGGAACTATCACATTGGTGATCTGCCCGATCATCGTATGCGCGTGCATGCACGCCGGCGTGGCATCGAGCTGACGCATCGTTGCCGTCAGGTGCGTCCGGCTGACTTCGACGACTTTGACATGATAATACCGATGGATGCCTCAAATGAGCGCAACCTGCGGGCCATGGCCGCCACGCCCGAGCACGAAGCCAAGATAGTGCCCATGGCGTCGTTTATCGACATGGCTATGCGCTATGACCATGTGCCCGACCCCTACTATGAGGGAGCCGAGGGGTTTGAACTGGTGCTCGATCTTTTGCAGAACGGGTGTGCAAACCTATACGACACGCTCAAGTAAGCAGGCAACCTGCTATTTCTTCTTGCCTGACAGGATGCTGCGGTAGCGCTCGGGATTGCTGAGCACTGCCGCGGCGCTGTCTATGCCCGCATCATATCGCAGACGCTGCACCTGCTCGCCAGCGTCGCCATAGTAGCGGCCGGCAATCTCAGTGCCGAGGATCTCGTTGATGTCACGTCGGTGGGTGTCGAGGTCTTTGTTGAGGTCATGCTTAAGCATGCCGGCGAGGATGTCAAACTGAGCGGCAACCGAGTCGGTCATATAGCCCTCGGTCTTGGCAGCTTCGCGCAGTGCTTCAAGGCCGGTTTCGCAGTATTTGTCGTACTCGAATTTTTCGGGGTCGATAAAGCGCTTGAAATCAGCAAATATCGAGTCGGAGATGACGAATTCGGTCATCGGAGCAATGGTGTCGTGAGTGGCGGCGAAGCGATTGGCGAAATCGAAGCTCCAGAAATCGCGCACGATGTTATATGACAGTCGATTGATCTGTGGATATGTAACGACGATGTCGGGGGTGATGCCACCGCCGTCGCGCACGATGCGGCCTCCGGCAGTCTTAAATTCGCGGGTGAGGCTGTCGGGGATTCGGGCCACTGAGCCATCGGGGTTGCGCCTTGAGTAGTCGATAGCCTGGATGAGTCGGCCGCTGGGAATGTAGTATTTTGCGAAAGTGACCTTAAGCAGACCGTTGTAAGGCAGCGGGCGTGTGCTCTGCACCAAGCCTTTGCCGAAAGAGCGCTGGCCCACGATGACTGCGCGGTCAAGGTCTTGCAGAGAGCCTGCCACAATTTCTGAGCTTGATGCCGTGTTGCCGTTTACCAGTATTGCCAGCGGTATTTTTGTATCCACCGGGTTTGTGGTTGTCTTGAACACCTTCTCCTGCGAAGCTTCGCGGCCGCGATAGCGCACGACCTCGGTGCCTTTTGGCAGGAAGATGCCGGCCACTTCCACCGCTCCGTCGAGGATGCCGCCGCCATTGTCACGCAAGTCAAGAACTATCGACTTTACCCGCGGATCCTTTTTTAGTTCGGTGACGGCCTCACGCACGAGCGGTCCGGATTTTTCATTGAATGTTGTGAGGCAAATATAGCCTATTTCGTCGGCAACGACACCGTAGTATGGCACGGTGTTGACAGGGATAGTGGCACGCACGATGTCAAAAGTCAGCACCGAGTCCTGACCTTGGCGGGGGAAGGGGCGCTTCACGGTGACTTTGACCTGTGTGCCGGGCTGACCTCTGAGGCGCTTGCTCACCTGAGAATTGTCCCAGCCCAGCACTGAGTCGCCGTCGATAGCCACGATGAGATCGCCAGGTAGCAGCCCTGCCTTTTTAGCCGGGGCATTGTCTTGGGGATCAGATATATATACTTTGTTGTCGCGCTGTATTATCAGGGCGCCAATACCTGCATATTCTCCCGACGCAATTGTCTGGAAGTCTTCGCGCTCCGACTCCGATATATATTCGGTGTATGGGTCGATGTCGTTGAGCATGGCCGCGATGGCAGTTGTCATAGACTTATCGGCGTTTATGGAGTCTACGTAGTTGGTCTGCAATTCGCGGTAAATCGACGTGAAAATGTCGAGATTACGACTGATCGACGCTTTGTCGCTGGCAGTGTCGGCGTTAACAGGAGCCGACAATCCTGCTGCAAGAGCAACCCCGGCCAGCAATGGTATAAATATTTTCTTCATTCTGCGTGTTGTTTGTCTTATTATGAGGTGAGACGATTACACCTATATAATATATATGTAAAAGTCCACCTGCAAAGGTAGTAATTATCAGTAGAACCTTGACGGTGTGAGGTTCTTAAAAACACTGAGTAAATATAAAAATTGTGTATGGGGGATGATTGTTTTCATTAAGGCAAAAAAAATTACTCGTCATCACGACGAATAATCTTCTTACCTTAAATCTAATACCATGAAAAACTGATGCAAAGTTAGGCATAATATTTAAATTGTCAAGACTACGGCGCATAAAAATGCTATATATTAACATAAAATAACAATTAAGAAAGCTGTAAAAAATTTTTAATCGCCTCTGCGAACATTTTTGATCGGCATGACGTTGTAGATATCAGTATATGCACAAACAGAAATTTTTAATCAAAACAAATATAAGCACAACGATTATGAAAAAATTATTATTTGCCGCATCGGCTCTCGCACTTGTGTCGGCCATGTCCTGCACCAATACTACTACCGACACTGTTACCGAAAAAGTAGCCGATGATGCATGCGCCGGCTGTGTATGCCCTTATCCTGTTCTTTATCAGGGTCTGCTTCCTGCTGCTGACGCTGAAGGCGCACAGTATCGTCTGGTTGTAGAGCCCGGTCGTGGTGAAGTCGGCTCATACGCTCTGCGCACTGACTATATAGGCGCTCCCGCTCCCGGAAATGTATATCTCGACAGCGGCACAGTATCGCGCAAGGTTGTCGATTCTGTCACAGTAGTCACTCTCTCGTCGGTAGTCCCTGGCAATGAAGCTATGAACTTCCGTGTAAATGCCGACGGCTCTCTCACAATGCTCGGCAGTGATCTTGAGGCTCCGGTTGTTCCCGGCGACTATACTCTTGCCCGCGTCATCTGATAGCAGTCTGCTAATAAATCACACTTAAACGTATTATAACACACCGCCGTGTGTCTGCGCAGCAAGTCTGTGCAGGCACACGGTTGCTTGTTTTTTGCCTTTTTTGAGTTTTTTGCCGCCGGGAGAAAAAATAATGATTAAAAAATGTGGCTATCACGTTTTTTTTGAGTAAGTTTGCAGCGAATTTACCGTATTGTGCGCAATTGTAGTTCGCGACATGCAGTACCGACGGACCGGCTTCTCTCCCCACACGACGCTGCGGCTGCTGTCATCCTGCAATACCTGCCCCGGCAGGCGCACACAAAATCATTGCTTTCAACTAATCAAACCAACATTCATCAGTAATCTATTATGAACCGTAAATTGACTTACACCCTGGCGCTCAGTGCAGCACTCGCCCTGACGTCTTGCGGCAAGAAGCTCGGCCAGTTCGTAGCCGATAACTTCACAGTTAACCCCAACCCCCTCGAGGTAGTCGGCGAGCGTGTTCCCGCCACTATCACTGCCAACGTTCCCGCTAAGTTCTTCGTTAAGAACGCCGAGGTGACCGTTACTCCTTACCTCGTATTCGGCTCTCAGGAAGTAGCCTCTCAGGCCTATTCATTCCAGGGCGAGAAGGTGCGCGGCAACAACCCCGTTATTTCTTATGACAACGGTGCCACCGTCACCATTCCCGTTATGTATAACTATCAGCCCGAAATGGCAAAGAGCGAGCTTTATCTTGACTTCGATGTTCGTCAGGGCAACAAGCAGTATGCTCTTCCCCGTGTGAAAGTTGCCGACGGCGTCATCGCCACCGCAACCCTCGCCAATGCCGGTACCGTTACACCCGCTATCGCTCCCGACAAATATCAGCGCATCATCAACGAGAAGTATGCAGCTGATATCCGCTTCCTCATCAACATGGCTAACCTCCGCCCCGATCAGCTCAACTCTAAGCAGATGGATGACCTCCGCGCTCAGATCGTTGAAGCCAACAGCGCCGAGAACCGTGTGATCGAGGATATCAACATCCACAGCTACGCTTCGCCCGACGGTTCGCTCGAGTTCAACGAGCAGCTCGCTCAGAAGCGTGAGAAGAACACCATGGACTACATGACCAACTGGATGAACAAGGACAAGATCTCTTTCAATGATCTCACCGCTCAGTTCACATCAGAAGACTGGGAAGGTTTCCAGAAGCTCGTTGCCGCAAGCAACATCCAGGACAAGGACCTCATCCTCTCTGTTCTTACAATGTATAAGGATCCCGAGCAGCGCGAGAAAGAAATCCGCAACCTCGCTTCTGTTTTCGATCAGCTCGCCGACCAGATCCTGCCCCAGCTCCGCTACTCCCGCATCGCCGCTTCTGTAAACGTTATCGGCAAGAGCGACGAGCAGATCATGGCTGCT
>CAZAME010000028.1:0-21209 GCA_964486445.1 uncultured Bacteroides sp. | reverse complement strand
AAAGGCTACTACCGAAGGCGTAGTGTTGCGGCCTTCGCTGTTAGGAATTACAACAGGGTCATTACCCTCAAGAACTGCCACACAGGAGTTAGTTGTACCTAAGTCAATACCAATAATTTTTCCCATAATTGAAAATAGTTTTTATTTGTTTAATTATTTATTATTGTCGTATATTCTACGGTGACATCAGACTTGATTTCATCCGTGTCATCAACTAAGAAACAAATGTTGTGCCAAAAAGGTTGACCGGACATGAAAATATCCGATTATGTCAGATATTGGATAAAAAAATGTCAGTCACGCAAGCGCGACTGACAGGATGAATAAATGCCATGATCTTGTCAAGCATCATTATACTTATATCTCTTTATAGAACGTTTAGGTGTCTTTTCAAACTCTTCTTCAAAAATTTTGAAGCGAGATATACGGCTGTACGACGGTAGCATGTCGTTGAGTTCCTTGATATTATGCTCCATAATTTTGTAGAGCTGGTCGTGCGTGAGTCCCTCGGCCGAAGCTTCTTCCATATCCGGATGAATGAGTGCAATAAGCACCAATTTCTTGCCGTCATCTTCATGACGATCAATGACAATGCTTTCGGAGACAAGTGGCAAGGCATTAAGCTTTGCCTCGATTTCTTCAGGGTATATATTCTGCCCCGATGGGCCGAGAATCATGTTTTTAGACCGCCCTTTAATATATATGTATCCATCTTTGTCGACGGTGACGATATCGCCGGTATTCATCCAACCGTCTTTGTTCATCACCTCAGCCGTAGCATCATCATTCTTATAATATCCTTTCATGAGGTTCCGCCCCTTGACATATAGTTCCCCGGGGATGTTTGTCGGATCTTGTGAATCAACGCGCATTTCCATGCCATCGACAAGTCGGCCACATGAAGCGGGGCGTTGAGACTCCCATGGCTCGTATGCAATGAGGGGGCCACATTCTGTCATGCCATAACCAACGGTGTAAGGGAAGTGTATGCGACGTAGCAAATTCTCAACCTCGGGATTGAGTGGCGCGCCTCCCAGAATCAGTTGATGCAGATTGCCTCCGAAAGCTTCAAGTATCTTGTGGCGCACTTTATCAAGAATTTTGCTATCTATGACGGGCACATGCAGCAGAAGCTTCATTATGGGCTTCTCGAGTTGAGGCATTACTCGTGAACGCATGATTTTCTCAATAATCAACGGCACGGCAATCACGAGTTTAGGTCGTGCTATGGCGAATGCGTCTAAGATGACCTTAGGAGAGGGAGTGCGAGTGATAAAGTATATATGGCAACCTTTGATGAAAGGATGAAGCATTTCTATTGCCAAGCCATACATGTGTGCGAGCGGAAGCATACACACAATATTATCACCAGGATGCAAAAATTTCAAATGATCAACAGTAAACTGGATATTGCTCCACAGACTGCGGTAGGGTAGCATGACACCCTTCGAGAATCCGGTGGACCCTGAGGTGTAGTTGATTAAAGCTATGTCTTCATCATCTGGCTTGAAATACGTTACATCTGCAGGAGTGAAGCGCTCGGGATACTCCTTGCCGAAATATTCATTAAGGTGGAGTCGGGCATTAGTGAGCCTTTCGCTGCGCGATTCAAGCAGTGAATAGTCCGACAACAGAAGCACACCCTTTATATGAGGCATGTTTGTATGGTCAAGACGCTGCCATGTAGTTGAGTCTGTGAAGAGTAGTTTTGCATCGCTGTGATTGACAAGGTGGTGCACCGTCTCAGCCGTAAAATCGTGGAGAATCGGCACAGCCGTTGCACCGTATGTGAGGCAGGCAAGAAGAGCAACTGACCACTGTGACGAGTTGCGGCCACACAGAGCGATTTTGTCGCCTTTCTCCACATGGGCGTATTTAAAAAGCAGATGCAGCTTAGCTATCTTGCGTGCGACATCGCGATATTGAAATGATACTCCACCTGCGCCGAGATCCGACATTGCAAGCCGCTCCCAATTTTCCCGGATGGACTTTTCTATATATTCGTTTATCGTCTTCATAAGAATACTGAATAGTTGAAACTACTTATTATACCTTAACATAAAAACGCCCGCAAGAGCTTAATTGTTTAAAACAACAGAGAGCGGAGTTAAATTTTCCACCCCGCTCTCTGATAATAATATTTGATATACTATATTTCGCTTATGACCCGAAGGTGAAATTTATACCCATATTAAATGAGAAATTGGCATTGCCAACAGGAACGAACTGAGGCGTGATCTTGAAGAACTGGTGGTCTGTGCCTACGAAGAAATTGAATCCCTTGGGGTGGAAGTTTATCATCCATCCCATAGATGAGCCAAAGGAAGACAGGGCATAGTTGAGTGTGGCATCAAACCATTTAACAGGTTTTACATTTGCAGATACTCGGCCTTCATACCATGTGAACGGACCGTTGAAGCAACTTGTGATGAGTGCACCCGCTGTGAGTTTCTTGTAGAAAGGCATCAAATACTCAGCCCCAAGATGCACTGTGGCCGCAAGTGCTGTGTTGCGAGAGCCCTTATCGGATGTCTTTCTGAAGTTTATCATGTCTTCAAGATCATCCCACATGTCGTCTAACTGCTGACCTATCTTGTTTTCCTCATAACCAGGCATATCACTATCGAGTGCAATCTCCTTAAAGCCGTCGAAAGACCAGGCTTTGTCAGGAGTGGTAGCTCTCACTGCATTACTCCAATGCATAAAGCCAAGATCGCGCACAGCGGCCGAGAGCTGCAGATCAGGAAGAAGTTGCCATGTAACACCCATGTCAAGTCCCATACCGAAACCGGTCAGTCCAAAAGATTTGTAGTCGATATCGTTCCACTCAATCTCATCTGCCTGTCCGGGATTATCATAATGCTTGCCGGCTTCGGCTTTTGTTGGAACATAAAGACCCGATCCGGCAGCGAGGTTGAGCTGTCCTTTTGCCGTTACTGACCAGGTATTATCACTCATTACCAGATCCATGCGGTCAATTTTAGCGTATGCGTGGCCAAGCCCCATGAGGACTTTGAGCTTACCGCCGACGGTGATTTTATCATTAATGCGGTGTGCATGACCGAGTGCTGCTTCAGCCATTGCATTGGCCTCGATTGTGAGATCTTTAAAATTATATTTTGTATATTCGCCCGTCTGTCCAAGCTTCATGAATTTAAACAGACCACCTGGCAGACTGAGGCCGATGTCGGTGCGCGTGCCAATGGTGATTGTGTTATATCCGCCAAAAGCCTTGAATCCGGCTTCGAGCAGTGTCATGTTTGTGTTAAATGACAGATTGTTATGAGAGTTAATATTGCCCAAAAATTCGTTGGCGCTCACCTGCTTGTTCATGAAAGTAGTGAGTTGACCGTCGGGCAGTTTGTAGAGGAATGTGTTGACACCGATATTAGCCATGGTGTTTATCCCTAAATTGCCGAGGAGAGGCATTGACACATAATTCCGCTCGCCTAAAAAAGCAGGGTTAAGCTGATGCCTCTGTGAATAACCGTCGAGAAAATATGCCGAGCGGGCAGCATCTTGAGCATAGATTGTCGCCGCTCCCAGACAGGCAATCGATACAGCCAGTAGTTTTATATTTTTCATTTTGCAATTGTCAGATTAAGCAATGATTAATTCAAGTCGATGTCGATACCGCCGTAGAGCTTGAGGCGGATATCCGTAAACTGGAGATACTGATTGATGTTGAGCGGTGTGCCCACAAGTCCAGGAGTGGATGTGGCATCAAACTCAAATTGCACACCGTCGAGGTCTCCGATATTCTCAGCGGTTGATACCAGCTTAACAGTAAGCGTAGATGTGCTTGGCGCTGATATTGTACCACCCTTGACTTTGCCGGTAACCGTAGCAGTAATATTATTAATGACGTTACCACGACGGTCAAGTGCACGGACAGTAGGCACCATGTCGAGCGGGATTGTGTTTATGACATTTATTTCTGCGTCGACCTGAGAGAAGTTATATTTGTCAAGCTCTTCATCCCATCCTTCGTCAGTCGTGTTATAGTTGAATTTCAGGTCAGGGCCAAAGGCGAGGGGCACTACTATTTCATAATTGAGCTCAAACCCATAGTTTGTGCCGAGCTTTACAGTGTAATCGGTGGTTTGCGATACACTCGCTTTGATATCTGACATTTCAATGCTCTCCGGTATAGCAGAGAGCAGGTCTCCAAGATTAGCCACTTTCACGTTCGTCACACCAGGCAAGGTGCCTTCACCAGTGCGCGACAGACATAGGCGGGTGGTAGAGTTGCCTTTGACTACTATGGGTGATGTGCCGTTTTGACTACCAACTTTAACTGTAGCATCAGCATCTCCGTTGCTGAATTTGCTTGTAAGTGTTGCATTAAGCTCTACTTCAGCAGGAGAGGTGTTATTTATTGTCAGATAAATAGCCGGATTTTCCACATCAAGATTATTTCCGGGTTCTTTCAGGAAATCGGGCACATCGGTGATTTCAAAACTTGTGGAATTAATATTGATATCGGGGTTAACGATGCCGGTAAATGAGTTAATGACCGCATCTCCGACTATAGGAGTTGCCTTCACAGTCACTTTAACAGATTGTCCGGCTGCGAGAGAGCCGTTTGATAATGTGATGTCTCCCTCTGAAACAATCGCACCGTTGACATAAAGGTGCCCCGGTTCATAAAGGCCCTGTCCTTGCGGTGCTTTTGTGAGATCAATTGCTGAAACAGTAAATTTAAGATCAGCCGAACTATTGGGGGCTATGGTTTTGTCGCCTGTGAAAATAAGTGTATTGTCGTCTCGTAGAGTTACAGGCATTCCTGAGGATTTATCAGTTAGAATCCATTCCTGAGGAAACGAAATAGTGAAGCCTCGGTTGATTGTTATGTCACCGATATTGTTCGATGTAGACTCGAAACTCAAGGAGAATGTGAAGTCTACTTCACCTTCTATTCTTTTCAGGCTCACAATCTGACGGTCGACATTGTCTTCTCTGAATTCGATTTTGTTTATCATATCCTTGATCTGCAACTTAACAGAATTTGCAGAATTGCCGGTGCCAACTATATCAGCCTCGACATGAGTGTCCTCGGCTTTAACGTCAGTGATATATACCTTGTCGATCTCGAAGTGCGACGGTGAAGTATTACCTTCCTTTACTAAAATGTAATCTCCTTGCGAAAGACCATATAGCTGTCCGTCAGGAGTTATTACACTATTCTCGCCAAGGTCGAGAATTTGCGATAGAGTATACTTTTCAGTACTACTTGCAGGAATTGTGATGTTGCCGCCAACTGTGACATTCATGTCTATGTCTTTCGAAAGGTCATAGTCATTGTCTACGCATGCCGATAAAATAAGTCCAGCGGTCAACAGGACTCCTGTTGATGGTCTAAATTTCATAGTAGCTAATTGTTGAATTTGATTGATTTAGTGTGCTTTAGTTAAGTGAGGAGCATTTACTGTGCAAAGGTACGCATAAATGCTTAAACTTTATATAAAAGTAATAAATTTTGTAGAGTCATAATTATTCACCAATTAATGCGCATACATCGCCAACCAATGACATATAATTAAGTAAAAAAGTTGTAACTTTGCGATGCAGGCAGTTTTTTGAGTCTGCTAAAATATAGCATTTCATGAGTCATAAATACACATTGTTCATTATCATCTTGTTGCAGACAGTGCTATGTGCCTGCAACAAAGATGATGTATTTACGACTGATGTGCGCAAGCCGTTGATACAACTCGATGATGAATATGGTATATATACAGCTAAAGTAGGCCATAGTGTGACAGTAGCACCCAAATTTGAGTATGTGCTGCCGGAGGATATTCAATGGATTTGTGATGGAAGAGTTATAGCGACCGGGCCGGAGTTTACAGCCACATTTAATGAGGTCGGTGAGTTTTATTACACAGTTTCAGCAACCAATAAAGCTGGTCGCACAGAGGAAGACATTCGTATAGATGTGCTTGAACTAACTCCTCCGGTGATATCTATGCAATTGCCGCCTGACGGATTAAAGATCCAAGTCAATACCGACTATGTGTTTGCTCCAGACTATCAACATGCCGATTTACCCGAATTTGCAGTGACATGGTATATTGATGATGAATTGGCAGGAAATTTACCAGTTTTCACATTTCGTGCATCTGAGACAGGCAATTATAAATTATCAGTCATAGCTGAGAATGAAGACGGTCGTGCGGAAAAAGAGTTTATTGTCGAGGTTGTAGAGCATCTTGATTGTATAGTTAATTTTCCTACGCCTTCCTTGATGCAAAATAGCCCTCAACGTTATACATTTGTTGGCAGGCCGGTGTTTCTCGCTCCTATAGTAGAAGGCTTTATTGATCCTCAATTTTCGTGGAGCATTGATGGCGCTCCTACTGATTGCACTGCTCCGGAATATCTGTTTGTTCCTGAGTCTCCTGGCATTTTTGTAGTAACAGTTACTGTGACGGCCGGTGCGTCGGATACATCTAAAGCTATTTCGAAAAATCTATCGCGTGCTGCGATGTCGGCTGAAGCAACAGTGCTGATTGAATGTGTGGCTGCAACTGAGGCCGATCGTTTCCGAGCTTCTTCTGCCATATCACAAGCATCATTGAGCGACGTATATGAGTGGATTCCTGCTCCCGGGCAGTTTATAAATCTTCCGATTATGCAAGGTGCTGAATCATCGCATGCGACAGCTGTAGCTTGGGCAAACGAACAACTCAAGTTGCGAAATGAGATAAGCCTCGGCGCATTTGGCGGCTATATTATTGTCGGTTTTGACCATAGTATCAGGCATAATTCTGAAGGCATCGATTTTGCAATTGCCGGGAATTCTTTCATTGAGTCAGAGGGACACAGGTGTAGTAATGAGCCGGGTATTGTATGGGTTATGCAAGACGTTAACGGCAATGGCATACCTGATGATGAGTGGTATGAACTTGCCGGATCAGAGACGGCTCGGAGAAGTTATAAAGTTACGTATTTCAAGCCCGAGGCACCACGAATGTCAGTTAGCTGGCTGGATTGTGATAATTTATTTGGTGAAGTCGATTACATGTCATCGTTTCACCGGCAGGATTATTACTATCCACTTTGGATCCCGACTGACTCATACACACTTTGCGGGACGTTGTTAGAGCCTAAAATATATTATGATGCAGCGTACAGTGTGTGGAATTTGCCACCCTATGGATTTGGATACGCAGATAATATTGGGACTGATGCTGTTGAAGGGCTCGACGGTCAGTATACCGGTTTTAATATTGCAAATGCATGCTTAGCTAACGGAGATCCGATAGCACTTAAGTATATTGATTTTATAAAGGTGCAATCAGGCAGTCAGGCTAAGGCTCCAGTTGTGGGTGAAGTCTCAACAGAGGTACGAGACTTCGTAGATTGCAATATAACAAACAAAAAGATCGGTAAATGAAGACTTTATGCAAAATAATTCTACCGTTGGTTTTAGTGTGGCTAAGTAGTTGCATGGAGTGGGATTATGGCCGTGATCTTGAGGATTTCGACATAGCAGGGGACGGTCTGTTTATTTTTAATGAAGGTAATTTTCAGTATAGCAATGCCTCGCTCAGCTTTTATGATCCCTCTGCAGATTTAGTGCAGAATGAGGTGTTTTTTCGAGCTAATGGCTTTAAACTTGGTGATGTTGCCAATTCCATGACTATGCATGGCGATTTAGCTTGGGTGGCAGTGAATAATTCCCATATATTATTTGCGATAGACAAGAATACCTTCAAGGAAGTCGGGCGCATTGAAAATTTCACCTCTCCACGATATATCCACTTCATAGATAACACAAAAGCATACGTCAGCCAATTGTGGGATAACCGCATATTTATCATCAATCCGAGCAACTATTCTATTTCAGGATATATAACAATTGACGATATGGCTCCGGAGACAGCGTCAACCGAGCAGATGGTACAGTTTGGGAAATATGTCTATTGCAACTGCTGGAGCTATCAGAACAGTATATTAAAGATTGACACAGAATCAGACAAAGTTGTTGATCGAATGGAGATCGGGGTGCAGCCTCGCAATATCTGCCTTGACCGAAATGGAAAACTCTGGGTTTTGACTGATGGCGGATATGAAGGAAATCCTATAGGTTATGAAGCTCCTACATTATGTCGGCTTGACGCGGCGACATTCTCAGTGGAGCGTGTTTTCCGCTTCCGTAAAGGTGATATCGTTTCTGATCTGCAACTCAATGGAGCAGGTGATAAATTATACTGGATTAATAATGACCTATGGAGCATGGATGTTACTGCCAACCGCTTGCCCCTGAGGCCTCTGGTAAAAGCCGGCGCATCGGGCATATCAAATTTTTATGCTATTACGGTAAATCCAGTCAATTCAGAAATATATATTGCTGATGCACTTGATTACCAGCAATCGGGTGTTATATACCGCTTGACACCGGAAGGTGATGAGATCTGTAATTTTAATGTCGGAGTCACACCCGGAGGATTTTGTTGGAAATAATAGGCATGGATAAGTTGATAAGGAATTTTCTTGCTCTTGTTTGTCTGGTATCTTCATTTGTGCCTGCAAATGCTGAAGACATCAAGACACACAGTATGCGTGAAGTAATTGTGACAGCCCGACGACCAATGAAAGAGATCGGCGTGGAGCAGACAGTGCTTGATTCAATAGCATTAAAAGAGAATATAGCTTTATCTATGGCAGATGTTTTGGCATACAACTCTTCTATTTTTGTCAAAAGTTATGGCCGTGCAACACTGTCTACAGTATCATTCCGTGGCACTTCACCAGGGCATACTCAGGTTAGCTGGAACGGCATGCATATAAACAATCCCATGCTTGGAACAACTGACTTTTCCACCATACCATCTTACTTCATAGACAAAGCCGGTATACTGCACGGCACATCTTCTGTAAACGAAACGGGGGGCGGACTCGGTGGCGCCGTATCTCTTTCAACGTCCCCGGTCACAGAGGAAGGCTTTGGTGCCCAATACATTCAAGGAATTGGGTCATTCAGCACGTTTGATGAATTCGGGCGATTTACCTGGGCCAATAAACATTGGTCGTTATCGACAAGAGCCGTGTATTCATCTTCACCAAATGATTTCAAATTTGTAAATCATGACAAGAAACTCAACATATATGATGATGAGCATAATATAATCGGTCAATATCATCCGACTGAGCGCAACCGCAATGGTGCTTTCCGAGATTTTCATGTACTGCAGGACATATACTATGATAATCTAAGAGGTGACAGACTGGGGCTGAGTGTATGGTATATTAACTCAAACCGAGAACTGCCCCTCATAAGTACTGATTACGGAGATCCGGCAGATTTTGAAAATCGCCAACGCGATCACACTCTGCGCGCAGTGATGTCGTGGCATCATGCAGCAGACAAATGGCGGACATCGATAAATGCAGGATACAACTACACATGGCTTGCATACGATTACAATCGCGAGATTTCAGAAGGGAATAGAGCTATAATGACTCGCTCGCGCAGCAATGTCAATACAATTTATGCTCAGGGAAACTTTGAAATTCATCCTTCGGCTCAATGGATGTTAACAGCAAATATATCTGCTCATCAACAGCTTGTGCGTAGTAAGGATCGCAACGTAATTGTGTCTGACGGCTATAAAGGCATAATTGGATATGACAAGGGGCGACTGGAACTCTCTGGTGCTGTATCGGCAAAGTGGCAGCCCACCGACCGATTGGGCATGTCGACTGTATTGCGTCAGGAAATGTACGGAGATAAGTTTGCCAAGATTATACCCGCTTTCTTCGTAGACGGTGTTATTGTCAAGAGCATCAATCTGGTGGCTAAAGTATCTGTTTCACGAAATTATAAGGCACCTTCGCTTAATGACTTGTATTTTTTGCCGGGAGGTAATCCTGATCTCAGGAGTGAGAAAGGTTTTACATACGATGTCGGCTTATCAATGAATACTGCATTAGGAGGTTGCATGAAAATAGGTGGTAATATTAATTGGTTTGATTCAAGCATTACTGACTGGATTATATGGTTACCAACGACAAAAGGTTTCTTCTCTCCACATAATGTAAGCAAAGTACATGCCTATGGTGTTGAAACTGCATTAAATGCTCAGTGGATACCCTCACAACAACTAAATCTTGACCTAACTGCGTCATACTCATTCACACCATCAATAGATAAAGGTAGAGCAGTGTCAGATGCCGACAGATCAGTTGGACGACAGTTGCCATACGTGCCACGCCATTCGGCTTCAATGGTCGGTCGTTTGACATGGCGCACTTGGAGTCTGCTGTATAAGTGGTGCTATTATTCCCGCAGATATACGATGTCGAGCAACGAGTCATCGGTGTCAGGCTATCTGCCGGATTATTATATGAATAGTGTGTCTGTGGAAAAAAACTTTAAGTTTAAGCCTTTGGATATGTCGCTTAAACTTGCTGTAAATAACTTATTTAATGAAGAATATCTATCAGTGCTTTCACGACCGATGCCAGGCATTAATTTCGAGTTCTTTATAAGTATAACTCCAAAATTCTCAAGAAAATAATAATATGCGATCTGCTTTACATATATTATTGTGTTTGCTATGCACGACAACTATACTCCA
This sequence comes from uncultured Bacteroides sp., assembly GCA_964486445.1. Classification (GTDB taxonomy): domain Bacteria; phylum Bacteroidota; class Bacteroidia; order Bacteroidales; family Muribaculaceae; genus CAG-873. Next base: position 10,623 of record CAZAME010000028.1, on the reverse strand, counting down.
GAGTTGCGCTGGAAAGGGTAGTGTCCACACCGACTTTACTGATACTCTCTATGTACCAAAGTATGCACAGAATTTCATGATACTTGGAGCCCCGGGGCGCAAGAGCACAGTCATCGAGGTCCGCAATCCATGGCAGGGAGCCGACAGCGTTGTCACGCGGTTGCTGATATGCCGGAATGATGAAGAAATTCCCGAGAATTTTGACGGTAGCGTACTACATGGCAACGCATCACGAGTCGTGGCTATGTCATCAACAGACATTGCTTTGCTTGATGCTTTCGGTGCATCAGAGTGTGTAGTTGGAGTATCGGGGATTGACTACATCGCAAACCCCGATATACAAAAACGACGCGATGAAATAGGTGATGTCGGATTTGAAGGTAATGTTAATTACGAAAAATTACTCTCGCTTCAGCCCGACATCGTATTGTTGTATGGTGTCGGAAGCGCGAGTGTCATGGAAGGTAAATTGCGCGAACTGGAAATACCATATATTTATATAGGAGACTATCTTGAGCAGTCTCCTGCAGGCAAAGCCGAATGGATGCTACCATTAGGTGAAATAGTTGGTATGCGCGAGGCGGCTTCGCAGATATTTGATTCTATCCCTGAGCGATATGACAATGTGCGTTATATTGTGAAGTCGGCTACAATTGAAAAGCCCCATGTAATGCTTAACACTCCATACGGCGACAGCTGGTTTTTACCACCGGTATCAAGTTATATGGTGCGACTGATTGACGATGCCGGCGGGAGTTACCTTTTTACCGAGAATACCGGCAGCAGTTCCCGGCCTATAGACATGGAAAAGGCCTGTTTATTGATGAACGAGGCTGATGTATGGCTCAATGTTACTGATTTTTCTAATCTTAGGCAGATCAGGAAGGCCATGCCCAAAATTGCTGATGCTCCGGTTTTAGGTAATGAGGGCCGTGTTTTTGCAAATAACAAGCGCGCAACAGCCGGTGGTGGCAATGATTTCTTTGAGAGCGCTGTTGTGCATCCCGACGTAGTTTTGCTTGACTTAGTGAAGATATTGCATCCCGAGCTTGTGCCCGACCATGAGGCTGTGTATTATAAACAATTGCAAGAATGACGAGAAGACGTACTAAAATAGTTTTTATCATACTGACTGTGGCAGTGGTTGCTCTGTTTGTTATTGACATGACAACCGGTGCGGTAGATATACCATTGCGCAGTGTCCTTGCTGCGTTGACCGGTGGCGAGTGCTCGCAGTCAATGAGAAAAATTATTATTCACATTCGTCTTGTTAAAGCAGTTGTTGCTGTAATAGCCGGGGCTGCATTGGCCGTCAGTGGTCAGCAGATGCAGACATTGTTCAGGAATCCACTTGCTGGTCCATACGTACTTGGCATCAGTTCGGGAGCATCACTTGGAGTTGCTTTGTTTGTACTTGGATCTCCGTTGTTGGGAGGACTGGTAATTCCATCGTCTTTAGGCATGGCCGGTGCGGCTTGGGTTGGGGCAGGGCTTGTACTCACTATGATCGTATTAGCATCGCGAAGGATCAACGATATCATGGTCATTCTCATTCTTGGAATGATGTTTTCCTCAGGGGTGAGTGCTATTGTGCAGGTTCTTCAGTATTTGAGCAATGATGATTCGCTCAAGGCTTTTGTGATATGGACTATGGGATCTCTCGGCGAAACATCGGCATCGCAGTTACCTATGCTTGGTGGAGCTGTTGTTATAGGTCTTGTATTAGCTGTGTTCTGCATCAAGCCCCTCGATCTGCTGCTTTTTGGTAATGACTATGCACGAACCATGGGACTTGACCTGCGTCGCACTAATGTCCTTTTGTTCTTGTCAACGACATTGCTTGCGGGAACAGTAACTGCTTTTTGTGGCCCAATAGGTTTTATAGGCCTTGCAATTCCTCATGTCACAGCTATGATATTCAATGAGCGCGCACACCGGATACTCATTCCGGGCAATATCCTGTCGGGAGCTGCGGTGCTGTTGCTGTGTGATATAATTTCAAAATATTTCACTATACCGATCAATTCAGTTACGGCTCTGTTGGGAATACCTGTTGTAGTATGGGTGGTTTTAAGAAACCGGTGATGTAATATGATAACACTTCGCGATATAAATATAGGCTTCGGCAAGAGAACACTACTGAATGATGCAAATGTAGATTTCACTAACGGCATTGTCACTGCGCTTATCGGGCGAAACGGCAGCGGAAAATCTACTTTGCTACGTGCGATGGCAGGCCTAAACAGACATTATAAGGGAGAAATATATCTTGATGGTGATAATGTGCTTAGCCTTACTCCGGCAGAAGCAGCTCGTAAACTTGCCTTTGTCAACACCGAGCGCACGCGCCTGAGCAATATGCGATGCCGCGACGTAGTTGCTATGGGGCGTGCTCCGTATACCAATTGGATTGGAAAGCTTCGCCATGAAGATATGGAGATAGTGGATAATGCTCTTGCTCAGGTAGGCATGACCGAGTTTGCTGATCGCACTCTCGATCGCATGAGCGATGGTGAGTGTCAGCGAATCATGATAGCTCGTGCATTAGCGCAGGATACTGATAATATTTTGCTAGATGAACCGACCTCTTTCCTCGATATGCCTAACAGGTATGAACTTGTGAATTTGCTTGTAGAGCTTGCTCATAGGCAGCAGAAATGCATAATCTTCTCAACGCATGAACTTGATATAGCGGTTAAACTCTGCGACCGAATTGCTCTGATTGATGATAAACACCTCCACAGCATTACTCCGGAGCAGTTTATTGCCAATGGTTACCTTGACCGCCTCTTCTCAACAACAAACATCCGCAATGTAAATTTTGCTCTGTAAATGTACTTCAGGTGATATTCTGAATTATATGAGACATATTTATTGAGTATAAAAACATAGCTTGCCCATAATTGTTGTATAATAAAGTTAAATTTAAAAATCAACTTGATTATGAGTCTGCCTTTAATAACTTGGATGTGTATCGTGGGGATGCTTGGAATTGATTTTATCATTGACGGGATAGTAAAATCGCATAAGAAGCATCAGGCCAAGCGGAGTATTGTTTCGGTTGGTTCTGAGCGAGAGGAGTTATTTATACCAGGTGACGCGCGGCAGCCAAGCAATCAGGCCTATGAAGAAATGCAAGACTAATCTTGATAAACCGACCGCAAAAGAGATATGCCTCTTTCTCTCGGATTATGGCGCCACAATGCTTGCCTGTGGTGCAACTTGCATTCGCCTGGAGCGTAATATGAGCCGCATAGCTGAGGCATTCAATATGAAGGTAGATTTCTCAATTATGCCTCGCCATCTGCAAATGACGGTAAAGGATTTGTGCGACGAAACAATGTTTACTTACGTGTCTGCAGTGCCTTCGCGCCCAATAAGTTTCAATGTTAATACGCGACTCAGTCGCTTGAGTTGGGCTATTGCTGACAGAAAGATCTCGTTTATAGAAATGGAGCGGTTGTACCGGCTGATCCTCGCTGAAGATCATCCGTTGCCGTATCTTCCGCTGCTTGTCGGTGCGGCAAATGCTTCGTTCTGCAGACTGTTTGGTGGCGATTGGGTGGCTATGGCCTGCGTATTCATAGCAACAGTAGCCGGTTTTTACCTCAAGCAACAGCTTACAGCGCGGAAGATGGATTATCGGTTTATAACATTTATATGTGCTTTCGTATCGACAGTGCTCGGTGCCACGGACGCGCTCTTTGCTTTAGGCTCAACCCCTGCACTATCGGTTGGAACGAGTGTATTATATCTTGTCCCCGGAATCCCTTTTCTCAATTCATTCAGCGACATGCTGTATCGGCATTATATCTGTGCACTAAGTCGATTTATAGATGCAGCTGTTATCACGGCATGCCTGTCAGCAGGTTTGTGTGCCGGCATGCTGTTAATGCATCTTGGCATGTTTTAACTCATAATAGTATACGCCATGTTGTCCCAGATACTACTTGATGCTTTGTTTGCCGCGATTGCAGCTGTTGGTTTTGCAGCTATAAGCCGACCGCCCAAATGGGCATATCTTATATGCGCGATCCTCGCAGCTGTGGGGCATTCGCTGCGATTTGTGCTTATGTCAGACTCCGGTCTTCATATCCATATAGTGGTAGCTTCAACAATTGCTGCTTTTATTGTCGGTGTACTCGCTGTATTTTCTTCTCCGTTGGTGCGTATGCCGGCCGAGACATGTCTCTTCCCGGCACTATTGCCTATGATTCCCGGTGTATATGCATACAGAGCATTCGGAGCTTTGGTTATGTGTATTTTAGGTAGCGGTGAACAGCAGTTTCAGCATTACTTCTATCTGTTTACGTTTAATGGTTTCACCTGCCTGTGCATAATAATAGGCATGGTCATCGGTGCAACCATGCCTATATTCCTTTTCAAAAAGATTTCTTTTAAGGCGACTCGATAAACGAGTCGATCAGATAACCTCAAGATCTGACTCAAGACGCTGGCGAACAACCTCATACAGCATTACGCCTGCAGCTACCGACACATTAAGCGAGCCGATATGTCCGAACATCGGTATTGAGACTTTTGTGTCGCAGAGCGCGAGAACCTCTGGCTGTATACCTACATCTTCCGCACCCATCACGATCGCAGTAGGAACGGTATAATCGGCACGTGTGTAGTTGAAATCAGCTTTTTCTGATGCGGCCACTACCATATAACCATTATCCTTGAGGAAACGCACAGCAGAAGTAACCGAGCGCTCACGGCAGACCGGCAAATGGAGTAGGGCACCCGCTGATGTTTTTACGGCATCACCCTGCACGCTCACACTACCACGCTCAGGAATTACAATTGCATTAGCTCCGCAACACTCAGCTGTACGCGCAATGGCTCCGAAATTGCGCACATCTGTGATGCCATCAAGTACCACAATAAGTGGCAATATGCCATCTTCGTAAAGTTCGGGAATGATATGCCCGAGAGAACTATAGGTTATGGCAGACAGCGTAGCCACTACTCCCTGATGATTCTTACGGGTGAATTTATTGAGCTTCTCAACAGGTACACGTCTCACCGGAAGATGGTGGGCGCGTATGAGATCAAATAGCTCATGGGCGAGTTCGCCCTGCAGATCTTTCTTTATATAAATGGTGTCGACATCGCGCCCGGCTTCAATTGCTTCAATTACAGCGCGGATTCCAAAGATAAATTCGTTGCTTTCCACAAGTGGATTATATTATGTGAACAATTAGTTATTTCGATTATAATTTTGCAGCGTCAAGCAGTTTGCGTGCTGTGGCAATAGCTGTTGGCTCGTCATTTCTTCCGCTAAGCATCAATGCTAATTCTGCCACGCGCTCATCTTCATTAAGGCGGCGTATCCGAGTCGTAGTCTTTTGCTCATCGTCTTGCTTATATACTTTATACTGAGTATCTCCTTTCGACGCTACTTGCGGCAGATGGGTAATGGTGATAACCTGAATGTTGCGGGCAATATCGCGCATCATGTCACCCATGCGATTGGCCACATCGCCTGACACTCCGGTGTCAACCTCGTCAAAGATTATTGATGGCAACTGCATCTTTCTACCAATCAATGCTTTGATGGACAGCATTAATCGGGAAATCTCACCACCGGAGGCTGTCATGCCCACCGGCATTGGCGCCTGATTCTTATTAAAGGCAAACAAAAATTCTACATTGTCACAGCCGTTTATTCCAAGTTTTGTGCGATGCACGGCTATTTCGCACTTAAGATTACCCATGCCAAGGGGCAATGCGGTTTCGCGAAGCTCATGTGCAAAGGCATCGGCTGCCGTTTTGCGCATTGTTGACAGTTCTTCGGCTAACGTGAGAGCTCGCTCTCGCGCATTATCCATGCGACGGCGGAGCTCGTCGAGCGTGTCATCACTATCAGATAAGATACGCAACTTTTTGGTGATAGCCTTCTGAATGTTGATCAGTTCTTCGACGGTGTCGACTTTGTGCTTGCGCTGGAGCGAGTAAATCTCATTTAAACGTTCTTCAACCGATTCAAGTCTGACGGGGTCATCCTGCAACCCATCACTAAGCTGTTGCACCGATTCGGCTATATCTCTTATCTCAATTGTTGCAGACTCCAGTCGATCAGAAAGTTCATGAACTGAATCAAAATAATCTCCGAGGCGATCACAATGTTCGATTGCATTCTCAAGAAGATTGAGCGCATTAGGCTGTCCGTCGGATAAGTTGTCAAGCAAAGCTTCAATTAAAACCCTGATTGTGCTTATATTGGTGAGAGTGTCGCGCTCAAGCTCGAGCTCACTTTGTTCGTCAGGCTGAAGATTAAGACGTTTCAGCTGATCTAACTGAAATCGTAGATACTCGGCGTCACTCGTGTTTTTAGCGATAGCGTCGCGAGTTTCTATCAGTTGTCGACGACATTTGCGGTATTCGTCGTATGCCTGTCGGTAATTGGCAAGTGCAATGTGTGTGCCTGCAAGATTGTCAATTACACTCAACTGATACTCAGGCGTTGCAAGAAGTTGATTCTGATGCTGAGAGTGGATATCGACCAGGCGCAATGCCACACCATTAAGTTGTGCAAGATTCACAGGTGAGTCGTTTACAAAAGCTCTCGAACGGCCATTAGGCGAGATCTCTCGGCGAAGAATACAATGAGTGTCATCCCACTCAAGTTCTCCTTCGGCGAAGTATTCCTTCAGCCCGGGGTAGTTATCGATCGCAAACACTGCCTCAATGACACTCTTGCGATTGATATCGCGCACTACTTTAGTATCAGCGCGTCCTCCAAGTAGCAGAGACAGCGCACCGAGCATTATCGACTTGCCAGCACCAGTTTCACCGGTTATAGTATTGAATCCAGCAGAAAAGTCTATGTCTATCTCGTCAATGAGTGCGTAGTTAGATATATGTAGTGATTCTATCATCTTGTTTCGTCGGGTTTCTTGATTTTCTCAAGTCTCGGATTATCGGCCGGATATATTGAGTAAAGCAAATCGTAGACTTTATCGCGCTCATATTGCGGCGCTTTAGAGTAGACGTTTATTAACTCGTCGAGTTTTGAATCTTTAAAAAACGACAATCCCACAGACATTGAATTTGCAGAATTGACAGTCTGCAGCGCTTGCAACGACTCCGTTATTTGTTCCCGACCCTTATCCGGACTTACGGACATTTGGTCAAGTCCAAGTCTGTGATATTGATAAAGCATATCACGCATTACTGATGTCGATGCGTCGGTGAAGACAGACAACAAAGCGCTGCGGTTTTTAGTATCCTCGAATGCACGCCAACCGGTTTCTCCTGATGACTGCGCTTGCTGCACTATTTGCGCCAAACGATCGTAAAATCTGTCGCCACCGTGTAATGAGAATGTATCAAAGTCGAGAGCTATTATCAGAAAGGCATAATAATTGAGAATGGCTGTGAGCTGACTCTCCATATTGTTGGTGGAGTAAACAAGAGGCTCGTTTTCCTGATAGGTAAACTCAATCTTTGAATCCTTGAAATTGAAAACTGTGGTTGTGTAAGTGCTGTTGTAGACAGGTCGGGTATACTGTACTTGCAAATCACCGCTCATTCGCTCGCCGTCATATTCCTTTATTGTGAAAAACAGGCGACACTCAATCTTTTCGTTTGGCGAAAACTGAGCGTCAGTGAAGTGAGTGGTGTTCATGTAGTCGTTCATGGCCTCCTGCAGAGTCTCAAAGACAGATGTGCGGGTACCCATGACTTGCGATGCATTGACTTCAACCTCACATTTAAGTTCTTGTGCCGAAAGCGGTAGAGCACACAAGATTGAAGCAATGATTACAACGCATCGTGATATGTATAGAGAGAGGGTTTTCATGATGCCTTTATTATTTATAATTATCCACTATATAATCAATAATATCTCCGGCTACTTCTGATTTCGGTTTTAAGGGGAAATCAGTTTTATCGCCATTAGCATTAATAATACTGATCTTGTTGGTGTCTGTACCAAAGCCGGCACCCGCATCTCGCAGAGAGTTGAGCACAATTAAATCAAGATTCTTACGAGCTATCTTATCAACCGCATTTGCGTGCTCATTGTCAGTCTCAAGAGCAAAACCAACGAGCAGTTGGCCTGCTGATTTCACAGCACCAAGAGATGCTGCAATATCTGGATTCTTGATAAGTTGCAGGGTAGGCACTTCTTGCTTTTCACGCTTAATCTTGGTGTCGGCACACATTGCCGGGGCATAGTCGGCGACAGCTGCTGTCATAATAGCAATGTCGCTGTGGGCAAATGCTTCTTCGCATGCTGCAAGCATCTGTCGAGCGGACTCAATCTTTATCGTCGTGATATGCGGGTGTTGGGCTGAAATGTTGACCGGCCCACTGACTAAAGTCACGTCAGCTCCACGTCGGGCAGCTTCTTCGGCAATTGCATATCCCATTTTGCCACTTGAGTAATTGCCAATAAAGCGCACGGGGTCAATGCGCTCGTAGGTGGGACCGGCAGTTATGAGTACTTTTTTGCCAAGCAGATCTTGCGTCGACTCAAAATATCTATCCAAAACCTTCAGAATATTCTCTGGTTCTTCCATTCTCCCCTTACCGACAAGATGACTTGCAAGTTCTCCGGCTGCAGGCTCAATTATTATATTGCCATAGCTGCGCAACAGGTCAATATTGCGCGTGGTTGTTGGATGTGCCATCATATCCAAATCCATTGCGGGCGCTACAAACACCTGTGCACGGGCTGACAGATACGAGGTGACAAGCATGTTGTCGGCAACACCGTTTGCCATTTTTGCAATTGTTGACGCAGTGGCGGGTGCAATAACCATAGCATCAGCCCACAGGCCAAGGTCAACATGTGAATTCCACTGTCCGGTATTAGCCGTAAAGAATTCGCTTATAACCGGTCGCCCAGACAACGTAGATAGAGTCACAGGGGTTATGAACTCCTTGCCGTTAGGCGTTATTATCACCTGAACCTCCGCACCGGCCTTCACCAGTAAGCGCACGAGTGTTGCTGATTTGTAGGCTGCAATACCGCCTGATATGCCGAGAATAATATGCTTGCCTTTCAGTGACGATGACATTATTTTCTGGTTCTTAACTTGATACGAGTGAAAGCGGCCTTGGTATTGTCGGAAAAATCCCCCGACATAATCCAACCGTAATATCCCGGGTCTTTGGTGAGAACTTCTTCAGCAAGCTGCCCCTTGTATTTACCGAAATTAATGACTTCCTGTCGTTTGTCATTAAAAATCAGGCGCCCCATGAGGTCTACATTGTGATTATGCGAAGTAAACTCAGAGAGCTTTTCCATATCATTCGGCAGATCGGGGTATCTGTCGAGTTGAGCTTTTAGCACCTCATAGGTAGCACGTGTATCGGCGAGTGCCGAGTGCGCTCCATCGAGCGGTTTTGAGCAATAAAATTTATAGGCTGCTTCAAGTGTGCGTTGCTCTTTTTTGTGGAAAATTGTCTGAACGTCAATCATTCTTGCGGCTGAAAAGTCGAAATCTACACCGGCACGACGGAATTCCTGATCAAGCATTGGCACGTCAAACCGATTGGAGTTATAACCAGCTATATCACATCCTGTAAAAAGCTGCGCAAGAGACTTGGCAAGCATCCTGAATGTTGGTTCTCCGGCGACATCTTCATCTGTAATATGATGAACAGCTGTTGCCTCGGCCGGTATAGGCATTTCAGGATTTACTCGACGAGTGCGCTCCATTACCTCACCATTGGGCATAATCTTTATGACCGAGATCTCTACAATACGGTCATGGGTAATGTTAATCCCCGTTGTCTCGAGGTCAAAGAATATTATAGGTTTCTTGAGATTTAACTCCATCGGTATAATCTTGGCTGCTAATTAGAAATCAATGATAGCCATAGGCATGAGCAACATTATCAGGTCGGTGCCCTCAGCATTTTCCGACGGGCAGAATACTCCGGGCCGGCCGGGATCGCTCACTTTGAGCATGAAATCATCGGTTGAAAGTGTGTTGAGTATCTCAATGAGATAAGGTGCACTGAAGCCGATAACCAATTCATTGCCGTCGTAGCTACAAGCTACCTCTTCACGAGCTGTTACGCAAAGGCTGTTATCCTGCGATTTTAGATATAAACGATCGGGAGTCAAGCGGAAACGCACCAAGCCAACGCCACTCTCCACAAAGATGCCGACACGACGCACAGCTGTCAGCAGTGACTGACGATCAATAGTGAGGGTGTAGGGGTTATTCTCAGGTATAACGCGCTTATAATCGGGGAAATTACCCTTTATGAAGGGAGAGCTGAGAATAAAGTTTTCATTCTCAACCTCAATACGCTTGGCCGTGAGTTTCACAGTGAGGTTATCATCTCCTTTGCCGAAAATATTCTTGATAATCGTAGCAGGTTTTACCGGCAGAATACACGAAGCCGTGACACCGGGATGTACATTAGAGTCGGTGAATTTCACAAGTTTGCGTGTATCAGTAGCCACGAAAGTAATGTCTTCGGCATGAATATCAAGATATATGCCCATCATCTGCGGGCGGAATTCATCACTGCTCACTGCAAAGAGCGAGTTGTCAATGCCGCCGGCAAGACGGGCTGCGGGACAAGTGAACTTCACTGTCTCTGGGCCTTCCTCATCTTTCTTAGGCAGGGGAAATTCATCGCCATTAAGACCAACAA